>JAPKCI010000011.1 GCA_028823035.1 Rubripirellula sp.
CGCACCCTTCAGTTATCTGTGGACGGGTGAATATGAAATCTTTGAATGGAATATGGGCAATGTTGCCAATTATGCCGAACTCTCGATGTTGATGACGCCGCGGCCGTTCATGGTAGAACGAGGTCATGACGATGGTGTGGGGATTGATGAGTGGGTCGCTTGGGAATACGCGAAGGTTCGCCGACACTACAACAAACTGGGCCTGGGGGATCAGACTGAAATCGAATTCTTTGACGGCCCCCATACGATTTGGGGGAAGGGTACCTATGACTTTCTGCATCGCCACTTGAATTGGCCAACAGCCAACTGAACTGGTCTAGCGGCAGGCTAACTCGATGTTGGGATTGTGCTTCCGACACATGTTGATCACGCGCGGCGGGATCAACACGGCATGCACTAGGTTTCAATGCAGCATGCATTTTGGATAGAACGCAGCACGGGCGTGGCTGCAGGAGACGCTCACAGTTGTTCGAGGTCGGCCCGCTTGTCCTGGTAGGTTTCGCAGAAAGCCAAGGCTGCTGGGTCGGGTGTCGTTCCCCAGTTCTTGCAGGCGGTTGTGTAGAGTCGCGGCCACCAGTTTTCGTGCTCGGTCAGCCCTTGGTCCCGATATTCCTGCCATTGGCTCAGGACGCGTGACCAGCATGCGTCGCCATAAGCCATGGCTTCTTTCAATGAATCGTATCGAGGTACGTACCAGCGACGCCCGATCTGGGCGTGTAGAACTTCGTCCGCCCAGTCAAAATCCTGAAACAAGGCTGACAAAGGGTCTCCGCTTTCGGTTGCCACCTCCCACTCGTATCGCTTGCCCGTTTTGGGCATCAGCCCCTGCTCAATGAAAAACAGCACTCCGTGCCGCTCGCGTGGGTTCAATTGCGTATTCAAGTTATGTGACCATGTGAAGTTGATGGGGATTTCGGTCCAGTCAATTCCCTGAGCGACGAAGCCCACTTCACCCATCATTGCATGCCGTGCTTCGTCCCAAAGTTGGCGACACATTTCCATGTGAAAATCCCATGGTTCCTCGGTACGCAATTCAACGATAATGCTTGCCATCATTTCCGGAACGTCGATTTCACGAAGCCGCTTGTAATACATCATCAAGGTCTTGTCGCGTGCGGAGAACTCTGGGTTGTAAAGAAAGGATTCTGGATTAACTCCCGCGTTATATGGGTCGCGAAAACGTTCGTCACGCTGAGGTTGCTTGTCGTAAATCGTCTCCTTTTTTACGTGCCATGATTGAGGGAAATCTCCAGTGGACGGTTGAGATCCATCGATCATGCCAGCTACTTCAAGGCAGGCATTGAGGTGGGATCGCCAAGCGATAAGTTTCGGATCCTGCGGATCGTCGGTAAGACATTCCACGGCGGCGTCGCCGTATTGGCATAACTCGGTGAGTTCGAAGACCATCAGTTTGGCAACTCGGACAGTCGGGGCATCTGCCAGAGGATGGGCCTGCTGACCCAATCGCTGACAGGCCGCAACGCATTCAGGAATGATAACGCTGTAGATGCCTATCAGGAATTGGATTGTGTTTGGGGCGCCGTCGATTTCGGTGAGGGTGAGTTGCAGAGCGTCATCAGGGACTTTATCCAGGCCCAATGGCGGTTCCCGCATTTCGCCGACGCGGCGACGGATCATATCGACTTGCTCAGCACACAGGTAGGAATGGTGACTGTACGCCATCTTCAGTTCGTAAACCGGCTCGGATGGGATTCTTGCGACCATCATCTCATGAACACGGCGGAGCACATAATGCAGGCGTTTAAGTCTTGTGACACTATCGTCCAGAGACCAGTTTGGCTGGGTAGCACGTTGCATGCTGCACAGTCCAGCTAGAGGAGGCAAACCGCGATAGGACTTATATTGATTTGCCAATGTCATTTCGAATTTATCCGAGGTGCCGTGTAGTGAGCGAGGGATGCGCGAAACTTGCGATTTTCGGGGCGGTTCATGAACCACTGACCGAGCTTAGGTGATGCCATGAAATCGCATCTGGTCCGTGAGGATTCCAGCCTATACGATGCTCGCGAGAGAGGATTGCAGGGATTCGGCATTCTTTTGTACAAAACTTGCAATTTCGCGTCGTGACAGTCAGATGAGCGCTGTTTCTATTTTGTCGAGGGTCAGGATGAGTTTTCTTGAGCTGGAAATCGTTCGGCAGCCCATTCGGCGGTGCATCGGGGTTGGATCTGTCAGACACGAGACGTCGGATGCTGAGAAATTCTGCGACGAAAGAGACGTGTCGTGATCGGTCCAACAGGCTATAACTGAAGCAACCGAGTCGGCCGTGTTTTGCTGCCGTTTTCGTGTTAGTTATCAAGCAGCCCCGTCTGTAGCCCATTCTTTCCCTCCCTGCCTCACCCGATGTCTTATGAGAGTATGTAGTTTGCTGGCCACACTGTTGTTCCTGCCTGCGGTACTTGCAGAATCCAACTGGCCAGAGTTTCGCGGACCTTCGGGTGATGGTCACGCAACAGATTCAACGTTGCCCAACAAAATTGATCAGAGCGTGGTGAAGTGGAAGACACCGATCCATGGAAAGGGTTGGTCGTCACCCGTGGTTTGGGGAAACCAGATTTGGCTGACCACTGCTACAGTGGATGGCACAAAAATGTCGGTGTTGTGTCTGGACCGTGAAACCGGAAATGTGATCCACGATCGTGTCCTGGTTGAAAATGAAACGCCGGCGTTTTGCCATCCCATGAACAGCTATGCAACGCCGACGCCGGTGATCGAGCAGGGGCGTGTTTACGTTCACTTCGGGACCTATCTGACTGCATGCCTCGATACCGAGACAGGAAAAGAAATCTGGAGTCGGACCGATCTGGAGTGCGACCATCATCGTGGTCCAGCGTCTTCACCTATCCTGCATAACGGAAAGCTGTACGTAGCCTACGACGGGTTCGATGTGCAGTATGTCGTCGCGTTTGATGCTAGGGACGGTTCGACGGTTTGGAAACGCGAGCGAAAAATTAACTATGGCACTGACAACGGTGACCGTATGAAAGCGTACTGCACGGCTCAAGTAATTGAAGTCAATGGTGAGGAACAGCTTGTTTATCCATCAGCGTCCGCGACCATCGCCTATGATCCTGACAAAGGGACGCCGTTGTGGACAGTGTATCATGCGGGGATGAATGCATCGGCACGCCCGGTTTTCCAAGATGGTCTTGTTTTCATTACTAACGGAAGTGGGGCGATGATTGCAGTTCGGCCCGATGGCAAAGGGGACGTCACTGGAACGCACATTGTGTGGTCGGATCAAAAAGGTGTAGCAAAAAAGTCATCGCAATTGTTGGTCGACAGTTTGTTCTACATGAACAGTGATGATGGGATCGTGTCCTGTCGCGAACCATCCAGCGGCGAAATAGTCTGGCAGAAACGAGTGGCTAAGGAGTTCGCCGCGTCGCCAATTTTTGCTGATGGAAAAATCTATTTTTTTGGTACTGGGGGCGAGGTGGTCACGATACGGCCCGGTCGCGAATTTAAGTTGTTGGAAGAATCCAAACTCGGAGATGGCTTCATGGCATCGCCGGCGGTTGTTGGAAGCGATCTTATTCTTCGCAGCAAGAGTGATCTCTATTTGATTGGGAACTGAATCTGATTGTTCTCCATCGTTGATTCGCAGTGCGCTGCTTAGCTTGGAACTCACTCCCGTTCAGGGCTTTGCCTGCCGAATTAGCCAAATGTTGGTTGCAGGGAATCGGTTCCAGTCACAATGTCGCGTGGTTGCATTTGAACATTCTGGAGTGGGATTGGCCTGCTGTCTGAACAGAAAATATTGGCAATTGCGTCGCGGGAATTCGTTGTGCACTACCGTTGGACAGCACAATGTTTTAACAGCAGGTGTCAAAAACTTTCGGTGCCTGAGGTCTGTGTTTCAGAGACGGCAGGTCTGTGTTTCAGAGACGGCAGGTCTGTGTTTCAGAGACGGCAGGTCTGTGATGCAGAGACGGCTTGCACGAATCCCGCTTTGCGCATGTGGATACTGAGTCTCGCAGTCTACGTGAGCATCAATAGGATGCAGGATGTTCCCTGTCTCGTCAGTTGGCACGTGTTTGTGCTAGGATATAGTCGATCAGTTGATCTTGTTTTGTGTCTCGGTGCGAGATGGGCGTGGCGAGCTTTTGGATGACGGGTGGAGCTTCTTTCTTTGCAAGCATTTCCAGCGTGGGGGACGCTTGAGCAGACGGTTGCATGGCCATTGGTTGATTGTGGGACGCAGTGCTACGGCAGGGAGCGAAGGACTTGGTGCCAGAGAGTTTCAGGTGGCTACGCAGCGGTCGGGATTAGCGGCAATCTTTGGTTGCCAGTGGTGACCCACTTTCGATAGGGTCAGCGGTGTTCAAATGATATGCCCATGACCCAGTCGTTTCCCAAGTTCATCGATCGGCATGGTTTGCCATGTTGACTACGATGAAGGCGTCATTGTTGATGGTTTCCCAAAGGCGTTAGTTGATGTTGAAAAACGAATGAAGACAGGGAATTATCGATGTGCTTGCACGGCAAAGCGGTTCACCGATAATAGCTCAAAGGACTTTCGAGAAACTGATGCAATAAAGGGACCTATTGTGAAATTATCAGAGAGGCGCGTAAACCAGAAATGAACCCGTCGACTCACAGTCTCGTTAATGGCTTTAGCGTCGCGACTGCCGCAATGTTCGGACTGCTAGCCGGATCGTTGCTGGGTGGTTTTTTTAACCAAAATATGGGCGGTCAATGGCCATGGTTGGGCGCTGTTGGTGCTGGTCTAGGAATCGCAAGCGGGTACTGGACAGCAGGGTTCATCGTGCGTCGATTCGTTCCTGTACTTTGTCCCAAGTGCAACAATCGAATGAAATGCCGCTCGTTAACGTTCAGTGAGGGCACAACGGTTAGCCGGTACAGTTGTGGATCCTGTGATGAATCAACCTACCCCGCCTTGGACCGCGTGGCGCAATCTTTGCGAAGCCTGGTGCCGAAAGCAAGTGATGATAACGAAACGAACGATAGCGACAGAAGACAATAGGTCTGACGGTTTCAAGACATACTTTGGCAGCTCCGATTCAGTCAAAACGGCCGGTTGTTATGCGTTGCCTGCGACACAGGAAAGACGCTGTAGATCGACCGGTTGATTTCTAGATTCTCTGAGTGACCTGCTCCCGAAAAACTGATCCAAGCAAAGTGAGAAAATCGGATTAAACTCGGGTCAGCATTTCCTAGGAGAAACCACCGATGAAGAAGTCGGAATTCACAGACCAGCAGATTGCCTTCGCGCTCAAGCAGGCCGAGACCGGAACACCGATTGATGAGGTGTGCCGCAAGCTTGGCATCAGTCAGCAAACCTTTTACCGCTGGAAGAAAAAGTTCGCCGGGCTTGGGACCGAAGAGCTTCGACGCTTGAAGCAACTTGAAGAGGAGAACAGGCGTTTAAAGTCGTTGGTTGCCGACCTGAGTCTGGACAAGCAGATTTTGCAGGATGTGCTGTCAAAAAAGCTCTGAGGCCTGCTCGACTTCGTGAATGTGTCGGGGGAGCAAAGTCTTGCTACAAGATCAGCGAGCGACGAGCTTGTAAGCTGGTTTGTTTGGCCCTTTCCACTCATCGATACAAATCCACGAAAGACGTTCAGGCCGCATTACGAATGCGACTAAAGGAACTTGCTGCGACACGGTCGCACTATGGGTATCGACGACTTCGTGTTTTGCTCAAGCGAGAAGGCTGGAATGTCAACGCAAAACGAATCTATCGACTATACACCGAAGAAAGGTTGAGTCTGCGAACAAAGAAACCCCGGCGACGGGTCAGTTGCCGAGCTCGTGAGGATCGTCCGGAAGCGACTCGCATTAACGATTGCTGGGCGATGGATTTCATGTCCGATGAGCTGTATGACGGCCGCAGAATCCGGCTGTTGACGATAGTCGATCACTTTACTCGTGAGAGTCTTGCGATTGATGTCGGCCAGCGAATGCGCGGCAACGAAGTGGTTTCGGTTTTAGAACGTGTTGCTTGCCACCGCAAGCTTCCGAAATCCGTTCGTGTTGACAACGGTCCCGAGTTCCGATCAAAAGTGTTGGATCAGTGGGCGTATTCCAATGGCGTGACGCTTGACTTCAGTAGGCCTGGAAAACCAACGGATAACGCCTTCATTGAATCTTTCAAAGGCAGTGTCCGAGCTGAATGTCTTAATGAAAATTGGTTCTTGTCGCTTGACGACGCAAAGCAAAAGATCGAAGCTTGGCGAGTTGACTACAACGAACAACGACCACATAGCGTTTTGGGTAACCTGGCCCCCAAAGAATTCGCTTTATCCGGCCGGGCTAGCCCGGCCGGATAAAGACCTGATTTTCTCACACGACGTGTATCATAAATTGGGAGCAGGTCAGTCAGACAAGTGTGCTAATGCTCAGAAGATGTTACTCGAAACACTTTTTTCAGTACGGTTTGCACAACGCTCGAAGCCGGATGTCAGGAGCGGTTTAAGCAGCGGATTGACGTAAGTGTTAAGGAACGTGGCAACACTGCATGCGCACGATTGTTCGTGCTCTGGCTCGTTGGTCTGGTGGATGCTGTCAGAATGTTTCGCTGTTATTGATTCGATAGTTAGAGTATCGGCAAGACGAGAGATTCCAAAATGGAATGATTCCACGAAACGTTTCTACGGGTTAAGTACTATTGAAAGTGACCCCGGAGTTGGAACACCGGGGTCACGCGTTTAATGTCGTGGACAATGCCTCAATAGCAGAGGCAAAAACTATTTGTTGAAGCGATAAATGCTCTCGCCACGACTGCTGTTTGTCAGGTAGTACAATTCGCCGTTCTGGTCTTCTCCGAACGATAGAACTGCCACGCTCTGGGGCACGACTTGCTCATTGCTAATCAATTTGCCATTTTTCGCATCGTAACCGAGTGCCCAGATCGAACCTGTGACGTAGTCAGCGTAGATGTATTTCCCCGAAAGCTGAGGAAGCCGAGAACTATTATAGACGCGGCCGCCAGTGATGGATTTCCCGATCTGGTGATCGTACTCCCAAATAGGCTCGAGGGTTGCGGAGACGCCTTCAACGGGGGCGCGGTTGCCAAAAGCGTGGGAACCTTCGCGGCCGCTCCAGCCGTAGTTGCCGCCTTTTTTGACAATGATGACTTCTTCCCAGAGTTCTTGGCCAACGTCACCGGCCCAAAGCAACCCGGTTTTTTTGTCAAAGGCAATTCGCCATGGGTTACGGATTCCATGCGCGTAGATCTCGGGTCTCGCACCTTTGATTCCGATGAATGGGTTGTCGGTTGGGATTCCGTAGTTCAGCCCATTGGCAGGATGGTCGACGTCGATTCTGAGAATGGAACCTAACAAGGTGCCCAAGTTTTGCCCGTTGCCGTGTGGGTCGTTTCGGTCGCCACCGTCACCTAAGGCAATGTAGAGGTAACCATCGGGACCAAATTCAATGGGACCACCGTTGTGATTTTGATAAGGTTGTTCAATCTCCAAAACTACCTGTTCCGATTTGGGATCCGCCTTGTTGGGATTCTGTTTGGAGACGTTGAAACGGGAGACGACCGATTTGGGCTCGGTGGGGTGTGAGTAATAAACGTAAAACTGACCGTTCTTTTGGTAATTCGGGTGCATTGCCAAGCCGAGCAACCCTTGTTCGTTCGCGCCGCGAGCTGAAAAATCCTTGACCTTCTCCCGAAGGTCCAAGAACAGGTTCGAATCTTTGACATCAGTTTTGTTCTCAAATGTCCAGATTTCGCCAAACTGGGAGGCAGCGAAAAGACGATTGGTGCCATCGTTGGCATACGTCAACTCCATCAGTCTTAACGGTCTGACTTTGCCAGCGTCGTTGACAGGTTCCCATTGGTCCCATTTCAGATTTGGGAATGCCAATTCGCCCTTCAGAGCAAGAGCTCCGTCAATGGGTTGGGGAACGGTGCCGTCATCGCTGAATTCACGCAGCTTGATATTTCGATAAGAAACTTCGTTTCCATGATCTTGCAAGCAGAGGTGTCCGTCACCGGCGCTGCCAAATCCCTCGAATTTTGCAAACTTGCTTTCCGCAACTCGCTTCTTCCAATCGTCATTGGCGAGTTTGAATCGATAGTAGCGGACACCGTTCATGCAGACTTCGCAATCGTCCTTGTTGATACGGACGTACAGTTGGTTCCATTCGCCTGCTGGCCGTGTTGAGTCGACAGGATCTTTATTGACGGCCCATTTTGGTACGCTTGGCTGGTGCAATTGATAAAGCCAACCAGACTTCTGTGGGTCGTGACCATCGACATTGTCCTGTACCTGAATCTCGGGGCCGGTTCGCCACGGTGGACCATCGCCTTCGACCACATGGAACATGACTCCGCTGTTGCCACCCTTGCTGATGCGATATTCAAGAGACAATTCAAACGTGTCATATTTCCCGCTTGTGATGATGTCGCCGGCGCCTTTGCCTGATCGCGTCAGGGCACCGTCCACTACTTTCCAACCGTCTGACACATTGTCTTTCTTGTAGTTGCGCCAGCCATCGGTAGTCTTGCCGTCAAAAAGAAGCGTCCATCCGCTCCGCTGTTCAGATTCGGTCAGTTCGTTCAGCGGCTCGGCAGAGGCGTGAGTCGTTAGCAGGGCAGCTAACACAAACGGGAAAAACTTCATGATGTGGTTCCGGCAGGAGTTCAGGGGGGCCTTTCTGGGCAATCAAAAACGCATCTCAGCAGCACAGATTATTATTGATAAACACCGCGTGGACAACTGCATTGGGAGCTGGTTTGGACAACAGATTGGTGGTGAACACTGTAGAGGGGGGGATCATCCGTTCGGATGTGAGGCAACCAGCGAGACGGTCGGAATTGGTAACTGAAATGGGGAAAACGGTGGTGCAATGCCAGACTATCCGCGGAATGGTTTTCAACTGTTTTGCAGCATTTACGAGGTAGGTTGAATCATGGTGAGTCGCAGGTTCGTGTCGCATCGATAGTTTGAACCCCTGCAGGATGGTCCGAGAATCAAGTAACATTGTGGCCAGATCCAATGAAAGTGTCTTTGAACTATGGTCGATCGAATCTTGAGGTCACGTTGCCTTCGGGCGTGACTGTGGAGATGGTCCGTAAGCCCGCGATGCCATGTCTTTCAAATCCCCGCAAGGCGGTAACGACTGCGCTTGCTCGGCCAGTTCGTTCGGGAGATGTCCTGCAGGCAGGGCGTGAGTTCGTAGGGAATCGTTGGGCTGCCGGCGCGTCTTCTGCATGCATTGCCATTTGTGACATCACTCGGCCCGTACCAAACCATTTGTTCCTGCGGCCGATGGTTGAATGTCTGTTGGAAGCCGGACTCAAGCTGGACAACGTCAGCATTCTAGTCGCCACGGGCCTGCACCGACCGAATCAAGGGGCGGAGTTGGCTGAGCTGGTGGGGGATCGCTGGGTTTTGGAAAATGTCGCGGTTGAAAACCATGATGCGCGTAATGACGCCGATCATGTTTGCTTGGGAAAAACAGACACCCGGGGAACCGTTGTTCGAATTGATCGACGCTTTGTCGAGGCCGACCTGCGGATTGCTACCGGATTGGTCGAACCCCATTTCATGGCAGGTTATTCCGGCGGCAGAAAGGTGATTGCGCCCGGATTGGCACACGCAGAAACCATCACCACGTTTCATAGTTCGAGATTCATGGCGGACCCGGCTGCGGTAAGCTGTAATTTTGTCGGAAATCCTTTGCATGAAGAACAATTGGAAATCGTCAAAATGCTTGGTGGTGCTCTCGCTTTAAACACTGTGATTGATGAGCACCGAAAACTTTCATTTGTCAACTTTGGCGAGATCATTGCCTCGCATGGTGAGGCGGTTGATTATGTACGCCAGTACTGCGAAGTACCCGTTGCGAGGCAATACAAGACGGTAGTGACGTCGGCGTCAGGGTATCCACTCGACAAAACCTATTATCAGACCATCAAGGGAATGGTGGGAGCAATGAATATCCTTGCTCCTGGGGGTGACTTGATCATCGTCTCGGAGTGCAGCGAAGGATTGGGGTCTAGCGGATTCATCGAGTCACAACGCCGCTTGATTGAACTTGGCCCCGAGTCATTCTTGAAAGGCCTGCTCGCAAAGTCGCACGCTGACATTGATGAGTGGCAAACCCAAATGCAACTCAAGCCGATGTCTGTCGGTAACGTTCACCTTCATTGTCCTAATCTGACGGATGAGCAATGGGAACTGACGGGAGTGGCAAGAGTGAATTCGGTAGAAACCGCGATCTCCGAAAGTGTCATTCGGCAGGGCGATCGCCGAATCGCGGTGATACCGGAAGGTCCGTATGTTGCTCCCTACTTGCAGAAACCAGGTGGCGGTGTCTGAGCACGTTGATTGTTGCCCCGAGAGCGAGCGATTTCGTTCAACCTTGTCATTGCCCACGGGAACTTAGTTGTTCACGTGTATTCAAAACCAGCAGAACAGTCAGAGAGTTCATCCCATTCCATCGGATTTACTCGTCGCTACAATTCGTTTAACGAATAGTGTCAATCTAAACAATCTTTTGAGGAGTCAAACTGATGGCAAAGAAAATCGGCTGGAGCTACCATCGCAAGGGCTGAACGTCATGCACTCGTGCGCAGGAGTTTCTTGCGCTTCGCAATCTGAAACCAGCTGAAGAAGTCGATGCAAAAAAAGTCCGTTACGGTGATGCCGAGGCGTTGGATCTGTTGACTGGCATGAGCAGCTTGATGGTTGCCAAGGGCAAAAAAGTGACGCGAGTGGACTTGCGTAATGATCGTCCAGACGACGCTGTATTGGTGGGCATGATGTTGGGACCCACCGGCAACTTGCGTGCTCCCACGCTCATGGTAGGAAAGAAGGTGATCGTTGGGTTCAACGAGGATTTGTACGGCGATGTTTTCGGCGACTGAATCTGTCGACGATCACTTGACCGGCAAGCATCGATCCAAGGTCATCAGCGCGAATGCTGTTCCGTACGGTTGATGGTAATCATAGAGGGGATAGTCCCACCATGATCCATCTTTTTCCTGCCGATCCAGCATCAGCTTAGCGAGCATTCCCTGATACGGTGCCTGCTGTTCCTCAGGCAATAGTTTCAGGCTGAGTCCGGCGTAGTAGTGACCGTAATAATAGAAGTAGCCCGCGACTTGCATCCAGGATTCGTGTGGCACTGGTCGTTTTCGACCGATATCCAACCATCCGTTTCTCACGTACAGCCGGTAAAGCCAATTCTTGACTACCTTGTCCGTGATTTTGGTGTCTCCCCAGTAACGCAAGGCACAGTTGCAGCATTGGGATCGACCAAGGCTGCCGCCAGGGCGGTTAATGCCCCGCATCGGTTGGTATCGCAGATACTCGCCATAAAGGTAGGTAAAGTCGGGTTTCTGTTGGCGAAGCAAGGCGTCCATTGCGCGTTGAACCACTCGCTTGGGAGGCTCAATGCCGATTTCTTTTGCTTCGGCAAACGCGATGAGCACCGTTCCGTTGACAAAGCTGATCGATGACGAAGTCGGTTTTTGGGCTTCGTAACGAAAGTCATAGTAGCCCCACCCGCCATCAACCGATTCATAGCGTGTCAGCTTGTCGTACTGCATTTCAATGAGTTCGACAATTCGTTTTCGCAATGCTTTGTCGTCAGCATGCCGACCGTACATTCGCACCAGAGCTTGAATGGAATAGGCATGGCCCCAGACGTTATAAATGGCATCGCCCGTCGCGCGGCGAAGGGCTGGCAGATTCTCAAGCAGCCACGCCTCGCCCCGTTCAAGAGATTTGGTGGCGGCGGGGTTGGATGAACGGGTTTCGATGAGCGCTGAGATACACAATGCCGTCGTGGCGGTGCGGAAGGCGTGATGGGCACCAGGGACCGGCGCATAGATGTTCAGGCTCTTGGTTCGCGTCGGAGATCCCCATGATCCGTTTGTGTTTTGATCTGTGATCAGAAAGTCGATGCCACGGTTAACGGCGTCACGGATCGCAGCGGCGGTTGGCGCCTCGACTTCCGGCAGCGTTGGGTCCTGACTGAAGTCCAGTGCATCAGCAAGGATCCGCGAAGCTGCTTGGGGCCCGTCTGCCTGGCAAGGCAACGAAAACATAGTGCAGACGATCAGGGTGCTCAGAATTCGTTTCATGTTGATTCTGTTCTAAACCTAAGAAGATGTGGTGGCGTTGTTTTGGCAACCAGAATGCCACTTCGGGAACCCCGCGAAATGTTGGCGGCCTCGCGGTTGGTGAGTGAGTCGTGGCTGACCTGCAGACCCGATTTGAGTACGCGTCTCGGTTCGCATGGCCCGAGACAATCCGGGATGGTGTCAATGGTTACGGAAAACAGAATCACTTCTTTTTCGCCGGTTCCTTCTTTGCAGCTTCCTTTTCGGCGGACTTGAATACCAGTTGGCAGGTCATGGTCGGGGTGACTTTATGCTTGCCGGTTGAGAAACTGACCAAGCAGTCATACTTGTTGGCTGCGTAGGGAATCGCCGACACGGACTTGACGGTTCCAGTTGCGGTGAAGCCTGTGACGCCGCTAATTTGGACCTCGCATTTTTGCCCCGGTGTGACGAGCGCCAGGTGTTTTTGCTCCAAATCGACGCGGATCTGCAGTTTCCCGGGTGCAAGAACTGTGGCGATGACTTGAGGCCCGGTGACAGTGGCATCTTTTTTCATCAGCGATGGCTTGTCACTGAGTTTTCCACGCGTGAGTTTGCCATGCACAACGATGCCGTCGATGGGTGATGCGAGGGCGACCCGTTTGCGTTCCTCTTTGAGCTCTGCGAGTTTTTCCTGAGCCTTCTTAAATGCGTCACGCTTCTTCTGGATCTCGATCTGTCCTCGAGTATTTGATGTAGTGAGTTCCCGAATTGCTTTGACGTGTGCCCGATCGGCTCGCTCGAATGTAGCGTTCTGTTCTGCGATAGTGCGGGGTAAGGTCTGCTTGATGGCACGCTCAGTAACGATCTTGGTCCCCTCATGGCGGAATTGTGCAGACTCAACCGACCGCTTTGCCCGCTTCAGGACGATCTCCTCGGATTCCTCGGTCAAGTCATCCGCATCGTACATCTGTTGCAGTTGTTTCAGTTCTTCCGTTGCGTTTTCGAGTGAGGCGAGCGATGACTTGAGTGAATTCTTCTGAGTCATGACGGTGCGATCGCGATCAACTTTGACAAAATTGTTATAGATTTGTTGTGCGGCTTGCCAGGATCGCTCGGCGGCTGCCCGATCGAGCTTGCGGTTTGCAAGGAACTGCTTGTGGTTGAATTCCTCATCGTCCATGGTCAGCTGAGAAAGACGCATTTCGATCTCGGCGTCCTTGAGTTTTTCAGCGATAGCCTTGCTATCGAACCAGACAACGTTTTGGCCAGCCTTGATCGTTGAACCATGAGGAACGATGCGTTCGATGGTGAGCGATGGAATCTGTTCGTTCCCGGTTGTGATTTCATGCGAGTTTACCGATTCCACCACCCCGTTAAGCTTGGTGACGTTGGGGGCTGAGTCGCTGCTAGAGTCTGGCTCGGATTGAGCATGCAGCCAGTTGGGCGATGCGAGCGAAGTGACCGTGAAAACTCCCGAGAAACAAAGAATGACGGCGAGGGAACGCATGGATGGGAAACCTGTTGGTGGATCATGGAGTGCGGTAATCTGCTGGTTCATTGGGTAGATTCTAGTTCGACTTACTTGTCGATGGTGCTCAGAATCTAGCCGGTTGAATGGGTTTTGCCATTTCGAAACGGTGTTATCTTGGCTGTAACGGCCGATTTGGGTGCGATAGGGTCACTCAGACGGGCCCGTCTGGTACGCTGCGACCGCGTTGGTCGTATCCCCGCAGGCTGGTTCTAACGCAAGCAGATTAGCCCTCAAACTGAGACATTCAGCACTCAGAATGTTTAAGATTTCCGGTGCAGGTTTTTCCACTGGTCAAACGAGGGTGTTCCGATTGACCGCAACCCAACACGTTTTTGATGAACCAACTTCGTCCGTCTGTCTGCATTGACGCTGTGTTTGAGGGGATTCCCGCAGCCGATGCAATTCGTTACGTCAAACAGGCAGGCATCTCGGCCTTTGAATTCTGGGGGTGGTGGGATCGCGATCTCGATGAGATTGAACTGGCACGGGATGAGTGCGGGCTGCAGATCGCTGCCTGCTGCACTAAATTTATCAGCCTCGTTGATGCTAGCTGCCGCAACGAATATCTGGCCGGCGTTGAGGCATCCATTGCAACCGCTCGACGGTTGAATTGTCCAACACTGATCTCGCAGGTTGGCGATGCCATGCCCGGAGTCACTCGTCAGGTTCAGCATCAATCACTTGTGGATGGCCTGCGAGAGGCTGCGCCGATGCTTGAGTCGGCGGGGGTAACGCTCGTCATCGAGCCTCTCAATGAGCTAATTGATCATGCCGGTTACTACCTTGTTCGCAGTGATGAGGCGTTTCAGATCATTGAACAGGTGAATAGTCCCAACATCAAGGTTGTCTTTGATATTTATCATCAGCAGATCAGCGAAGGCCAGCTAATCGCAAACATGACAGCCAATATCGACAAAATCGCACACTTTCATGCTGCCGGTAACCCTGGACGTATGGAACTGAATATCGGAGAACTGCATTACCCATCGATCTTTGATGCGATTCATCAAACGGGTTACGACGGGCATGTGGGACTTGAGTATTGGCCTCGCCATGATCCGTTGAAGGGGCTGACGGAAGTCGCCAACTGGTTTCGAAAGGGGAACTGAGCCCTTCGAAAGTTGTGTTCAAGGACTTGGTAGCTGAGCTTGCTAAAACCATTCTTTAAAGAACACAATTGAATTTGGAATACCATTGAACCTGGAACATTGCCTCGAAGTGAAAAATCATGTCTGAACTTCCGCTCCGTTTACAGCGACTCAAAGATTCACTGAGTGAACTGGAAATCGATGCGATGCTGGTCACTGACGAGATCAATGTGCGGTACCTGTCGGGATTTACCGGTGACAGCAGTTCTCTGGTGGTTGCTGGTATCGGTACCAGCATTCTGAGTGACGGTCGATACACTGCGCAGATTGCACAGCAATGCACCGGCATCGAGGTGATGATACGGACGTCCAGTCAACTTCTGCCCGATTTGACAAAATCGGCGTTGCAGGATTTGGGGCTGAAACGTGTCGGTATTGAAGCTGACAAGCTGACTTTGGCTGACTACCAGTTTCTGTCCACGACCTGTGGGGGGATCGAGTTCGTTTCAACGACGGGCGTGGTCGAAGCCTTGAGGATGATCAAAGATGAGTCTGAAATCGCAGCGACACGACGAGCCGTTGAGATTGCCGAACAGGTGTTTCAAGAGGTATGCCCCTCGCTCACCCGTCAACACACCGAACTTGCCATCGCGCATGATCTCGAGCATCGGATGCGGTCGCTTGGCGCCCAAGGCTGCAGCTTTCCGCCGATTGTCGCTGCCGGTTCGGGAGGAGCCCTGCCGCACTACCACCCGCAGAATGTCGCGATTGACGATCACAAGACACTCTTGATCGACTGGGGTGCGAAATATCAGGGCTATGCGAGTGATTTGACGCGGACCCTGCATCGCCCAGGGGTAAGCGATGCGTTCAAGAGGGCTTACGAGGGCGTTTTGGAGGCGCAAATGGCGGCAATTGAGATGATTCGGCCCGGTGTTTTGGCGCGTGATGTGGATGCGGCCGCACGGCAGGTTCTCGACCGGCACGGCATTCTGGATGCCTTCAAGCACGGGCTTGGGCATGGTACCGGCCTACAAATTCATGAATCTCCCAGGATGTCACCGATCAGTGAAGAAATACTCGATACCGGCATGATTATTACCGTGGAACCGGGTGTTTATTATGATGGAGACTTCGGAATCAGGCTTGAGGATGACATTTTGGTGACAGAATCTGGCCATGAGGTCTTAAGTAGCTTGCCTAAGGGACTCGATGATTGCCGATTGATCCTGTAAAACCGTAACATCATTAGTTGGTATATCGTCAAGAATCAGTCACTTCAATCTGACAAGGATTGACTGTTTCTCCTATTTATCCCAGAGCCACAGTTGTCTCATTTCAAATTTATTGCGGCGAAGCAGGTATGACTAAAGGGCAAAAGCCAAAGGATGTATTCGATATCGTGCGGATTCGCGAGATCATCGAATTGATGGAGGAGCATGACCTTAGTGAGGTCGACCTTCAGCAGGGTGATGAAAAGATCAAGTTGAACCGAGGCGGTGCCGCACCTGTTTTTGGCGCACTACCGCCACTCGCAGCGGCCTCTGCGGTCACAGCTGGTCAGGGTTCTGATTCATCTCCTGATAATTCGGATGCGGGCACGGTGACGATCAACGCACCTATGGTCGGCACCTTCTATTTGCGGGCCAATCCGGAATCCGATCCCTTTGTCAAAGTGGGTGATCGAGTTTCAGAAGACACTGTTGTGTGCATCGTCGAGGCGATGAAGGTTTTCAATGAGATTCCGGCTGAGTGCAGCGGAAAGATCGTTGAGGTTCTGGTCAGCGAGCAGGACCCAGTTGATTTTGGCAGGCCGATGTTTCGCGTCGAGCTCAATTAAATGGCTGCCGGTTTGCGGCTTTGAAACATTTCGTAAGTTCCCTCGAGAACGTCCTTTGAGAAAATGTGCTAGCGACTTCGTAGCACAGAAGCGTCATTAGTTTTACTCCTGTCCACCGCGATCCTTTTCGACCGTTGATCTGTGTTCAAAAAGATACTGATAGCCAATCGTGGCGAAATCGCCCTTCGCATCATTCGCGCCTGCCGTGAAATGGGCATCCAGTCGGTCGCTGTTTACAGTGAGGCCGACGTCGACTCGATGCACGTTACCTTGGCGGACGAAGCGTATTGCGTTGGTCCTGCTCGAAGTATCGACAGCTATCTGAAGATCGACCAAATCATTGCGGCAGCCGAGGTGGGCGATGTCGATGCGATTCACCCCGGATACGGTTTTCTTGCCGAAAACTCGCATTTCAACGAAGTCTGTCGATCCAGTGGATTCGAATTCATCGGTCCGAGTCCCGCAGCGATGGAAAAGCTGGGTGACAAGAACACCGCGCGGGCGATGGCGGTCGCTAGTAATGTGCCGGTGGTTCCCGGCAGCGCCGGACTTGTCGAGACCGATCGCGAAGCTCTCGAGATTGCACGCGAGATCGGGTTCCCGGTCTTGATCAAGGCGACCGCCGGTGGCGGCGGTAAAGGGATGCGCGTGGCGGAGTCGGAAGAAATGCTGGTTGCGGCAGTGAATCAGGCTCGTACCGAGGCCCAGGCAGCGTTCGGAAACGGCGGCGTGTATCTGGAACGCTACGTTGCGAATCCTCGCCATATTGAAGTGCAGGTGATCGCGGACAACCACGGTAATGTGGTTCACCTTTATGAACGTGATTGCAGTGTTCAGCGTCGGCATCAGAAACTGATCGAAGAGGCTCCCAGCCCCAACCTGCCAGCGCTACAACGAAAAGAAATATGCGACGCTGCGGTACGGATGATTCGTGGCGCAGATTACAGCAACGCGGGGACAGTCGAATTCATCGTTGACGAGAATGATGAGTTCTTTTTCATTGAGGTCAACGCACGGATTCAGGTTGAGCACCCTGTTTCGGAAATGATCACTGGCGTCGACCTGATCAAAGCACAGATTACGGTTGCCGCGAATGAGCCGCTGGGTTTTTCCCAAGACGATATACAGTGCTCTGGACACGCCATCGAGTGTCGAATCAACGCGGAAAACCCCGATCTGAATTTCCAGCCGAATCCTGGCAAAATCACCAAGCTTTATACGCCCGGTGGCTTTGGGGTGCGATTCGACTCGCACGTTTATGGTGGCTACAACGTACCGCCCCATTACGATTCGATGATCGGCAAGCTGATCATTCATCGACCCACTCGCGAAGAGGCGATTGCGACGATGCGTCGTGCTTTGGCTGAAATGCAGGTTGAGGGAATCTCGACGACTGCAGCATTTCATGATCGGGTGCTGCAGCATCCCGAATTCATTGCGGGCAAGCACAATACAAAGTTCGTCGAACGCGAGTTTATGGATTGATTCCTGCAGATGCTTAATGTCCTTGATTCAATCGACCCTTTCACGATCTTATTGGCATTGATGCCGTTGATCGCTTATCTACTGGTATTCAGTCTGGTTCGACTATCGGGCCGGGCGCTGGTGACATCGGGTGGCCGTGATGTCGCTGCCTTGGCGATGGCGGTCGCTGGTTTACTCGCGGTGGGGCCTGCCGAATTGTTTTTTCCCACGGCAGCTGCGACGATGTTTGGACCGGTCGTGTGGATCGCGTTGGCCGTGTTCTACGGGCTCAGTGTGTCACTGATCTCGCTCAGTTTACCACCTCGCGTTGTCGTTTATGGACGCACGGCTGAGGAGCTCTACGAGCCTTTGCTAGCAGCGTCCAAGTCGATTGATGCAAATGCAATCGGCGATGAGCGTTTGCTGCAGTTGACTCTGCCCGGATCGGGCGTGCACTTGCGAATCGATGGGCACCATGGGATTGATTATGCTCAGGTCGTTGCCTTTGAACCAAATGTATCGCTCCGATTCTGGAGCAAACTGTTGGCTGCTACTCGGCAGCATGTTCAACAGCAGAAAGCTCCGTTGCCCCGCAGAGGGTTCGCCATGCTGTTCTTTGCTGTAGCGCTGAGTTGCATTCTTGTGACGCAGAGTTTCAGTAATCAGGAACTATTGGTCGAAGGATTTCGCGAATGGTTGTGGCGGTAGTAACACATTGCTGATGATGACTCTGTTATCCAGGAATTAGGAAAGTGCAAGCGAAAGATATCAAGACCGGAACGGTCGTTGTTTATGACGGAAACCCAGTGGTGATTCAGGGCATCACCGTTCATTCGCCGTCCGCCAGAGGGGCTGCCACCCTTTATAAGTTCAGGGCTAGAAACGTGGTGACCGGTAACAAAGTTGACCTGACGATGAAAGGCACTGAATCGCTTGGCGAGGCGGACTTCTCACGCAGGAACGTGCAGGTCATGTACTCGGATGCCACCAGCATGTTTCTGATGGATCAGGAGGACTTTCAGCAGTACGAATTGCCCTTGGAGGATCTGGAGGATCAATCGCCGTACATCACGGAAGGGCTCGAGGGCATGCGAGCTCTGATTTACAATGATGCTTGTGTTGGATTGGAAGTCCCGGCATCGGTAGAGCTTCTGATCACCCAGTGTGATCCAGGGGTCAAGGGGAATTCAGCCACTTCTCGAACCAAACCGGCGACTTTGGAAACCGGGTTGGTCGTGCAGGTACCCGAATATATCAAGCAGGGTGAACGATTGAAAATCGACACTCGTACAGGTGAGTATCTGTCCCGTGCTTAGCAGAGTCTTAAGATTAGTTTTCGGGCGAATGGCGTTTTTAGGCTTGATTGGGGCTCTGGCGTCTACCGGCTGGTATTCTCACACGGATTTGCACGCTGTGCTAAACTAATCGCTTGCTTAATTGAAAGTTCCCGACCGCTGCATGGTCGTGTGATTCTTTCAAACGGACAGCTTCACCAGCCCTTTTATCCCTCCAATTCACTAGCCGGAAAGTCCAGATGAAGAGTCATGCCCCTAAGAAATCGAGTCAGATGCAGCGTCGTGGATTCCTCAAGGCAACGGGTGCCAGTGCGTTGGCGGTCGGTGTATGGAGCGAATTACCAGCTCAGGAATCCAAGTCAGCAAACGACAAGCTGAAGATCTTGTGTGTGGGAACTGCCAACCGCGCCTCAGCTGACATTGATGGAGTGCAAAGTCAGGATATTGTCGGGCTCTGCGATATTGATCAGAACTACCTCGATCGGGCGGCGAAGCGATTCCCTGATGCCAAGTGCTATGCCGACTATCGCGAAATGATAGCTGAAGAGGCAGACAAAGCGGACGCAATCGTGGTCGCAACGGCCGATCACAATCATGCCCCTGCTGCCATTCGTGGAATCAACGCCGGGCTACACTGCTACTGCGAGAAACCCCTCACGCATACGGTTCAAGAAGCTCGCACGATTGCTGCGGCTTCCAAAGCCAAGGGTGTGGCAACTCAGATGGGAACTCAAATTCACGCCGGTGATAATTATCGTCGCGTGGTAGAGATCATTCAGGCAGGAACGATCGGCGATGTGAAGGAAGTTCACGTCTGGGTCGGAAAAGGCTGGGGCGGTGGTGATCGCCCCGAGGTAGGAACAGCACCGCCAGAGAACCTCAGTTGGGATCTGTGGTTGGGACCGGCTCCTGTGCGACCCTTTGCACCAGGACGTTACCATCCCGCCCAGTGGAGGCGATGGTGGGACTTCGGTCAGGGAACGCTGGGTGACATGGGTTGTCACTACATGGATCTGCCGTTCTGGGCTTTGGATCTGCGGCATCCAACTTCCATTGAAGCCGAAGGGGCGGAAGTCCATCCAGAAACGTGCCCCTTGGGACTGGTGGTGAAGTATAAGTTCCCAGCTCGTGGTGATAAGCCGGCGCTCGATTTGACTTGGTACGACGGTAACAAGACACCTCGCGAAGTTGCGGGAGAAAAGGTTCCCGGAAGCGGGGTCATGTTTGTCGGCACCGAAGGGCACATGTTTGCCTCGTACGGCAATTACAAGCTGTTCCCGAAAGAAAAATTTACGGACTTTAAGCCACCAGAGCAGAGTATCCCAAAATCTATCGGCCATCACGCCGAGTGGATCAAGGCCTGTAAAGATGGTTCACCAACGACTTGTAATTTTGACTATTCCGGTGCTTTGACCGAATCGGTGCTATTGGGCAATGTCGCTTACCGAACCGGCAAACAGATCGACTGGGACGGTGAGAACCTCAAGGCAACCAACTGCCCCGAGGCCGAACAATACCTTCGCAAAGAGTATCGTCCCGGCTGGGAAGTTGAATTCAGCGGCTGAATTCAGCAGTGACTCGAGAAGTTAACATGTCATGCTGCGAGCCGGGTTCTGCTCGGACGCAGTCGTCTTGTCTTTCGGCTTTGGCGGTCTCGCCTGCTGCGAGACGCCATCCAACGGTTTTCGCGGTTCCAGACGCACGGGAGTCCAGGTTGTCACGTTCGCTTCTTTTCATTGTCGGGCTGTTGGTTTTCGTTGGCTGCGATGTTGAACCCAGTAACGGTCCGTCGATACCGGATGAAGCAGAGGGTAGCGATGCAGCGGGATCGCCAAGTGCCAGTCTGACGCCTGTGGATCCTCAGGATGCGGTGGCGGAGATCGAGGCAGTGACGGACAAGATCCGCCGCGATTCCAGAGGCGCTATTATCGATGTGGACTTTCGTGGGCTCACGATTGATGACAGCCAACTTGCATCTTTGGTTCGGTTCCCTCGCTTGAGGGCGGTCCGGCTTGGCGGAACCGCTGTGACAGACGAGGGAATGAAAACCATCGGCCAGATTGCCAGTCTGGAAGACCTTGATCTACGTGACTGCGCAATTAGCGATGATGGACTCGCCCATCTGGTTTCTCTCGGTCGGCTCAAGGCGCTTCGGCTTTCAGGCAAAAGTGGTGTCTGCAGTGTCAGTGATGATGGGATGGTTCACGTCGCCAAACTCGGGAATCTTAAACTGCTTGCGATTGACTTTCTTTGGATTAGTGAGGACGGCATCAAATCGATCGTCGGACTCAAAAATCTTGAAGAACTTTACATGGCTGAAACCACGATTGGCAATGAAGCAGTCCTTCTGTTTGCACAGTTCCCCAAATTGACCAAACTGAGGATTGCTCGCAACCAGATTGATGCCAGTGGAGTTGCAGATCTTGCAAAGCTTCAACATTTGCGAGAACTGGACCTGAGTGAGTGCGCCCAGCTTCTTGATGATGCAACGGGACCGCTTGCGGAACTCAAGAAACTGAAGAAACTGAACCTCTGGCGGTTGAATATTTCCGATGCTGGTATCCAGCCGCTCAAAGGACTGACTGCCTTGGAATCCTTGAACCTGGACAATACTCGGCTCAGCGACGAGGGAATGGCCTATTTGAGTGGACTGACAAACTTGACCTTTCTGCACCTCGGGTCGACTCAGATAACAGACGCGGGACTCAACTCACTGGCAGGTTTATCCAAGCTTGAGGACCTCAGAGTCACGCGGACGGCGGTCACCAAAGACGGGGTAGCCGCGCTAAGCAAAATGCTTCCTAATGCCAAGATCCAGCTTGAATACATCGAAGGTCAGTAACTGCTTTGCGGCTTCGACGTCCACTCCGCCGAAAAAAACGCGGTAGATGGGAGTCTCGCGTTTTGAGTTGAGTCGTTAGATTGTCGTTTAGTCAGGGGACTGGGATGTTGTGGTTCTAGGAACCGACCCGCCTCTAATTTCCTCCAACGGCAGCAGCGTCCGCATGCCAGCGAAACCGATCGATCTTTTCCCCGATAACCAAAAGTTGTTCCTGCTGGACGGAATGGCATTAACTTACCGTGCACATTTTGCATTGGTGAGAAGCCCTCGTTTTACGTCAGGTGGACTCTGTACGTCAGCCGTGTTTGGAATGGCAAACGCGGTGCTGGATATCCTCAAACGGGAACAACCGACGCATATATCGGTCGCCTTCGATACGTCCGAACCGACCCAGCGTCACATTGATTACCCTGAGTACAAGGCGCAACGCGACGCGATGCCCGAGGACATCGCGACTCAATTGCCCTACATCGATCGCTTGCTGGATGCCCTTAATATTCACGTGATCCGAAAACCGGGGTATGAAGCTGACGATGTGATTGGAACGCTGGCTCATCAGGCAAACGCTGAAGGGTTTCGGACCTGGATGGTTACGCCCGACAAGGACTACGAACAACTGGTCACCGATGATATTGTTATCTACAAACCGGGCCGTCGTGGTTCTGATCCGGAAATCTTCGGCGTCAAAGAAGTCCTTGAGAAATGGGGCATCGAACGCGTCGAGCAGGTGATTGACATTCTCGGGTTGATGGGGGATGCAAGTGATAATATTCCCGGGGTTTCAGGGATTGGACCCAAGACGGCTCAGAAGCTTATCTCGCAGTACGGCAGTATCGAAAATCTGCTGGCGCACAGTACCGAGCTGAAAGGAAAACAACGGGAACGATTGGAAAGCCAAGTCGACATGGCTTTGCTGTCGAAAAGGCTTGTGACCATTCAGCTTGATGTTCCCCATGATGTCAGCTTTGGACAACTTCAGCATGGATCATGGAACAAGGAGAAGCTGAAGGACCTGTTGATGGAGCTTGAGTTCGACACGCTGGGTAAAAAATTGCTCGGTAAGTCGTTTTCGTCTGCCAGCAGTCGTGCAAAGGTGATTCGCGAAAAGCGAGAGACCGAGATTCAAGCAAGCCTGTTTGACGAGCCGGTTGATGAGATGACGATACGCGACGTCCCTCACGATTATCACACGATCACCACAGCGGACGAACGCAAAATACTGATCGAGACACTCGGACAGCAGAGCCGTTTTTGCTTTGACACCGAGACCACTGGTTTGGATCCGCGGACCGCCAGGCCACTTGGGCTAGCGTTCAGCTTTCAACCAGCGGAAGCGTTTTACGTCGTGGTCCCGGAGCAAGCCGAGGAGGCGACCGCGGTGCTGGAAGAATTTCGCGGTGTTCTTGAATCCAATGAAATTGCAAAGATCGGCCATAACCTGAAATATGACTTGACGCTTTTGAAATGGAACGGGATCGAAGTCAACGGTCTGATCTTCGATACGATGCTGGCCCACTCCATGAAGGAACCAGAGATGAGGCATGGCCTGGATTACCTTGCCAAACTCTATCTGGGATACTTGCCCATCCCGACCAGCGACTTAATTGGTGAGAAGGGAAAAGACCAGAAGTGCATGAGCGAAGTTCCGCTTCCGCAACTGGCAGAGTACGCTTGCGAAGACGCAGATGTCACCTTGAAAATCGCAAATTTGATTCGCCCGGATATTGAAGCGCAGGGAGTCAGTCAGGTTTGCTATGACGTGGAGTGTCCGTTGATACCGGTCTTGGTGGATATGGAACACGAGGGCATTCGGCTCGATACCGATGCCTTGGCGATCTTTTCAACGAAACTGGCCGATGAGATTGAACTGCTGCGAGGGAAGATACTTGAGGCAGCCGGGCATGAATTCAATATCGATTCACCCAAACAGTTGGGCGTAGTGCTGTACGAGGAGATGGAACTTGAAAAGAACCCCAAACGGACATCAACGGGGCAGTATTCCACCCGCGAAGCAGAACTGGAACGTCTGTCGCACAAGCATCAGGTGATCTCGGATGTGCTTGATTATCGTAATGCAAGAAAACTCAAATCAGTGTACGTCGACCAGCTTCCCCTGGCGGTGAATCCTGAAACCGGACGGGTGCACACGCATTACAGCCAGATCTGGACTGCCACAGGACGCATTCAGTCAAACGATCCTAATCTGCAGACCATCCCCGTTCGAAAAGAACGCGGGCGAGACATTCGTGCTGCGTTCGTACCTCGGGACAAAAATCATCTGATACTCAGTGCGGATTATTCCCAGATTGAATTGAGGGTCATGGCTGAACTCAGTGGTGATGAGGGAATGCTGGCAGCGTTTCAGAGTGGCGATGATATTCATACCATCACCGCCTCCAAGGTTTACAAGGTTGAAGTTGATGATGTGACGCGGGAAATGCGAGACAAGGCAAAAACCGTCAATTTCGGAATCATTTACGGTATCTCAGCATTTGGACTCCAACAGCGATTGAATATTCCTCGTCAGGAGGCGAGTGAACTGATCCAAAACTATTTTGAAAAATATCCAGGCGTCCAGCGGTACATTGACGAGACGATTCTGTTCGCTAAACAACATGGATACGTTGCAACATCCACAGGCAGACGTAGATACATTCGAGACATCAATTCCAGAAGCAGGACTGTTGCGAATGCTGCTGAAAGGTTGGCAATGAACAGTCCGATTCAGGGCACCGCAGCCGATATGCTGAAAATCGCTATGATTCGAACGCACAAGGCTTTGGAAGAGGGAGGATTTAGAACCAAGATGGTGTTAACCGTGCACGATGAAATCGTGTTTGACATGGTGGTCGATGAACAGACACGAGTGATGCCGGTGATTGAGGCTGCCATGAAGTCCACTCTACCGATGCGTGTTCCGATCGAGGTGGAATTGGGTGTCGGCGGCAATTGGCTCGAGTCGCATTAGCTGCTTGGCGGTGTGGGTTATCCGACTTGTAGGCTGCGGTGGCCAGGCAGCCGGTCTTTTGTCAACAATTCCCACCGGTTCAAAATACCCACCGGTTCAAAATACCCACCGGTTCAAAATACCCACCGGTTCAAGGCTCGGATCACCTTTTTCCCCATTTGTCTGCGTGCGGAGGGGCGCATCAGTGCTGCCGAATGTGTCGTAAATAGAAGCTTGAACACTCGTTTTGCTGTTCTGAACGTTCATTAAAGAGTCCATGTCCCCCCCCGATGGATGTGATTTCTGGTACTCTGGTATTAAGGTGATGCATTTGGATTTGGTTAACTTGATGACCAACATTCGATAGAAAAAAAGGTCTGGGTTTGGCATACCGACGTCCTGTGGAGGGTTGAATGTCCGGAGATACATCTGTTCCCAAAAAAAGCCTGCCTATCATTGGGTTTCTCACGGTTTTTTCGATCGGATTGCTCGCTACCTCGCTTTCATACCTCTTTCTGCAGAGGAATGAAAAAATGGTTATGAATGAGCGGATTGTGAGAGCCAGTGAACTGCGGTGCCGGGCTATCGAACATGCTTTTCAGTCAGCGGTCGCAGGGCGAACTTGGCTGGCAAGTCGACCTGGTAGTTCTTACGAGAAGATTCTGGATGAATTTCATCAAAAGTTTAAGGGCGATGGAATTAAGGATTCGTCTGTCTTGTATGCGGGTTGGCTCGAGCAGGTCCCGGAGCTAAAACTCGCCGATTTCGAGCGGCGGACACGAGAAGACGTGCCCGATTTCAAAGTTCTGGATCCCGAGAATGTGACTGCCAGCAAGAGCTTGGGAGACTCGCGTTTTCCGCTGCTTCTTTCCAGGAAAAACGTAAAGTGGAAATCGATCAACGGACTGGACTTTGGCAGAATCGAGGCATGCGCGGAGTGCATCGACTCCATCTTGACCAATGCGAGTCACTACGGTTTGACTCGATCGTTCCAAGTACCGGACATCATCAACGATAAAATAGATGTCATGGCTGTTTTTCGACCCATATACTATGTTCAACAGACAATTGGCTTAGAGTTGTTGGATGGCTCTGGGGATTTTGTCCAGGGCCGGCGTCAGCTGCTGAGGACATCACGACGCAAGAATTATGATGTTACCATCACGACCAGAGAGGAACGTGCTAAGAACTTACTCGGTGTATATGCGATCATTCTCGATGTTCGGAAGTTATTGGAATATCCGTTATCGACGACCCAAGGAGACATCGATCTCTACATCTCGTACATTGATGATGCTGGGGAAAAAACGCACATAGCGTTCTACAATGCGGATACTAAAGAGTTTTCGTTTAACGATTTCAAAAATCCCTTTAAAGTAGATGACGAGAATCTTCCATCAAGAACACAGGCTCTTCATGGTCAATTCAGCAACTGGTACATCACCTCGGTTTTGACACCCGGATTTGTAGAAAAGCATGCTTCAGGCTTGCCCATGACGGTCCTCGTATTGGGAACGCTTGTCTCGCTCATCCTCGGCGGTTACACACGCACTGTTGTTGAACGTGCTAGTGGTGTTGAACGGGTAATTGAACTGCGAACGAGAGAACTCCATCATTCAAAAAACCAGTTTGCAGTTGAGCATTTTCTGCTCAACACACTCCTCGAACATTCGCCGGACCTGATCTACTTCAAGGATGCTGAATGCAAAATTGTTCGCGCCAGTACGGCGATGGCGAAACACCTGGGTTTCGATGATCCTGCCAGCCTGATCAGTATGTCTGCAGATGATTTGTATGATCCGACACTGTCGGGAGAATATCTGGCGGACGAACACATGGTGATTGCTACCGGAAATCCTATTATTGGCAAGGAAGAATTACAGGTTTCATCCAACGGCGATGCGTTCTGGGTATCGACAACCAAGTCGCCGCTTCGTACCTCCGATGGTGAGATTGTTGGTCTATTTGGTGTCGCACGTGACATCAGCGATTACAAAACGGCACAAGAGGCTGCAGAGGCTGCCAATACTGCCAAGAGCGATTTCCTTGCCAACATGAGCCATGAGATACGCACACCTATGAATGCCATCATTGGCATGACGGACCTTGCCTTGGAAACAGAGGACCAGCGTACCAGAGAAGATTATCTGGTTGTCGTGCGAGAGTCATCGGAACTCTTGCTTGAGATCATCAACGAGATTCTTGACTTCTCGAAAATTGAAGCGGGTCGGCTCGATTTGGAGATACGCAAATTCGATCTACGGGAAGAGGTCGGTGCCGCAATGAGACCGGTCGGAATGCGGGCGAATTCAAAGAAATTGGATCTTACTTGGCACGTCACGCCGGATACTCCGTGTTTTGTTCGCGGGGATTCGACCCGTTTACGGCAGATCATTGTGAATCTGGTTGGGAACGCAGTTAAGTTCACTGACAAGGGGCAGGTTGGTGTTGACGTGTTGGTTGACTCGATAAAGGACGATTCGATCGTTCTTCATTTTCTCGTGAAGGACACCGGGATTGGTATTGAAACGGCGATGCACGCCAAAATCTTTTCTGCATTTGAACAGGCAGATACTTCCACGACTCGCGAGTTTGGCGGAACTGGTCTAGGACTCGCAATTACGAAAAAGATTGTCGAGGCGATGGGCGGAAATATTTGGGTCGAAAGCAAATCAGGGATTGGTAGCACATTCCATTTTACTTTGGCTTTCGGATTGTCTGAGGTTGATGTTGATGCTGATGTTTTGTGCAACGGGGACGTTCACGACTTATCCGATCTGAGGTGCGTGGTCGCCGATGACGATCAAAAATCGGTTGAGAATCTGCGCTCAGCGCTGACAGGTTGGGGAGCCGAAGTGCATGTCGTGGATGAAAAGGAAGCCGCGATCGATCTGCTGCGAAGTCTCAGTCAAAGCGAAGGGATCTTGCCCGTGCTGATCGCCGATGTCAGCATCCAAGGGATGGGCGATGCGAATTTGGACGCGAATGGAAAGAGTGATGATATTCTCAAGCAGATTCCGGTCATCCGTCTGACCAGTGGGATTAGTGACGAGGATCTGGTCCGCAGCATTTCAACGCAGACCAATTCGTGCCTCATCAAACCGCCTGCCGTGTCTGATTTGTTGTCTGCTGTGATGCGATCGCGGCGGCAATTGCTAGCAGGGCTGCGGATTAAATCGGACTGGAGTAATGGAGCAGAAGTGCGGTGCCTCAGGATTTTGTTGGCTGAGGATGGCATTGCCAACCAGAAAGTCGCCTTGGGTTTGCTGAAGATGCTCGACCACGACATTGTGATTGCCAATGACGGCGAAGAGGCAGTGCGACTGTTTCAGGCAGAGCCGTTTGACTTGGTGCTGATGGACATCCAGATGCCCATACTTAATGGTTTTGAAGCGACCCGAAGAATTCGCGATGTGGAATCTGCTCGTGGGACGCACATACCGATCATTGCGATGACTGCTCACGCCATGAAGGGTGATCGTGCGAGGTGTATCGAAGCGGGGATGGACGATTACCTTTCGAAGCCTGTGCGCAAACGTGAGTTGCATCGCATGTTGCAGGCGTACTCGGGTGGGCATCAAAAGGATGCTGCTGTGCCGAACGGTAGGCAATCGCTCGGCGATGATAGTACGAGCGATGTGAAAGGCGGGGAAAGACCGGAGGGGTCCGATTCTGGCGATCAGGTTGCACCCGTCATCGACTGGACGCAAGCGTTTAGTAACGTAGCGGACGATCTAGCGTTGTTCGAATCGGTCAAATTGTCCGCGCTGAATGAAATACCATCGCTACTGATACAGTTGACTGATTCCCACGATAAGGGTTTGCAGGAAGAGGCGGAATGGCACGCGCACACGCTCAAAGGGGCGGCTCGCGTGATCGCGGCGAGCAGGACAGTGAACCTGGTAGAGAGACTGGAGCAAGCGACTCGTGATGGGGATGCTTCAACTGCCCAATTGTTGCTCGCTAAACTTTCTGCTGCGGTTGAGGAACTTGTTGAGACACTGAGGTGTGCGGATAACATTCCTCAGCAGTTCCTCGTTGATAAGTCAACCAAGAACGATCCTGGTCAGGGCTGATTTCGGCGCAAGTGCAATTCACCAATTCGCGGCATCGGCCAGGGTCTTGCCGACCGCGGTTCGACGTTCGGCATCCTTCATATCCGAGAATGTTTTCCAAGCCGGATGTTTGTGGGGCGGGCGGATACTTTGTGCCAGATCCAGAATCTCGACCAGCTCGATTTTATTCGCAGGTCTGGCAAGTGTTAGGGCAGCGTCAACGTCCCCGCTGCTAACCTTGCGCAGCAATGAGCGATCAATCAGGTGTTCAGTCAGCTCATGAATGCTACGAGTTGAAAGTCCGATACGATTGGCTAGTTCCATTGGAGCGAGTGTCTGTCCTTCTTCAAATGCATGTCCAACCTCACACATGATCGGCAGCATCCAGTCAGGGTCGCCTTCGAGTGAGGGAGTGTCTTCAGTTTTGAATCCATCCGGTAGATGGCCCCCAAGTGCCTGCAGCGTGTAGGTCAAAGTCAAGCCAAACAACACCAGCAGCCACGTCAGATATATCCAGAACAGGAAGAGAGGAATCAGGCCCAGCGAGCCGTAAAGGGAATACGGAACAGCTTCGGAGAGATAAATTTGGAATCCGTACTTCGCAATCTCCCACAAGACTGCACTGACTGCTGACCCGATCGCGGCGGCGCGTACCGAGACACGCGTGTTGGGCATCAGAGCGTACACGAGAAACAGCAGAATCCAACTGGCGAGTAGCGAGGCGAGGTGGCTCAGGATTGGCTTTATCATTTCTTGACCTTCCACGTTGCCAAGCCATTCCACGAGTTGACTGGACAGGTACAGACTCATGGCCAGCAGACCACCGCCAAGGGTTAGAATTGACCAATGAATTGCGATCCTTAGGTGGACCGGCCGTTTGGATGGAGCTTCGTAAATTCGGTTGAACAGATGCTCGGCTGCATTCGCCAACGCCACGGCGGCGTAGGTGAACAACAATAGTCCGAATACACCGATTGATGCGAAATCGACGGTCGAAACTTTGTTGGCCAGATCGTGAAGCGTTTTGCGAATGCTGATGCGTGCTTGCTTCGCAGCTGCTTCAGGGTCGCTTTGTGAGTTCTTGGCTAACGAGTTGGTGCTGATCATGCCCGAGGAATCGGCAGCGTCGGTAGCAGCGTCGATAGCGACCGCCGCTTTGAGATCCACCAAGGGTGGTTGGGTTGCCGGTAAGGTTGCCACAACCGCTGCGTCAGCGGGTTGGCTGCGTTCCTGATCTTTGGGTTCAGTGCTGTCTTGGTCAGAGGGGTCAGAAACACTGTCAATGCGAGTGTACGTCGCGTCGGAAACGTCTTTGTCACGCGTCGTGCCCCCCGCCTCGATCTTGCTGGATTCACTGTCCGTTTCAGCGTCCCCGCGTGTTACCGGTTCAATGCCAGATTTGGGTACATCGATTGTTGGGGCGTCGCCGGAAGTCTCAATGGAATCCAGCGGAGCATAGCCAGCGGTGATCTCAGGTACCCCGAAGAATGAAAACAGCTGGTTTTCGACTTTCGATTGTACGTCCTCAAGCCCGCCGACCACTCGGAATAGAACCAGCCCCAGGACAACCACCGGAATCAGTGCAAAGATTGTGCGATAGGTGAGTTCAGCCGCCATCCCTTCGGCACGCTGACGCTGCAATTGGCGATAGCAGTAAACAACCAGTTCACAGCTTTTCCGCACGAACTGTTGACCACGGGATAACTGTTCTCTTGGGCTGCGGATCGCTTCTAGAAGGTAGTTGAACAGTTGAGTCATCAGTGAGTTGCTTGGAGAGGACGTGGTTGAGTTGACGCGGTCGAGTTGACACGGTCGAGTTGATACAGTGGTCCGTGGCGACAGAGGGGATAATCAGCCGAATGGCAGGGCGAAAAACAGGCTGCTCAGTGAGCGGGTGCAAACCGGCTGATGCGGAATATTGGCGTACCCGGGGTGCATCAATGGGGGTTCCGTGGCCCGTCGGCACTGCGGTGATACCAGCTTACTCGCTGGCTGGACATCGCGTTTGAGATGCGATGAATTTCAGGAATCAGACCGGCGGTTAATCTCGACAACCTGATTAGTTTGGCCCGGATCTTGATTCTTCGGACAATGGTCACAACCACTGATCGGGGTTTTGCCAGATGCAGCTCGAAACACACGGTAAATCTGCTTGGCCAGCCACGACGCGGCTGCCAGCACTATAAGCGACGCAACGATGTTCTGAAAATTCACCACGATCGGATCCTCAAATGACGTTCGGGCACTACAGGAACCTGCTTCCTACCACATAGGTTAACCATGCACCGATGTACGCCAAAATGGTCATGTAGGAAAAGCTCAGGATGGGCCAAAACCAAGAGTTTGTCTCTCTGCGAATCACCAAGAGGGTGCTGACACACTGGGCGCAAAGGGCAAAGAATACCATCACGGAGAGCGCAACTGGAACTGAATAGACAGGGGTGCCGTCATCGTAGGTTGATGCTTGTAAAGCTCCGACCAGACCCTCCTCTTGGGCGTCTCCGCCAAGGCTGTAAATTGTGCCGAGAGTTGCGATGATGACTTCTCGGGCTGGGAAACTTGCCAACGCACCGACGCCGATTTTCCAGTCCCAGCCGAGAGGACGCACAACTGGTTCGATGAAGTGACCGGTTCGACCTAGCATGCTGTTTTCCAATAGCTTGCTACTTTCGTTGTTCAGTTCTACCACCAACAGTTCAGCGGCCTCACTTGACTGGTCGAGCTGTTCAATCTGCGTTTGCAGTTGGTATTGCTTGCTGTGATCACCAGGCAAATAACCCGCAAACCAGATCAGGATGGAAGCGGCGAAAATCAATGTTCCGGCACGGATCACGAATGCTTTGCCGGCATCCCATACCCTCGACAATACCACCGCTAGTGAGGGAACTTTGTATTCGGGCAGTTCCAATACAAAGGGAGCGACTTCGCCACGTAAAATGGTTTTCTTGAGTACCCAGGCCACGGGGATTGCGACCACAACACCGACCATATACATCGACATCAGAACAATGGCGGGCAACGACAGCCAGCCACCAATGTAAGAAGTTTCAGGGATGAACGCGGCAATCAGCAGTAGGTACACAGGCAGTCTAGCGCTGCAACTCATCAGAGGTGCGACCATGATCGTTGCGAAACGATCACGGCGATTTTCGATCACACGGCTCGCCATCACGCCAGGTACAGCACAGGCAAACGAACTCATCATTGGCAGAAACGATTTACCGCTCAAACCAAATGTCGTCATGATGCGATCGACCAGGAAAGCCGCACGCGACATGTACCCACAGTCTTCCAGCAACGCCAAGAACAGAAAGAGTAAAGCGATTTGGGGAAGAAAAATGAGTACGCCGCCGACTCCGGCAATGATCCCATCGGTGATCAAACTGCGCAACATGCCTGGCGCCATGACAGCACAGATTGAGTCCGACATCCATGAGGATGCCGCGTCGATCAGGTCCATCGGCCAACCCGCAAAGGTGTAAATGGTCTGAAATATCAGAAACATTGTGATGACAAAGCAGACCAGCCCTGCGACACGGTGCGTTAAGATCGCATCAAGGCGATCAGTCACCGGCGATGACGGATGGGATTCGTTGGTAAAGACGGCCGACAGTTTCTCGCGCGCCCACGCATAGCGGGCGTTGCACTCGATATCGATCGGATCGCCCAGTTCTGCGGCAAGCTGTTCACGGATTTCGGTCAACGCAACCCTGGCGCTGTCACCATATTGTGCGATCACACGTGTTTCGGGCTCACCGCCGCGGTCCAGCAGCATCCGCTCCAGTAGGTAGTCGTCCGGAAGATCGCTGATCTTGCTCTCTGATGCACCCGTCTTGGTCGAGGTACTATTCAGGGTTTCGCGAAAGGTTGCGACGGCGCTGTAAAACTCGGATGGCAGGATGCGGCACCTTTCGTGTTCGTTGGTGTCGGAGTCCAGCTGATCCGCAATGGTTTTCTTTAACTCGGTGATTCCTGTTCGCTTTGCCGCTGACGTGGCGACGACGGGGACACCTAAACGTTCGGATAGGCGTTCCACATTGATCTGAATGCCCCGTGATTCGGCAACGTCAATCATGTTCAGAGCCACGACGACTGGTTTGCCCAATTCGAGCAACTGGCTGACAAGGAACAGGTTGCGCTGCAGCAACAAAGCGTTGACCACGCAGACGATCAGTTTGACACCTCCATGCGCTGCCACGTTGTCTGTGAGTACCTCCACAGCAACCAGTTCATCGGGTGAACGCGGTGCCAGTGAATAGGTGCCGGGAAGATCGACCAGTTCGATTTCCTGGTCGCCCAGCTCGCAGGTACCAAGTTTCTTTTCAATCGTCACGCCGGGATAGTTACCGGTGCGAACCTTCATTCCGGCCAACGCGTTGAAGAGGGTGCTTTTGCCGGTATTCGGGTTGCCAACCAGCGCCACGCGTGGCTGAGTTTGGTCGGGATGGGTGGGTGCGTTGGAAACGGACGCCATGGCGGTTACGGCTTTCTGCTGGCACCCGCGCATGTGCTCGCGGCAAACAGGTTTGGCGGACAGGCTGCAGAATAGTGGCTAACCGACAGGCTTGACGTAAACACGTCGCGCTTCACCGCAGCGGACTGCAATGCGGCTGCCGTGCACGAAGCATTTCAGCGGATCGCCCAAAGGAGCGGGCCGGACAAACTTTACAAGTTCACCGGGGACAAAGCCCATTTCACGCAGACGCGAAGCAATTCCGTCCGCACCCGAAATGCGGACGATGTTGGCTTGTTGGCCCGGTCGGAGCTGATCGAGAGTGGTTTCCAATAGATTTTCCTTAATGAGAATCAATCTCAGTAAGTCCATGGTCGTTGTCGGGGAGGGCTTTGTCAAGGGTCGCAGATCGAAGTGGATTCAATGGCTGCCATTTTTTGGCCAGAAGTATTTGTTTCAGCTTGCTCGCCCCCGGCAGGACTTTGCCTGATAACGCTGAAAATGCAGGTTCTGCGTGATGTTGGGAACTGTATCCGACCCCTGCGGTTGTTCTTTCAGAGGGAGCCTTTGACGTGGCGGCTGATCTTAATAGAATAAAGAGATGCGAGGACGAATCCTCGTCATCCACCCCCCGCAACGTCGGTTCAGGAGGTGTTCGGCTTGAGGCGACTCGGCTGATCGACCTACCCGCTTTCGCCGGTCAGCGTTGGGGTTCTCCTACTAGAACCTCTTTGCGAGAGTGAACCATGATCATGAATACCATTATTCTGGGCTTCGGTATGCCCGGTTTGCCTGAGATGATGATCGTTGGACTGATTGTCCTGTTACTGTTCGGCAGCACCAAACTTCCCCTCTTGATGCGGAATTTGGGACGCAGTACGAACGAATTCAAACAGGGAATGAAAGACACGACCGATGATGAAGATTCGTCCCCCAAGTCTGATGAGTCCAACTAGAAATGTTCGGGCTTGGTCCCTTTGAGATGGTTGTGATCGGAGTGATCGCGGTCCTCCTGTTCGGCAGTAACCTACCTGATGTTGCGCGCAAACTGGGCGGTAGTTATCGCGAGTTACGGCGTGGGCTGAACGATGTGCAGCAGCAATTTCGTGTTGCGGAACAGGAAGCCAAAAAAACATTCACTGGCAACGAATCTGCTAAATCAGAATTGGATGATGAGGCAGAGGACGAAGCCTTGGAACCCGCGGCACCCAAATTCAAACCACCGTCCTGAATCTGGTAAATCACTGGGGATGCCCCTGTGTTCAGGCAGGCCGGATGATCTATTTTAACTCGCGACCCCAATTTGTTTCGCTCTGATGGTGAGCGGAACTATTTGACGCGGTCGATGGTTGGCCGACGCTTGTCGCCCATCTTGGTTCTGAATGGCTCGGACGGTGATGTCGCTGGTCTTGACCTACTCGGCGTAGATGGGCGGTGCCGCGACTTGGTGCTCATTCATCAAAACTTGACCTGCTGCTGGGTTGCAGTCGCAAGACGCATCGCAGGGAGCTTTTGCACAGCCTGCATTGCTGGCGGGTTTGAGCATGTTGCGTCCAGTGGTACCGCAACCAGCGGCGATGATGAGCAACAGTGGGAAGAGCTTGCGCACGGATTTTCCTCCGAAGATGATGAAACATCCATGCCGGTTCTTGTATGTCCTACCTTGGAATGACACTCATCGGCAAACAGAGAGACTTCATTACAAGACTTCTGCTACTTTACCGATCACGCAAAAAAAGCGGGTTGAGACAATTATTCTCGCGATGCTGGCGGGTCGTCGTGAAGGATGCCTTCCTCAGGTCAAATCCCACGGGAGCGTGGTGTTTTTGGTGTCGAATGCATGGTTCACCCAGCGACGCCAACAAGTTCTGCTTTCGCAATGGCGTCGCGGATGGTGGTCTTGCGATTTTGGTGCTGTTATGCCGCTTGATCTGAAAGGCGTGATTGTGCAACCGTTATCGGTGTTAGCCGCAGGTGCCGTTCTTTTAGCTGTTGGCAGCGGTCTTGGATCAGCGGAACAATTCTACAGAAAAGTCTTAGGTCTGGGTGGACGCGGGGCTCACATGATGGAAGGGAGTTTAGGGTACCGAATCTGATCCAGGTCATGCGATTGGCACGCGAAACTGCGAGGTTCAGCCGTGATTGATTGGTAATGGCCGCGGTTACCTTGTTTGTCGGTATTGACGCTGGCGTGAATCATGATCATGCACTCGGCGTTGAATTGCGCGCCACTGTGAACTGGTGGTCGCTGGTGGTCGGACACGGGAGACCTCGGAATTGATGCCAGCGGTAGTTGACGACCCAAGGTTCGGCGCACGTCGGTTCGCAACATGACCGCGCGTTGATCACTCTGTCAGGAAAACGTCGTAACGCCAGACGTAGTGCATGGTCAGGATCACAACAATGTTCCAGCCAAGGAAGAACAACTTGGTGAACCACACGGGGTAGCGGCGAGGTCCGAAGCATGTATCGAAGAAAAAGAAAGTTGCGCCGGCCGCCATGAAAATGGCTACGGTGGGTGCAACAAAATTGAGATAGGCAATCAGGCCCAGGGTCACCATGACGACGACCAGCAGGATTTTGGCCGGCAACACTCCGATTACCACCGCCGTCGACCTGCGACCTGCCTGACGATCTTCGTCAATGTCCATCAGTTGGCCGAATAATTGGCTTTGCATTGCGAACAGAGCGCCGAAGATCATCACGGCGACATGCAACTGGGGTACGTCGCATAGCCAACTTCCCAACACAAAGATCAGCAAATAACCAACCTGGTTTAACAGGTCGATAACAGGTAAGCGTTTGAAGCCCAAAGTGTTGTAACAGGCGTTGACCAATACCAACGCGACAAACCACCCGGCCATCTTGATTCCAGCAATCCAGATGAATGCCAACAGGAATGGCATTTGTGCCAATGCTATGATCCAAGGTAGACGACGCTGCAGGGCCTTGTCGGGTAATGCCCCGAACAGCCAGTTGCCTTTGCGGGGGTTGTGGCGATCACTTTGGGTGTCGCCGAGATCATTCCAGCCATAGGCAAGGATTCCCAGCGGAAAGCAGACATAGACTGCGCCAAGCCAGAAGGGAACCGATCCAAACATATCACGACCGGCAAAGGGCAGCAGGTAGAACCACAGGTGCGTCGGCCAGAACCCCGGTCGTGAGGTCTTGAGGGTTTCGATGATGACTTGACGTATGTTTGCCACGTGGGGGCCTAATGCATTGCCGCGCTGCCGACCATCGCCTGAACGAATCAGGCAGAGACGAGTGCAGGGGCTAATAGGGGCTTCAGCTTATCAACTCGTTAATGACCTGACCACCAAATTGGCTCAGTTGCTTGAATCGCCCGGCGTGGTAGTACGTCAATCGGTTGTCGTCGAGTCCCAGTAGGTGTAACAACGTGACATGGACGTCACGAATGTGATGGCGGCATTCAACCGCTTTCGCGCCAATTTCGTCGGTAGCCCCGATGGTATGTCCCGCCTTGGTGCCACCGCCGGCGAACCACATTGCCATCGCATCGGCGTTGTGATCTCGACCGTACGATTTGCCACCTGACCGCTGCCCGTTATCAGGGGTTCGACCAAACTCTCCGCAGCAGACGACGAGCGTGTCTTTCAGTAATCCACGCTGCTTGAGGTCTTTCAGCAGAGCAGCGATCGGTTGGTCGACAGCTCGGATCAGGGATCCATGTGCTCGTTGGATATAGTCGTGGCTGTCCCAGTTGCCGGAATAGATCTGAACAAATCGGACACCCTTTTCAATCAAACGGCGGGCCAGAAGACATTTGCGGCCAAACGGCTCCGTTTTGGTTTGTCCGATTCCATACATTTGCAGGGTCGCTGCTGACTCACCTTCCAGATCCAGAATGTCCGGTACCTCGGTTTGCATCCGGTAGGCAAGTTCATACGAATTCAGTCGCGCTTCGAGATCAGAACGTCCGGGGCGTTGGGCAAGGTGTGCGCGATTGAGTGCGGCAAGCAGGTCCAGGTTGTCTCGTTGTCGCTCACGGGTGATTCTAGCTGGCGGATTGAGGTCCAGTATGGGACTGCCTTCGGGACGCAGAGGAGTGCCTTGGTATTGTGCGGGGAAAAATCCATTGCTCCAGTTTGCTGCGCCCCCTTGGGGGTAACTGGTTCGAGGCAGCACCACAAATCCGGGCAGGTTGTTGTTGTCTGTTCCTAATCCGTAGGTAACCCACGCCCCCAAGGCGGGATCCCCACCGAACCGGTTCCCGGTATTGACGTGATAGCACGCTGTGGGGTGGTTCACCGATTCGACGAAAGCACCTCGGTAAAAACAGATGTCGTCGACACAAGTTTGTAGATGCTCGAAGGTCGAGTTGATATCCGCCCCGCATTCACCAGCTTTAATAAAATCAAATGGACTTTTGACAAAGTATCGTTTGCCTGACGACATCGCACTCTGCTGCTTGCCCGAGCGGGTGAACTCCTGCAGATGCCGTTGGTTAAGTTCGGGTTTTGGATCGAATGTGTCGAGGTGGGAAGGCCCGCCCTCAAGCATCAAAAAAATACACCGCTTGGCGCGTGCCGGATGATGCACTGTCTCGGTGGCCCTGTTGGACGGACTGCCATCTTCCTCGGCTTGCAGCAGCGAAGACAGTGCGACCGACCCAAGGCTGGCTCCAAGGCCATACAGAAAGTCTCGTCGGTCAGGCGTCGCGTGCAAGTGTTGGCGGTTGGTGATCTGCATGGCTGTTGTACGTTGCCCGCTGGGCTCTCACCTCTTCGGGGGTCGGGCTTGCGGTGTCGGGTTAAATGTCGGAAAGAGCGATGGCGACCAAGTTGCCTCTTGGGCGTTGCGTTCAGTCCAAGTAGGCAAATTCGTTCAAGTTCAGGATCACAAGGCAGACCTGCGCCAGGCCTCTTGTTCGAGGATCGGTTTGGCTTGGTTGCAGATCAGGAACGTAGCTTTCAAAGTTTGGCATGAACTCGACAAAGTTGTAGGGTTCGCCTGTTTTTTCTGCCATCACCGTGCGGACGATTTCGGTCGGGTAATGGGGTGGTTCGTGATGAGTGCTCAGCTCTCGCTTGGTGCATGATTTCCAGTGCGTCATGCATTGACCAAGCTCAGCAGCGGTGGGTTGTCGGCCGAGGGCTATTCGAAAGGCTTCCTGAATAATCGCCAAATCCGTTTCATGTTCTCGGATCAGTCTCGCAGCAAACGCCAGTGATCGGTCTTGTACCTCATCGGCGTTCATCAGGGTCAGTGCCTGAGGTGCGACGGTTGATGTTTCTCTTAGTTCGCACGACCTGTCGGGGCCTGGTTGATTAAAAAGTTCCATGAACGGGTCACGCAGTCCGCGAATTTTCTCGGTGTAAATACTGCGCCGGTTGCGTTGCTCTGGCAGTGGGTCTGGTTCATAGACCGATGCAGTTCCCCCCATGATCTGTCGGGGCTGCATGGCAACTTCTGAATTGATGTCGGGGCGGCAGGGAACGCCGCCGACGGCAGGGTTTAGCTCGGTGCTGACTGCAAGCATGGCATCGCGAAATTCCTCGGCCGTGAGTCTTCGAGGATGAAAGGCAGCATAGAAGCCTTGGTTGGGATCCTTTTTCAGAAGGGTCTGCAAGTCGTGATGCTGCGTGCTTCGACGATAGGCTCGTGAGGTCAAAATAAGGGAGTTGAGTTTTTTTACGGACCATCCGTTATTGATGAACCAGTTCGCCAAATAATCCAACAGTTCAGGATGCGACGGAGGCTTGCCGGTCCCACCAAAGTTGTTGGGATTTCCCGCTATACCTTGACCAAAGTGCCAACTCCAAACGCGATTGACCATGACTCTGGCGGTCAGCGGATTGCTCTCTGAGGTGATCCAATTTGCCAGCGCCAAACGCCGTTGCCCTTTTTCGGTCGGGAACGGTGACATTGACATTTGCCCCAAACTTTCTGCTGCACTCAGGGCGCCGGGCGTAACGGGATCCCCGGCGGCGTAGGCATCGCCACCCGTCAGAATGGTGTCCTTTTCCAGATTGCCTTTATTCCAAGGATTTGCAGGTACAACCACGCGACTGTTGACTTTGACTCGCTGAATGGTGTTGCCTGTGTATACGGAGTAAGCGATCGGCTCTGTTTTTTCGCGTTCCCAAGTGTGCCTTGCAATGTTTTTCTTGATGCGTGCTAGTGAATTTTCATCGCCCGGATCAAGCCCGTTGTCGCCGATCTGCGCTACTCCGTTTTCTGATTTCTTTAGCTTAGCAATTTTCTGGTTCAATGAGTCTCGTTGATTGGCATAGGCAGCGATCTTATTCTGGATCCACTTGCTGGCCTGCTTGAATCCAGTCTTGTTTTCATTCGGTAGAAACGGTGTGTCGATCTCCGCAAACTGCGTGGTTGAAAAGACTGCCATCATCCGGTAGTAGTCGCGGGTCGGGATGGGATCAAACTTGTGATCATGGCATTTTGCACACTGTAGCGAGTGGGCTAGAAACGTTTGCCCCACGGAATCGGTAATGTCGTCCAGCCATTGTTGCCGGGTGACTCGGAACACACTCATCCCAGTCTGTTCCCAAGGGCCCATTCTGAGAAAGCCGGTTGCGATGCGGCTTTCGCTTGTGGCTGACTCGAGTTCGTCACCAGCGATCTGTTCCTGAACAAACTGTGTGTAAGGCTTGTCCTGATTGAATGCGCGAACGACGTAGTCTCGATAGCGCCAAGCGTTGGGGCGAGCGTAGTCATTGGCGAACCCTGCGGTATCGGCATAGCGGGCAACGTCCAGCCATTGGCGAGCAAATTGTTCACCGTATTGTCTCGTAGCCAGCAAATCGGCGACGTAGTTTGTTACCGCTTTGTCAGGATCGCGTTCATACGCGGCAGAAAACTCCGATACCGTTGGCCAACCAGACTGCGTATTGGGGGGCAGACCGGTCAGACCAAAGCTGAGCCGCCTCGCTAGATCGCGGGCATTGGCGGCGGGCGCAGCTGTGAGTTCCATCTGCTGTAGTTTTCGGTCGATGAACCAATCGACGGGATGCGCTGATGCCGGTACCTGCTCGACTTGCAGTGGTCGATACGCCCACAGATCCTCTGATTGATAGCGGCGGTTGGTCCACTCATCTGCCAGCCCACCTGTGGTGGCTACCGTCTTGCCTTGGGCATAGAGGTTCTGAATATGTTCGACCATCTTGACACTGGGCCAGGGAGAACCGAGGTCGATCCACTGCCGTATCCAGTTTTGCTCTTCAGTCGTCAGCTGTTCCGCTTCCTTGGGCGGCATTTCATAGCCCGGTTCGGCTCTGGTGGTCGCGACATACAGAAAGCTCTTTCGCCCGTTGTGAGGAATCAGGACTTCCGTTCCGTAGGTTTCGCCTCCTTTAAGAAGAGCCTCACGGGTACGCATATCTAGCCCGCCAGCGATTTCAGTTTGGTCCGCGCCATGGCAGGATACGCACTTGTCTAAAAAAATCTTTTTGATCTGCAGGGCAAAGAGTTTCTCGCCGACGGAAGGTTCGTCAGCAGCGAACGCAGAAAATCCGAACGCCAGACTGAGTGAAAAGAAAACAAAAATACGCATCAAGCGGTTTCTATCTGTCGGTATTGAAATTTCGAAAGAGACCAACCGAACTGCCTTACGGAGCCCCTCTATGAGGTCGTTTTCGTTGCATCTAGTTTATCACGAAGGCCGTAAATTTGCAAGGATTTCAACTATCCGCGCTAACCATGCGATGGCAATTGCTCGCATCCTTTTCTGCAATCAGGCGATTCCGACGAAACACCATTCTGTGCGACGGTTTCGGTATGACGCAGGTCACAGTTGTGTAGAAGGTTTTGTGAACGGTGGTGTTAACCGTGTCGCCAAGTCATGGGGTGTCGGTCTGCCGCAACAGTCTTACTGAGTCGATGATGACGTAACCATCGGTGTCAGCGTTCGTAAATTCAACCGTAGCGATGCCTTTGCTGAGTTGGAATGTTCCTAGGCTGCCAAAACCTGTCATTTGCGGTTTTTTCTGTTGATTGAGCAGTACCGTCTTTCTCTGGTCAGCTGATTTGACAGTAATTGGGACATTGGTGGCTCGATTGGGATGAGCCGTCCATGAGATTTGGACGTCATACGGACCGCTGGCGGGAACTTGCAGTTCAAAGCGCGCCGATTGCAGGCCCTTTCCGGCATCGCTGTCATGCCGATACCCGATTCCAACAAACGGTCCGACTGACGCGCTGATGGAATCAAATCCGTCGAGCTTGGCGGCATTGTCATCTGCCACTATTCCAGTGATGGTCTTGATGTCGATCCCGTTCAGCGATACTCGCTTGGGTCCGGTCCAGATTAGAATCTGCTCGTCGGCCAGCAGCCGTTCACGGAGTGAATCGAATGAGATGTCCTGCACACTCGTGCCAGCTTTGACCGATTGCACTGCTGCGGTCGCGGCAGTCTGTGCCAACGCCATGAAGACGGGCTCCATGCGGATTGAGCCAAACGCGATGTGCGAGGCGCTTAGGCATACCGGAACTAACAGATTTGTGCATTCCTTTGCATTGGGAATTAGCGAGCCGTAGTCAATTGGAAATGGAGAAAACCCGCCTACCTGCACGTCCCCTTCGTTGCGGACATTACCGTTTTTGTCCACATGCCGTTGAACATGGTGTGAGTCCATCGTGTACGCCGCAAGACCAATGGGATGCGGCGCAGTTGTTTTTCCCTGGCAGTTGTTCTGGGTCATTACATAATTGCCCACCATCCGACGGGCCTCGCGGATGTACAGTTGGTGCTGCCAGCCATCTGAACGTTCAAACTCGTCCCGGCACGGACCCCACTGGGATACTTGCTGTCGCATTGACTCGGGTACGCGAGGGTGATTCGCAAGCGTCCACATCAACCCTTGTTGGTAATCACGGTGTTGGCGAACGATCGACTCTCGTTCGGCATAGCTTGCTTCAGGATACAGATAACTCTGCCCGATATAGTCAGTTGAAAAACCTCGGTTGTTGTTGATGTCCGTTTTTCGGTTTGGCATCAGAGAAAAAGACCAGGGAAGGACTTTAGCGCCCGATTCGAAATTGCGAAAAAGTAACTCATACTGTGCTGGGTCGTAGGCATTTGGCTTGATGAAATCGAGCCGATTTTCAGGTTGATCCGTCAGGCACATGCGGAAACAGAACGCTTGCACGCGATGATCGCCATCGCCTTCGACACCGGGCCCATCAGCGGCGATACCCGCAAGCAGTCCGCTGTCTGGGTTGCCCGGAACAACGTAGGGATCGACACTGGCGTGGAACTGATGATGGATTGAGCGGCGTGTCTGGACGCCATTGAGCGTTTCGTCGTAAAGACTGTTGGCCTCTCGCCCAACGGTGTAGGAAACACCGGCACCTGCCAAGAGGTCACCTTCATAGGTGGCGTCAATGAAGCATCGACCGCGATAATGTTTCTGATCGGTTGTCACAATCGCGGTGATGCGAGTTTTGTCCATCAACACGCCCCGTACCCGCGGCGAGTTTGGTTTCAGGCGAGTGCGGTCAAGTCGGGCCTGATAAACAACCACAATGTCATGCTCAGCGACAAGTGCACGCATTATTTTCAGAGCGGTTGATGGCTCAAACGTCCACATTGTGTCCTCGTCAACAGACGTTCGGCTTTGTCCGCCACTGCGATAGGATTCGGGCCGTTCCCATTGCCAGTTTGTTGGCACGTCATAGTGCTTGCGTACTCGTTGGTAGAACTCACGCGAAATGCCTCCAATCGCTGACTTGTTTCCGATGTCGGTTTGGCCCAGACCGCCCGTTGTCAAACCGCCAATTCGTTTGCCAGGCTCCAATACGATTACAGATCCACCCATCCGTTTCACTTGCACGGCGGCTACGATGCCTGCCGAAGTCCCGCCATAAACGACAACGTCATAAATGCGTTGATCTTGCTCGCTACCTTTCACGGTTGGGTAGAAAAAGAACAAAGGTGCTAGCAGGATGATTGGCATGGAACTGCCATCGCGGCGTATCGTCAGCATGATATCTCTCTGAGAAAAAATGAGCGAGCCAAGTTAACGGCGACTTTGATTGTGACGGAAACGATTGATCTGCTTGTGATAGTCTGCGACACGCATTTTTTAGTGTTTCAACCAGGCCCTGGTTTGCCAAACGTTCAAACGATGGTTCACAACCCATTTTGAAATGACTTGGTCGCACGCAGTGATGGATGTCACATAGAGCGAGCAGAAAGGGACGGGCGATGAGTCAGGTTCACGGCAATGACGACCGATGCAGCAGAAACACAGTTTCTAAGGCTGACGCGATCTTGCAAACATACCGAGCCCAAGTAAGGCAATTGCGATGATGTGGAGCGTGGCGTTGACAAGTCCGTAGTTTTCTGAAAGCGTCGCTGCAAACGTATGCGGAAGGTGTGGGTTTTGGAAGATTTTGGGAAGGACGAGAAAGCGGAAAAGAAACCCAACGGCGGTGAGGACAAAAAACAACACTGATCCAATGATCGTCAATGTCGATCCCGGTTCCTTTCCGAGTCGTGTGAAGGCAGCAGTTGCGAGTACTGCAGTTACGCAAAAAGCAAGTGCCGCCAAAAATACCGTTGTGAATTCGTTCATGATTTATCGTTGTTTAGGGCAGGATCTGGTTGTGCGACGCTGACAGCAGCAAGATGCAATGCGAAGAATTTGCCAAACGTAGCAATGCTTTTGTTTTCTTTTTTTGTGGCATCGCAGTGTGGTCATGTTGGCGGTTTACGCGTTAAAACGAATTTTTTTTAACGTTGCACGATTGTGCTTGTACTATTCAAAATTTCGTCGAGAACCGCACACCACGCTGTGACCAAGACTCGATTCGGTTGCCAGAAATTCTGTATGGTTATATGCCGTTGGAAAGGTCATTCGCTGGGTCTGGTATTTTTCGCAGAGCTTTGGTTTTCTTGAATATGAACTGTCGATCGCCGTGAATTATATGGGATTTTCAACTCGCTCGGGTGATGGAAATGGCGGAAACATTCGCGGATAACGCTGCTGGGGCGCCGGTTGCGACTGGGCAAGCAAGTTTTTGTGCAGAAGCACGGCTCGCTTTTGATATGATGAGCATGCTCAGGATTGCAAAGCTTGTGCGTTAATCGGTCATGTGTTGTGTTTTAGACTGTCACGGTACACAACCCAATGTTTTCCGAGTCACAAACTTTCATGGACTCCGCTGAAAGCTAGATGCAAAGCAGCCGGAGTTTTCAGATCGTTGTGATCTCGCCGCTGATTTTCGTCGTGTTTTTGTTACTGCAAATAAACGAGAGGCTAACCATGACCAATCGCCGCAATTTCCTTCAGGCAGGAATGTTGGGTGCTGGTACCGGTGCTGTTGGCGTGACGCGTCAATTGTTTGCCAGCGCGGCAGATGGTAAGCAACCGAAACGGTTCATTTTTATACACAAGGGCAATGGCCTACTGCCCAGCACCTTGGCACCCCCGAGTCTGAGCCAGGAAGATGCCGAGAAAGAGAAACGCAAGGAAGCGTTCAGTGTGGATCTTGCTGCTCACGATTTGCCGAACTGGATGCAGTCTCTGGATGATCACAAAGAAAATCTTACCATCTTGCAGGGTCTGTCCGGCAAAATGTGTACGACGGGGCACCACACTTGGCAGTCGTCGCTCGGTGTCTACAAAGCAAACGAGCGTCTGAGTTCGATAAAATGGGCAACAGTCGACTTTGAGCTTGCACGTCTGTTCCCTTCGCCACTTGAGCATATTGAACTTGCGTGTTTCCCGACTGGAGGCGGCAATTCACGTGGCAATATCAATGGTATCGAAAAAGGGTTTTCCGCGCGGGGACCACAACAGCCCAACTATGCGTTCGGGTCGCCGAAAATCGCCATGCGAGAACTGTTCAAGTCGGTTTCAAACAGTGAGAGTGCAAAGACCCAATACCAGCTCAATCGTCTCGTACTTGAGTTTGCCGCAAAACAACAGTTAGGGCTTACCGGCGAGCTGACCGGGTTAGAGCGTGCCAAGGTTTTGAACTACGCGAACTCGATTGAGGACATTCGTAAACGGAATCGAAAAGTCGATGAAATGTCAGATTCGATTCGCAGATGCGTACCAACCCTCGACTCAAAGTATTTTGCCGATGATGTAAGTACCGTTGATCGCCAGATCGGTTTTTCTGAAATACTGTTGGCCACTCTGATGTCGGGAATGGTAAATGTGGTCACCTTCACGGTCGATGAGCTGGGTACACCTTACACGGGAGTATCCGACGTAGAGAATGAAACGATCAATCTGCATGATGTCGGCCATGGCAAACCGGTGGGGCGATTCCAAGCTGAGGAAGTGCGAGAGAAGGTTAGGCATCATCACATGGATCTGATCAATACCATCGTCAGCCGTTTGAAAGCGGTTCCCGAAGGTGACGGCAATATGTTTGACAATACCATGCTGTTGTATTTTCCGGACAATGGTGAAACGCACCATAGTCATGGTACCGAGTGGCCATTTATCGTTTTGGCAGGACGTAATTCAAAACTGGATGTTGCTGGAAAGTATGTACGGCTTCCAGCGTGGGGGAAATCTGGGCATCAGACGTTGGGTAACTGGTACACCACGATTCTTAACGCCTACGGCAACCCGATTCCGCACTACGGTGATTTTGACATTACGCTTGAGGCAGATCAGTCAGGTCCCATCCGTCAGTTTCTCGGCTAAATATCCAGATTGGATGAGGTCTTTTCTGGAAGTCATTCAGGCAGCAGCAGGGATGGGCAAGAAATGCGACTGTCGAAAACAGTTTTCGTTTGGTGGAATCCGGAGCGATCCGATGGGTTCGCCGGTTGGTGCCGCTTCCAGCCACGCTGGAAATAAATATACTTGTGTCGGTTCGAGAATCGTTGTTGGCGAGGATCGGGCGCAACCCGTTTGGTTGACTGGTTACAGTTGTTGATTTGTTGAGTGACAAAGGTTTGTTAATGAATTGTGATGACAGAGCAGCAGGCAGTGGGTGTTTCACTCGTCGCTTTGTTTCCTCGCCTTTGCTGGTTGCACTTGCCGGGCTTGCTTTCTTAAGTACAAGCGTCCGAGCGGTTGAGCCTGTCGACTTCAATCGCGACATTCGTGTATTGTTGTCGGATAACTGTTTTGCCTGCCATGGCTTTGATGCGGCAGCACGAACTACCGATCTGCGTCTCGACACGCGTGAGGGGGCGACGGCGGATCTGGGAGGCTATTCAGCTCTGGTGCCAGGTGATGCAAAAAACAGCAGACTATTAAAGCGGATCATGTCGACTGATGAATCCATGCGTATGCCGCCTGGTGATGCACACAAAAAGCCACTGAGTTCAGAAGCGGTTGAGTTGATTCGGCGGTGGATCGACGAGGGTGCTGTGTGGGGAAAGCATTGGTCGTTTCAGCCACCTGTTGCGGCCACGATCCCTGCTGATGGTACTCACCCGATTGATCATTTCGTTAACAGAAGGTTGTTGGCGAAGGACAGGCAATTGTCGCCCAGAGCTGCTACGCACACTCTTGCCCGTCGCATTGCGTTCGATTTGACCGGTCTGCCACCCACTGCTGCTGATGTGGCGGCCCTGGCCGAGCAACCAACGCCGGCAGAGTGGTCGCGTTGGATACAAGGGCTATTGGATTCTCCGCACTTCGGTGAACGGATGGCAATGTGGTGGCTTGACGGTGCGCGCTACAGTGACACCGATGGGTTTCAAGCGGATGCAACACGGCAGAATTGGCCGTGGCGTGATTGGGTTGTTGCAGCGTTCAATCGAAATATGCCATTTGATGATTTCACAATCGAGCAATTCGCTGGTGATTTGTTGCCCGACGCCAGTGATGAACAGCGTCTTGCGACCTGTTTTCATCGGAACCATATGCACAATGGCGAGGGCGGTCGGGACCCTGCTGAGTCGCGGGTCGATTATGTTCTGGATCGAACCAATACAATGGGGACGCTGTGGTTGGGACTGACGTTAGGTTGCACACAATGCCACGATCATAAGTTTGATCCGATTTCACAGCAGGCCTACTATAGCTTGACCGCCTATTTCAACAGTATTGATGAGAATGGTAGTGCCGGTGGCGGCGCTAAGCCGTTTCTCAAATACCGGTCACCACTTGCCAAACAAGTGGTTGATGAAGCTGCGTTGGTGCTTGTCGAAATGAAGAAACGGCTGGACGCGGTCAAAACACAAGCCGAGCCTGAGTTTGCAATTAAGCTCGATCACATGATCGCTGCTGCGAGGGATTCATTCCAGCCTTGGACGATTGTTCTACCAGCTGCGCTTCGGTCCACTGAGGGTACGGTGTTGTCGGCTGATGGCAACGGAATGGTAACCTCCAACGACAGCGGCAAGGTGCAGGACGATTTCATTGTCGAGGTACCATCGGATGCGATTGATCGAATCTCCGGAATCCGACTGGAAGTATTCGCCGATCCAAAACAGCATGATGGAAAGTATTCCTATGCGAGTACTGGTGAGTTCATCTTGACCAATGCTAAGTTACAGCTACGCAGTCGGGACAACGCTTCGGTAACAGATGTTGCCCTAATTAGAGCTACGGCCAGTATTGAGGGGAAAGGTGAGGATACTAAGTATGGCAGGGCGTCGGGAACTTTGGACGATGATCCGCGGACGGGCTGGACGACTCGAACCAAGCCCGTTGAACCGGTTCAGGTGATCGTGTTCGAACTTGCTGAGCCAATCGTGCTCAGCAGTGATTCAACACTTGATGTGGTGCTGATGCAGCGGTCGTTGGCGCCCCGTGAATTAATCGGACGATTCCGACTCAGCGTCACGAACCAGCGAGGTCAAGCAGTCAGGTCGCTGGGGCCAATGCCGATGGAACGCTTAGCCCAATCGGTTGTAGAACACGAAGCTGCTGATCCTGAAAATAAGTACACGGTCGCCGATTTGCCGGGGGATCTGCGGCGACAGTTGCTAGATCAATTTCTCAGTGATTTTAGTCCCTGGGAAATGGCTTCACAGCAGCACGGAATAGCTTCACGACAAGTCAATGATGCGAATAAATCCGCGGGTGATATGAACGTCACAGTGTTATCGGAGCGGCCAGAGGCGAGGAAGACGCATGTTTTAGTACGAGGGGTCTGGGACCAGCATGGTGAAGAAGTGCGGCCGGCAGTGTTGTCCGCCGTCTTGCCAGCGCCGCCCGAGACTGTCCGGTCGCGACTTGAGTTGGCAAAGTGGGTTGTTTCTAGACAGAATCCATTGACTGCTCGGGTAATTGTCAACCACGTTTGGCAGCTGTTCTTTGGTTCCGGTTTGGTTCGAACGCCTAATGATTTTGGATCACAGGGTGAAATGCCAACGCATCCCGACCTACTTGATTGGCTTGCGGTTGACTTCATGGAACACGATTGGGATTTCAAACATCTGGTGCGACAGATTGTGACAAGCCGGACTTATCAACAGGATAGTCGGGTTACTGCTGAATTGCTGATTCAGGACCCAGAGAACCGACTGCTGGCACGTGGGGCACGTTTTAGGTTGCCGAGTTGGATGATTCGTGATTCCGCTTTGGCTTCCAGCGGATTGCTGAACCCAGCGGTGGGTGGGCCGCCGATGTTTGCGTATCAGCCGCAAGGTGTCTGGCAGGATCAGTTCATGGGGCGATTCACGTACAAACCGACGTTAGGGCCTGGTCAGTATCGGCGTACGCTGTACACGTTTTGGCGTCGCAGTAGTTCACCAACGTTTCTGTTCGACTCTGCAATGCGGCGGACCTGCGAAGTGATCCCCAGACTAACCAATACGCCTTTGCACGCACTGACATTGTTGAACGATGTAACGGCCTTGGAGTCTGCTCGCACTTTGGCCGAGAGAGGCTGGCAGAACAATCCTGAGATGACGGCAGAGTCGCGTATCAAGGCAATGTTTCAGACGGTTCTCTGCAGGAAGCCGACGCAGCGCGAGTTCGCTGTATTGATGCGGGAACACGAAATGACGCATCGTTATTACGAACAGGACGTTGCGGCTGCATTGGCTGTGACGTCGGTCGGGCAACTTCCGGATGTTGATAACGCAAGGGCGATAGATGTCGCTTCTGAAATGCTGATTGCGAGTTTGATTTTGAATCTGGACGAGAGCATCACTCATGAATAATGATCGATCTGAAGAGTTTGATTCCCTCGATGTGACACGTCGCTATTTCCTGGGGCGTGGCGCAGGTGTCGGAATCGGCGCGATGGCGTTAAACGCTTTGATGCAGGAATCGACACAGGCCGTGTCGTCGCGACTGGGTGAACAATTGCCCCATTTTTCTCCTCGTGCCAAGCGAGTTATTTTCCTCACTCAATCGGGTGGGCCGTCGCAGATCGAATTGTATGATCACAAGCCAGGGTTGATCAAGTTAGCTGGTCAGAAGCTGCCCGATAGCGTTCGCAACGGGCAACGGTTGTCTGGGATGACCAAGGGCAAGCCGCAATTGGTAATGCCCGCGCATTCGGAGTTTCGACGACGAGGACAATCTGGGGCCACGGTAAGTGATTGGTTGCCACACATTGCAGGCGTGGCGGATGATCTTTGCTTCGTCAAATCGATGGTCACGGATCAGATTAATCACGCGCCAGCGATGACCAAGTTTTTAACGGGGCACCATCTTACTGGACGTCCGAGCATGGGAAGTTGGTTCAGTTACGGTCTCGGGAGCGAGAACCGCGACCTGCCCGACTATTTGGTGCTGTTGTCAAAGATGAAACGTGGCAGCGATCAACCTCTTTATGATCATTATTGGGGTAGTGGGTTTTTGCCGTCTGTTTATCAAGGCGTCAAGTTGCGCAGCGCGAAAGACCCGGTGCTGTACCTGAATGATCCCGATGGTCTTCCACGCCACTTACGGAGAGGCATGCTGGATGGGTTGAACGAATTGAATTCGATCCGTTACCAGCAGACAGGGGATCCGGAAATTAAAACAAGGATCCAGCAGTACGAAATGGCGTATCGGATGCAGGCGAGTGTGCCAGATCTGACGGATGTGAGTGATGAATCCGAGGCGACGTTCCGGATGTACGGACCGGATTCACGACGACCTGGCAGTTATGCCGCTAACTGTATTCTGGCCCGTCGACTCGCCGAACGGGGCGTCAGGTTCATACAGTTGTTTCATCCCGATTGGGATCACCACAGTCGTTTGCGAAGCTGGTGTACAGCACGCTGTCGCGACACCGATCAGGCTAGCGCGGCGTTGATCCAGGATTTGAAGCAGCGCGGCATGCTCGATGATACGCTTGTGATTTGGGGAGGAGAGTTTGGTCGTAGTGTGGCTGGACAGGGGAAATGGGATAGCCCCGAGGGTGGCCGTGATCATCATCCGCGTTGTTTTACGATCTGGATGGCTGGCGGTGGCGTCCGTAGTGGAGTCAGCTACGGTGCGACGGATGATTACAGCTATAACGCGGTGGTTGACCCTGTGCATGTCCGTGATTTGCACGCCACGGTACTCAATTTGATGGGGATCGAGCACGAAAGATTCAGCTACCGCTCGCAAGGACTCGATTTCCGCCTGACCGGCGTTGAACCGGCTCGGGTCGTTAATGACATCATCGCTTGAACGTCGGTTAGCGGTGACTGCAAGTTTTGGTTGATTCCCGAGATGGCTCGGCTTCTTAGGAAATCCATTCAGGGATGACCCTGCCACCGACGTCGGTGAGCCGATAGTCTCGGCCCTGAAAACGATGAGTCAATTTCAGGTGGTCCAATCCAAACTGGTGCAGCATGGTGGCATGCAAGTCGTTGACATGAACACGGTCCTGTGTCGCGTGCCAACCGATCTCGTCGGTAGCACCGTAGGTTAAGCCGCCCTTTAGCCCACCACCTGACATCAGCATGCTGAACGAATAAGGGTGATGATCGCGGCCGGTTCCAACCTCGCGTTTACCGTTGCGGTTTTCGCCCAAAGGTGTTCGACCAAACTCGCTGCCCCAGACTACCATGGTTGAATCGAGCATCCCCCGCTGCTTAAGATCGCTGATCAAAGCGGCGATTGGTTGATCAACGCAACCAGCGTTGTACGGCAGTTCTTTGGGGATGTTGCTGTGGTGATCCCATGATGCGTAAATGATGTTCACGAAGCGAACCCCACGCTCGACCATCCGGCGGGCTAACAGGCAATTTTTGGCAAAACTACGGTAGGTGTCTCCCTGTTTTCCTCGTCCGCCTAAATCCTTGGGCTCATCACGATCAACGCCGTAGGCGTCAAGCGTCGTTTTTGATTCATCCGACAGGTCAATCAGTTCAGGTGCCGCTGTTTGCATTCGGTACGCTAACTCATAAGACGCAATTCGTGCAGCTATCTCTGGATCCTTGACCTCGGCGTATCTGCTTTTGTTAACATCACGCAACGCATCGAGACCCTCGCGTTGCAGTTCCATTGGAATTCCTGCTGGATTGGCCAGGTTCAAGACCGGTTCGCCTTGGTTACGGAACAGTACTCCCGCATGGGTTGACGGCAAAAATCCTGATTGCCAAAGAGTTGCGCCCCCGGACGAGCCACGACCACTATTGAGGACTACATAGCCGGGCAGGTTCTGTGTCTCACTGCCAAGTCCATAGGTCAACCATGATCCCATTGTGGGCAGCCCGAAAGTACCTCGTCCGCACTGCATCATCAGTTGCCCCGGGTGGTGATTGAATTGTTCGGTGTGCAGAGAACGAACCAGAAGCAGGTCGTCCGCAACACCGCCCAGATTGGGAAGCAATTCACTCAACTCCATGCCCGATTCACCATGTTTCGCAAACTGATAGGGTGAGCCTTGCAGTAGGGCTTTGTCTTTCTTAATGAACGCGAAACGAACCTTTTCGAGCATGGAATCGGGCAGCGGCTCGCCGTGCCGCTCTTTCAATACTGGTTTGTTATCGAATAAATCCAGATGGGACGGTGCGCCCGCCATGAAAATAAAGATGCAGGACTTTGCCTGGGGCTCGAAATGTGGTTCTCGGGGGGCGAGTGGATTGACGAGGTTTTCAGTTGCCATCGTCCGCTGCATGACGCCATCGTCAGTTAGCATGGCACCCAAAGCAGCCATTCCAATTCCGCTGGCGGTTGTGTTTAGGAATTCGCGACGTTGGTGGCCGGCCACCTGTTGGGTTTCACTTGGCGTTGCGATTCGCGAGTTGCGTGTCATGGTGTTGATTCTCGGCGGTGGGTTAGTTGCCGGCTGGTCAGTGAAGATTTCGGTTAGCCGCAGGGGTGGTGCGTTGAACGTGCTGTCATGGTCGTCCAGCGACAAGCTCGTTGGACGTTCTAATCACGGACAATGAATTCATCCAAATTTAAAACCATTCGCAAGGTTGTCACCCACGCTGCATTCTCTGCACTCGAAAGCCCGGCGAGGCGATGCATGGTCGTGACTTTCTCAGCATCGTCTGGGTGCTCTGTGTAGTACTTGCGTGAAGTGTCCAGCAGTTGTGCGAAACGCTGTAACTCGGCATCCATGGGGGTTCGCGTCAGCACCCGTTGTAACGCACGTGAGAGTCGCTGCTGGTCGGTCGATCCAGACTCGGAAAGAACAAGCACGGTAAAGGCTTGAGCGGCCTCAGCGAACACGCCATTGTTGAGCGTCACAAGGGCTTGCAGGGGGGTGTTGCTAACGGTGCGTTGCAGGTGGGTGGTATTTGAATCAGGGCAATCGAAACTGATCAGTGTTGGGTGGGGAGAAGTGCGCTTGAAAAATGTGTATATTCCACGACGATATGCATCCTCGCCCTCGCTTGTCTTCCATTTAAAGTTGTTGTTATAGCTGAGCTCTGCGACACCAGATGGCAAGGGCGGAAAGACGCTGGGACCGCCTGTTTTGGAGCTTAATAGTCCGCTGACAGCAAGATGCAAGTCACGCACGACTTCGGCTGTGACCCGCACTCGATTTTGTCGGGCAAGTAACAGATTGGTGGGATCAATTTCCTTCAAATCGTCCCGGTGCTTGGATGCCTGGCGATAAGTTGCGCTCATCACGATGGTTCGAATGAGCGCTTTTCTGCTCCATTTCAGATCACGCGGAAGCTGCCACGCCAACCAGTCCAACAACTCTGGATGGGAGGGTCGATCGCCGCGGACACCAAAGTCGTTGACTGTGGCGACGATTCCCCGTCCGAACAGATTGGCCCAGATATGGTTTGCAGTCACACGTGGGGTGAGCGGGTGTGAGGGATCGATGAGCCAATTGGCGAGATCATGGCGGTCGGGTGGTTGGTTTTCAGTTCGAGCCTTCAACGGATGAGTTTGCAGAATCACACCGAGTGCGTTGGTTTCAACGGTATCAGCGGGTTGCAAAAAGTCGCCACGGTGCAAAATACGGGTCGATCGCTTGGTTGCAGCTACAACGCGTACCGACATGGTGGGTGGTTTGGGGGTCGCGGCCCTGTGTTTTGCGATCTTTTCGATCAGCGCTTTGGCATTTGGTTGTTGGCGGGCGACGTGTTCCGCGATGACGGCCAGTTGAGCTGGTGTTCGTTTGTCTGCGGGTTCTCGCAAACTGTCTGATACAGGTTTGGGGAGGGTGCGAAGCGGATCATAGCCGGATATTGTCGAGATTCGAAAACGTCCGATGAGATGTTGGCCACCGTACTGCTGATCCAAAACGACCTGAATGAACCTGCGATTCTCTACCGCTGGTGGATCAGTCGTCAAACCGATCCAGTGGTGCGGTTTCCCGATCGCGGGGGCAATGGCCCAGCCTGATCTAGCTTTCGTAGAGAGGGCGCCCTCAGGCGAGAATGTTGATTGTGAGTGATCCGCTTCGGCATGGTTCCATTCGATCGGTTCGTGCCCTTTTTTAAAGTCTGTATCTGGTCCGATATAAGACCGCACTTGAGTCAGGACAAGGTTTCCGTTGGGCGCACGTCCCGGGCCTTTGGACGGCAGCGACTCATCGGGAATCAGTTCAACCTTGATACCGGTCAACGGTTTGGCTGGCAGATCAAAGACAAGCGTGTACTTGTCCTTGTCTGGCACGGCACCGCTCACCAGCAGCGATCCATCATCTTGAAGCTTGAGTTCGGCGCCATGGGTCGATTTGGCGATGACAGGTTTGGCGACGGTGAACTCGAGCGGTTCTAAATGCTCTGCGTTGAGTTTCTGTTCCATCGCTGCGATCCACGCATCGACTTCTGGTTGTAGCTTTGCTTTGACCGAAGCGTAACGCGACTCCAACTTCTGCATGGCCGCCTGGTGTTCTGCCTGAGCAAGATCGTACTTTTGCTGTTCTGCCTCGCTTTCTGGCAGAGTCGCATTGGTTTCGTTAAGATCGTCAAAGAAGGCGAATAGTTGATAGTACTCTCGTTGCGAGATCTGATCGTATTTGTGGGTATGGCAACGGGCACAGGTCATTGTTAGCCCGAGCCAGATGGCGCTGGTGGTTTCTGTTCGGTCGAATGTCGCTTCCACCCTGAACTCTTCCTGGTCGACGCCACCTTCGGTGTTGGTGAGGGTCTGGCGATGGAAGGCAGTGGCCAGTCTTTGCTGCCCGCTCGCGTTCGGATGCAGGTCACCCGCTAATTGTTCGATTGTGAATTGATCATAGGGCATGTCTCGGTTGATGGCGTTGATGACCCAGTCACGGTACAACCAGGCATTGGGGCGGGCCTTGTCCTTTTCGTAGCCGTCCGAGTCGGCATAACGGGCTTTGTCAAGCCAATGCCGCCCCCAGCGTTCGCCGAAGTGTTTTGAACTTAATAACCGGTCGACCATTGCCTCGTACGCTGTGTCAGTGGGATCACTGATGAACGCGGATAATTGGGCGGGGTCGGGCGGCAGTCCGACGAGATCGTATGACAGGCGTTTTGCCAGAATTGCCGGATCTGCCACGGGTGATGGAGTGAGTCCTGCTGATTCGAGACGAGACAATACGAATTGGTCGATTGGGTTGCGGACCGATGACGCGTCCTGAAGGGTCGGTAACGGTGGCGGTTTGATGGGGCGATAAGCCCAATGGGTTTCGAACTTGCCGCCACGCTCGATCCAGCCAGTCAGTAATGCTACCTGTTGATCAGACAATCGCGGTCCCTCAGGGGGCATTCGCAGATCTTCGTCGTTCGTTGTCACACGCCGCAGAATCTCACTCTGTTCCGGTTTACCGGCAACGATACCGCGATTTCCCGACTCCAGTTTGGCCGTGGCGCTGGCGGACTGATCCAATCGCAAGCCTGCTTCTTTCTCATCAGGGCCGTGGCACAGGACGCAGTGCTTGGCAAGTAAAGGTTGTATATCGCGACCGTAATCAGGTGGGGCCTCCGCACATAACGATTGGGGCACAAGAATGGTCAAGCACAGCAAACTGCTCGAAAGGGACAAGAATCGCAGAATGGGTTCGGCTGGAGGCATTCGTGGGTCGACCCTGTTTGTCATTGTGCGGCGGGGAATGTGAAGACAATCCGCAATGGTTGATATCGAAATCATCGTTGGTGATGTGCTGATTGTATTGGATGTCACAAGCAACAGATTGTACGGTTGCTGCTGTGGGGCTTAAAGGAGAAAACTGAAACGACCAGAGGTTGAATCGGTCGGGCACTGACCTGAACTAGACAGGTAAGAGAGGGGCGTTGTCGCCTGCGCGTTGAAGCTGTTTCGGGTCAGGAAATCATATTATGCTCGATCGGGCTGGGCGATTGAAACAGCGAATCTGTCTCATTGATAAAGGTGGAGACCCAGGTGAGATGCTTGTGGCTACTGGTTCTGTGGCGGATCATCGGATTCACGGCTCTCCCAAGTCTGTTTCAGAGAGCATCACGTTTGCTGCACAGAAGTCTGAGGCAGTCGATGCAGTGGAAAGCCATACGCGTTATAGCTGGCAGCGGACAGCAGAAGCGCACGGGCCTGCCGCCTGTTCTTGCGGTAAAGCGTTACTTGATGGACTTTAGAAAATAACACCAATTGTCCTCGCTGGGCGGTTGGTGTTGGCGAGGTTCAGCGGTTGCCACATCCTTGGCGAATTGTTCGTAAAAAGCGGGCAGCGAGATGCCAAAATGTTGTTCAAAAGCAGGCTGCCATCCAAGTTTGGCGACCTTGGGTAAAAACTGCATGAACTTATCGAGTGATCCAGCCCGTTTGAGCAAATGGGCGCAGGCAACGGAACCGCCTGCATAGACTACGGGGTGAACACGCTGCTGGGCTTCCAAACGTTGCCAATCGTCGTGAGTTACACCACTGCTGATGGAGGTTTCAATCTTTTGGTACATCTCAAGATTACGGTTCATTTCATCGCTGAGTCTCCGCCATGACATGTTGCGTTTCATCGATTTGAACAAGCTGGGTGTTTGGTAGCTGTACACAGCGGATACCAGAACGGCTGCACCCTCTCTCCACCACGCCGGTCCGGTCCACAGTGATTGACCCATCCGGTTCCCGTCGATTGCTTCCTGACCGTAACCGTGGGCCGTTTGCAAAGCGTGCATGTACTCATGGATGGGACCGATCACGAATTGATCTGCATCACGATAGGGAGACATTGTCATGGTGATCATGAGCTGTGGCGGTTTGATGCTCCAACCTGCCCAATGATTCCCGGTTTCCCACTCCAGATGGCTGCCGTCTGAACCGTGTCCTTGAAGTTTGGCAAAGGTCTGTTTGAGTTGTCGTTGCGAAATTTTCAGTTGTTCAACACGTGCTGGGTCACCAGGTTCTGGATTCCAGTCGGTGTTTTCTACCAGAAAGATGTGCGTGGGCCCGACACGTCCCCACCGGTTTGAGAAATGCTTGATCGTGTTCTCGTAAGTCTCCTTCCAGCGCTGCGGATATCCGTCAGTTGTGTGAAACTCAATGGCGGTATCGCCAATTTGGTACTTGGGAATGTTCGTCTCTGAGGTGGTATCCGCCATGACACGGTTAATAATCCACGGGCTCACGGCAACGTACTTAAGCAGACTGCGGCGTAAAACAGTGGACATCACTTTGATCCGTTGAGGCTTGGGGGTATGTTTTCTGTTCTCGGACGCTTGGGATTGGTTGCCAATGTGTCCGTTGGCAGCTGCCCGGCAGTTCCTGGCGTCTTGCTGTAAGCTGATGTTTAGCGGAGACCGTGTCAGTTACAGGGTACTACTTGCCAGCTGCAGGTACTACTTGCCAGCTGCAGGTACTACTTGCCAGTTACAGGTACTACTTGCCAGTTACAGGTACTACTTGTC
>JAPKCI010000123.1 GCA_028823035.1 Rubripirellula sp.
GGTGGCGGAGGAACAGGTGGCGGAGGAACAGGTGGCGGAGGAACAGGTGGTGGCGGAGGAACAGGTGGCGGAGGAATGTTTCAGATCCCGGACCCGCTACGCCCCGACCAAACCGATTCTCCAGTTGAACCGACGGAGCAAGACCCGGATCAGAACCTACTTGGCTTTCAACTGCCTGGCAGCGAAAGTCAGCTGCCTGACGCTTCAGTTGACTTGAATGACCAAAAAGAGGAACAGGGCCCCGAAAGCGAACCCCACTCAGCGCTCGATTACTCTGTGATCGGTGACCTGCTTGGTTACACGGAGATTCAAGCGGCAGAGAACATAGGGTTAGGGAGTGCTTCAACCATTCAGGGCTTCGCAGGTTCCGTTCCGGTTGCGGACGCAGCCAACCTGTACCTAACCATGGGTGACCGCGTCGCGTGTTATTCCCGAGACCTCAAAAAAGAGGTATGGGCACTCAAGATAGACGGCGATCTTCGCGAACTGGGCGGACGACTCGCATCACCCCCCGTCCTGTTTGACGGTTCACTTTACGTCGCAACCGCGGACGGAAAGGTACTCAACCTTGATCGCCTAACAGGGGCGATCACAGCAACCTACCCCGTCGATGCGCCGCTCAGATTCCGCCCCTGCGTCACTTCCGAACACATCGTCGTAACGACCCAGGATGGCCGTCTGTTCTGCCTGCGGCGGTAAGCATCATCAGAATCGAACGCTGTCCTTACCGCCAAGAATGGCAGGATAGAACGTCTTGTTTCCACCCTTCCAATATCACTTCCACTGGTAAACCTTCAGTGCATTCAAATCGCGAATGATCACTAAATCATTTTGGATCGCGATATGCGCCCAGCAGTTGTTCGCTACTTTCATGCGGTCGTCAATCTCGAGCGCCACGCTGGACGGTGTGACCAGAAGCAATTCGCCGGTGTTGTCCAACGCGAGAATTTTCTTGCCGTTCGTGACCATGCTCCAGTACTTCCCGAAGGGAGAACTTGTCCAGCGGATATCTCCATCCTCGGTTCCCAAGGCGGTCGCTCGCTGGTTCTTCTGGTGAAGATAGATCGTATCGCCGATCAGGACGGGAGAGGACATGTACCCCTGACTCTTCTGATTCCAGATTTCGACGACCGACCATTGATCGTCGTCATCTCGCGAGATCTCGAAAAGTTGTGCCTTGCCACTGTGAGCAGAATTGAAGACACGATCTCCCTTGACGACGGGAGTCAGGATATTCATGCCGCGCATCGACTGTATCGGCTCTTGCCAGAGAACGTTTCCTGTTTCCAGATCAACACCGCAAAGGGCCTGACGAGTTTGGACCAGGAGTTGACGCTTTCCTGCCAAAGTCGCCATCAAGGGACTCGAGAACGAGCCGCTGCTCATCATCCCCTTGTTATCCTTGAGGCTTGACCACAGTACGCTGCCGTCCTTCATGGAAACCTTCACTAGAGCTCCACCCGACTGCACGTAAGCCACATCACCATCGATCAGCGGGGAACAAACGGCACCGAAAGCGGGCAGGGGGGAACCGGTTTTGGAAGGAAAATCAAGACGCCAGTTCTCATTTCCAGTTTTGGTGTCGAGGCAAACCAGAACATCCCGCATCCCCAGGACGAGAATTTTGTTGCCTGAAACGGCGGGAGTCGACCGGATCCAGTCTCCATTGGAAGCTGCGAAGAAGGGAACAGCCATGGCGCCAGGCCACTCTTTCTGCCACACCAATTCGCCACTCTTCAACTCGTAGGCGGTCACCCTTTCCGTCGTCTTGTCCACTGTTTCAGTCGTGAACACCAAGCCATCTTGGGTAATCGGGCCGCTGTAGCTGGGGGCGTGCTCTTGTTCCCAAAGCAGGTTCAGACGACCGTTCAATGCATCCGGCCATTCACTCTCAGTAAGTTGGCTGTCCCGATTAGGTCCTCGCCACTGATTCCAGTCAGCGCCAGCTGCAACACTGGGAAGGAGGGCAACGAGGGTAACCGCCGCACAGGCGAACGTCTGGAGAAGCATCAGAGGACCTCTAGCAAGGCGAGTTTGAAGTGAATGAGTGATCCTAGGAAGAGGGAAACCCCCTAGCCGGACAGGCAATTCCCGCTGACTGCCTGAAACGCCTTAGAAGTGGGAAAGGTGTAATCCAACTGAACACGATGCTTGCGAAACCATGAAGCGACGAGTTGCAACGTATGGGGATGCTCGCCATGCCCACGGGCAAGCCGCTCGGAAGTCACTTTGGACCAATGCCCGATTTTCACTCGCAATGATTCATATTCAGAAGAATGACGTGGCGCCGCCACGACATCAGCGATCTCGCCACAATGAATCAAATACCAGGACCCGCAACCGTCATAGCCTGGAACCGCATAGATGAACGTGTATCGCCGCCGCGCTCTGGCCAACATGACCAACTTTCGGTCCACATATTCCAGGGACTTGATGGTCTCGTGCGCGCGGCCGGCCAATTCATACTGGCGATTCGCCTTAGCCTGTTGCCTCTGTTCTCGCATCGTGACCAGCGGATCGTGATTGAACCCATCCAGAAAACTTTCCGCAGCACTGACGTACTCGTCGTACTCGCTGCGTGTGCAGCCCGCCGCACAGGGTCCTACACACGTCCCCACCTCTAGACGCAGACATCCGGGTCGGTGCTCCATCTCAAACAGCTGCAACTGCTCAGCAAAATGAAAGACCTGTTTCTCGCTGCAATCACGGAGCCGGAACACCTTGTTCAACGCATCCACCGCCGTACGCATTCTGGCGGCCCCATAAAAGGGTCCTTCCACGCCCAGACAATTGGGTGGGGGAATCGCAGCAAGGAAAAACAAGGCCGGGTTTTTCCCCAGGCACAGGTAGACGGGCCTTTGCCGCTGAGGCACACCCTGTACATTCCAGCGAGGCGAAAACTTGCGTATCAAATGCTGTTCTCGCACCAGCGCGGCGAATTCACTGGGCTGGGTTTCCCACTCAATGGCCCGAGCGTTCTCAATGATACGGCCACCTTTTTCCTGCGCATTAGAGGCAGCAAAGTAGCTTAGCAACCGTGACCGCAATGACTTGCTCTTTCCAACATAAATCAAGCAGCCCTTGCGATCGAGCATCCCATAAACCCCGGGTACCCGGGGACACGACTCCATCAGCCGCCGTTTCAGTTCTTCAGAAGTGGGCGCACCAACGGCATCGATCGGCCGTGGCTTGTGCGGATTAAAAGGGTCCGCACCAAAACCAATCTCTGGCTCGTCGTGCAATCTGCCGTCCATTCGGTCCCATCCCAGGAAACAAACCTGCCTTGCCGCTTGACCTTACTAGCAACCCACAACAACCCACAACGGGTTGCCCGACACACCGCATCGTGGCATCCCTCGACCCCGGAACTCGCCTCATGCCAGGATCTGGTCAATCTTGGCAGCCAGAATAAAATCATTCTCACTCAGACCACCGATGGCGTGCGTGCTCAGATCGATACGCAACTTCCGGTAACCCGTGATGTGCAAATCCGGATGATGCCCTTCAGACTCAGCGATCTCTGCAATCTGGTTCACCTTTTCCATGACTTCCAGAAAATTTTTGCAGACAATGTCTCTGGAAATCCACTTTACATCGTCGGCAAGTCCCCAATCCGGGGTCGTCTTGATATAGAGGCGTGCCTGACCGGACTCGATCACGGGTACGCCACCTTCGCAAGGCAGACATTTCTTTTGTCGCAAAGCTTCAGTTGTTGGCTCACTCATTCAGTTTCTCCATGCGGTTTATCGCTCTCGGTGAGTTGGCGTCATTTGCCAATCTGGTCAGCCAATTCGTTGGCATTATAAATCGCCCGCAGCGCTTCGATGATTCCTACACCGGCAACGCTGACGGCGCGTCCTTGTTCGTCACTGTAAAGGTAGTCACTGGTAAGTGACTGAATGTTTCCGTCGAAAATGAGCCCGACCAACTCACCATTGCGGTTCACTACTGGCGAACCGCTATTGCCACCGATGATGTCCGCGGTGCAGACAAAGTTCAGTTGAGTCTTCAGATCGACATTCGATTCTGCCTTGAGCCAGGACTCTGGTAAATCAAAATCCTGTTGACCGGCATGGTCCAACGCGTGTTGATAAGCTCCGGCAAAATCAGTCGTGGGGGCAACGTTTCGCCCATCCTCCTGATAACCTTTGACTTCGCCAAAGGCCAAACGCAAAGTGAAGGTAGCATCGGGATAACCGCCGGTACCGTCGATGGCGGTAACCGCCTCGCTGACACGGGCGTACGCCTGCCGTTCACTCTCTGCAATCCGTTCGTTCTCACTTCTGAGGCGGCGATAATCACCCTCAACAGCCCGAGCCAGTTCGACCATCGAATCAGTGCTCGCGGCGATCACCTTGTTACCGCCATCAACCAACTGCTTTCGCTCTTCAACGTCACCCATCCCAGTGCCGTTCACCAGTTCCGCGGCACGCTCGCGCGGCCCCTTGCCTGCTAAAACCTTGACGACTAGCGGATCGTCTGCGCCGCGACGTTCTATCAGTCGAGACAACTCATCAGCAAGCTTGACCTGTTCAAGATCGCCATACACGGGAGCTGTACTCAATAAAGACTGCAGCAGCGAATCTCTGGCAGCGTCGGTATAGCCGCGTAGCCGTTCCTCGTTCGGTTTCTGATCCTCGGCTCCCAGCAGGACGATCTGCAACGCATAGCCGAACAAGCTGCTGCGGAAGCTAACCGACTTACCGAGCATCTGTTTTTTCTCGGCTTGGATAGCAGCGATCTCTGGCCACGCCTCAGCCAACTTGCTGTTTTTGCCATCTGTTGCCAGTGCAGCCAATAAAGCATCCTCTCGACTTTGTTTGCTCTGAAAGGTCAGAGGGTTTTGCAAGCCTGCGAGCATCCCCGTATATGCCTTGCGGGAATTCTGAATCCCAAACAGTTCATCTCGGGCCCGCCGAGACGCCTCTTTACCCTCTAAGCTGAACTGCTGCATCAGGATTTCCTTGCGACGCAAATAATCCAACAGATACGGTATCCGGTTGTCACGCAGGTACTCCAGCGCCGCGACCGTAAAGATGCGTTGAGTCCGGCCCGGGTTTCCACTCACGAACACCAGTTCGCCCGATGTCAACGGTTGATCGCTCCAGCGAAGGAAGTTGTCCAACTGGGCAGGCTTGCCATCCTCGTAGACCCGCATGATGGTCGCATCGAGGTTGTAACGGGGATATTCGAAATTGTCGGCATCGCCGCCGAAGAACGCAGCCTTGGTTTCGGGAGCCCAGACCAAACGCACGTCTGTGAATTTTTTGTATCGGTACAGGTGATACTTTGCTCCACCAAACAAGGTGACCACATCACTGCGTAAACCAGTCGCATCGAGTGATTCTTTTTCGATCGTCGCTATGATCGCCCTCCGCTGCTTGGCAGCATCCTCGACTGACGCAGAATCATCCACCGCCGCATCGACTCTCGCTGAAACATTTTCGATCGAAACCAACTGGTTCAATTCCAGATCGGGTGCCTTGAGTTCCTGATCCCATGACTTTGCCAGATACCCCTCATCGATCAGATTTCGTTCGGGCGAACTCAGCTTGTGAAGTGTATCGCTGGCCACGTGGTGGTTGGTCAGCACAAGCCCATTACTGGAGATAAACGATCCTGATCCCCCACTATTGAACCGCACCGAACTGAGCCTGAGATGGTTGGCCCATGCCTCGGTTGGCTCAAACCCATAACGCTCTTTGAGCACTTGAACGGGAAAATCGTTAAACAAATACATCCCTTCGTCAGCCTTGACTTGGGAAGACGAACAGAGAAACGCGAATTGGAACATCAGGACAAAAACCAGTGGAGACTTCATGCGTTGTGTAACCAGCTCAGGGAATCGAAACCGTCTGCATATGATAGCAAGGCCGGCAAACTGCCCGCCTTCAACAGCACGTGGATTGCTTAGTTGTAACGTCGAGACGGCTATTTTGCAGCGGCCATGGCGACTGGAAAGGAGAAAACATACCCGCCGAGACAACGACCAGCAAAGAGTCGTCGGGAAAGCGGGGTCAGTTCGGCGTGAACGGTTCAAAACCGGTCTGGTAGCGTGCTAATCTCACCGTCTAGACTGGTTTCGCACCAGAAGCCCATTCAGCGCGAAGGATCGCAAAGATGTCGAACCATGCTGCCCCCAGGATTCTGATTTCCCGCATGAATGCCATTGGGGACGCGATTTTGACGCTGCCCGTCGCTTGCGAACTCCGCGATCAATTCCCCGAAGCCTATCTCGCTTGGGTGGTGGAGAAAACAGCAGCCCCGATGGTTCGCAACCACCAAGCCCTGGACGCAGTCATCGAGCTTGAACGAGGCTGGTCCACGTCCATTCGTGGGGTTCGCAAAGCTTGTCGAGTGCTTCAATCGCACCGCTTCAACATTTCGATTGATTGCCAGGGAAGCACGGCCTCGGCATTAGCGTGCTGGCTGTCAAGTGCGTCGCAACGCATAGGCTATGCAGGTCCATGTGGCAGAAACTTCAGTCGATTTTTGAACAACGATCTAGTGAAGCCTGTTTTCAACCACGTCACGGATCGTTCCCTTGAATTGTTGATTCCAGTCGGCATCCATACACCACGCGTCCGTTGGCAATTGCCCATTCCAGCCACCGCACGATCTTGGGCCGCCGCCTGGCGTCGCAAAATCCCGAGTTCAAGTCTGGCCATTCTGAACCCTGGCGGCACATGGGATTCCAAGCTTTGGGAAAACGATCGATTCGCCGCCGTCGCGCGGCATTTGCGTGACACGTACGACTACCGTTCGGTGGTGGCCTGGGGAACTCACAAGGAACGTGAGATGGCCAGTGCGATCGTCGACGCGTCGGCAGGTTCAGCGACCTTGGCCCCCGACACCGATCTGCACCATCTGGCAGCCTTGCTTGAAGCTTCTGATCTTTTCATCAGCGGTGACACTGGCCCCTTGCATATGGCGGTGGCAGTCGGCACCCCCACCATCGGACTTTATGGTGCAACTCGACCGGGTAACAACGGCCCCTACCGTCAACTTGCCCTGCAGAAAGCCTACGAAAGCGGATCAAGCAGGCATCGCCAACGGGCCAGCAACCGAGCCATGCAAGCGATCACTGTCGAGCATGTTTGTGACGCCATCAAACAACTCGAATCGGAACGGCGCCTGCTAAAATCTGCTTGAGCGTGCGTTTCATGATGATTGATTATCAAGCCAGAATTCGCAGGCTGATTTTCAACAATCATTCTTTACTGGCGCGGCCCAAAGGTCTTGTCATTGACCGCCGCGAAACGTGTCAACGTCGGCATCGCTGGGCATCCGCCAGTCGCCTCGCGGCGAAAGGCTGACAGACCCCACCTTGGGTCCATCAGGAACGCAATTGCGTTTGAACTGATTGGCAAAGAAGCGTCCCAGGAATGTATCGAGGGTCGCAGCAACGGTATCCGCTTCATATTGTTTGGTGAAGCTGGCGTGACTAGCGAGAAAGAGAATCTTTTCCCGGCTGAACCCGTTGCGGACGAAATGAAACAAAAAGAAGTCATGCAGTTCGTAATCACCGATTTCTGCCTCGGTATTCTGTTGAATCGACCCGTCTGCGGCAGGTGGCAACAATTCAGGTGAAATCGGCGTATCCGCAATCCGCTGCAGCAAGTCCTTTAGCCCGCCATCGAAAAAGTGGTCGGCCGCATACCGAACCAGAAACCGAACTAAGGTTTTTGGGATCGAGGTATTGACGTTGTACATCGACATGTGGTCCGCATTGTAGGTACACCAGCCAAGCGCCTGCTCGCTCATATCCCCGGTCCCCAATACAAAACCACGGCTCATCAGCAGCATGGTTCTAATCCGAGCTTGCACATTTTCGAAGGTCAAGTCACCTGTCCCGAGCGTGACGTCACTCAGACTCTGCTGAAAACCATCGACTGTGGTACTGGCGTCGATCACAATCCCAAGTGGTTTGTGCCCCAGGGATCGAAACGTATCAAGACACAATTGGCGGATATCGATGCATTCAGCTGTGACACTGGTTGCTGCGATCAATTGATCGGCGCTCTGCCGTGTGTGTGCAGTGGTCCCAAACCCCGGCATGGTGACAGCGTGCAAATGTGATCGAGACCTGCCGGCGACATCACAGGCTCGAATAGCCACCAGCAGGGCGAGCGTGCTATCGAGTCCGCCTGAGACTCCGATCGTTAACGCTTGGTCTTCGGGCAATCGCGACAAGCGTTTGACAAGGCCAGCAATCTGGATGGCAAAGATCTCGCTGCACCGCGACGCAAGCTCGTCATCGCCTGTGGGCACGAACGGTTGACCCTCGACGGTGCGTTTCAACTCCAGTCGCAGTGCTGGCGAATCGCTGTTACCAAGGTTGCACCCCACTCGGCGAACGGCTGTGTGATTTTCAGCGCGACCATCATCAAACGACCCCATCACACGACGATCATGCTCGATGCGTTGCAAATCAACGTCGCAAGTCACCTGCATGGTGGGGACCACCACCGGTTCGCCGCCATCACCGATCCGCCGCGATTCTCCCAACATGGTTCCGTTCTCGGCGATCATGCAATGGCCACCAAAAACGAGGTCCGATGTCGACTCGCCGGGACCCGAGGATGCGTAAGCGTAGGCGGCAATGCAGCGTCCCGATTGGCTGCGAACGAGATCCCGACGCCACTCGGCCTTGCCAATCGTTTCGTTACTCGCCGACAAGTTCAACAACACATTGGCGCCCGCCAGCGAAGCCTGACTGCTGGGCGGAATTGGCATCCACAAATCCTCACATATCTCAATTCCGATCGTCGCCTCCCCCCGTACGAACAGCAGGTCTGTTCCAAATGGTACTTGATGCGGACCGATGCACAGGGTCACCGGATCCGACTTCGATGCGGCACGAAAATGCCGAAGCTCGTAGAACTCTCGGTAATTGGGCAAGAAACTCTTCGGCACAATTCCGCAAACCTGTCCCCCCGCGACCATCGCCGCGCAATTCATCAGAGCACCCTGAACGCAGAGCGGCAGCCCGACCACGACCATTGCCTGATGCCCAGACGTATGTTCGGCAATCCGCTTCAAGGCAACCAGGCTGTCCGACAGCAGGCTGTCCATCGAAAACAGGTCACCGCAGGTGTAACCAGACAAACCCAGTTCGGGCAACAGAATGAGATCGGCATCAGAAGATTCGATAGCCTGAATCGACGATGCTGCATTTGCCGCCGGGTTGGCAACCGACAGTGCCGGTGCGGCGGCGGTAATTCGAAAAATGCCGTGATCGAACAAGGAAAATGCTGCGGGTATTGAGTGAGGAGACAGAGTCAGTCGTGAGCCAGAAAAACCAGACCCGCGAACGGGATGTCACTTTCTATAAAACAAATTGATCATTGGCAAAGCCTGTCTAGCAGGTCCCACCATCCCACATTGTATTTAATGGGCTCAAGATTCGATGTTACCGTTTCCAGCATAAAGCCCATCACAGCGGCAAACACTGAATCCAACGCAGCCGCATGGCTGGCAGGCACCCATTTCGTTCCAGCCCAGTAAGTTGAGCACCAGCCAAATACGTTGAGCCCCAGCCCCTTAGCTAGGAGTCCAGTATAACCAAGGTCCGTCTGATTGGCTGCGGTCCCAAACTTGGGTCAATTGGTCACGTGTCAGGCGATTCCCGCCCAAGCCTTCTAGCTGCCCTACAGAACGGCTGGCTTTTTCCTCCTCTGCCCGACCTGGTCATGTCACCCATCACGCCGATGCTGTTTAAATTCCTGACGGATTTATCTGAGAACAATCAACGTGACTGGTTCAAGGCGAACAAACCGCGGTATGAAAAAGATGTTTTGGATCCAGCAGTTGAGTTGGTATCCCAATTAGAAAAGCCGCTCTCAAGAGTCGCACCAATGTTGTCTGCAATACCGAAGCGGCATGGTGGCTCGGTGATGCGTATCTACAAGGACACACGTTTCTCGAAAGACAAGACACCCTACAAAACCAACGTCGGTATCTCACTGCGACACGAAGCCTATGCCACCATTCACGCTCCCGGCGTCTATCTGCATCTCGATCCCACTGAGTGTTTCCTGGGTGTCGGCTGCTGGCGACCTGAACGGTCGTCATTGGCAGCCATCCGAACGGCCATCGCAGAACGGCCACGCGACTGGCGACGGGCCATTGAATCCAAACGATTCCGCGAGCGTTACCAACTGGCGGGCGAATCGCTGAAAACGTACCCTCGGGGCTATCCGCGCGACCACGTTCAGATCAAGGACCTGCGACGGGTCGACTTTATCGGCATCGCTCCCCTGGAACCCAACGACCTGACCGAACCCGAACTCGCAACACGCCTGATCGACCATATCAAATCAGCCAGACCGCTGATGACGTTTCTGTGTGATGCCATCGGCGTTCCCTATTGACGCATAGAACAGCCCATCATTCCCGCGTGACGCTATTCCCGTCTGGCACTCGCCTGAAGTCTGTCGATGACGCCTCAGAACATCGAGTAACAATCGTACGGTCAAGCCTTACTACTTTGGATCAGCAACCCTTTCGGTCCCCGCGGTGCTCTGCAAACGTTCTTCCAATTGGCGGAGTTTGGCTGGCAATGGACCGTTGTCCTGCTGCTGTTCGATCCACCACTGGGACACCGTTTTCGCTGTCCGTGCGTCACCAAACTGCCACATTTCCATCGCCTTACTGACCGGCAGGGAATCGGCAGAGATCAGTTCCAGCTTCGCTGCAGCTGACAAGACCAAAGGAACAGAGACCAAGGACCATGGCACCATCAAACGCAAGTCACCCGAACTTTGCCTGGCGTGCGATTCGATCGCCACTCGTGTGACTAACCAGGCAACCCGCAGCACCTCCGGAACGCGCGGGTCAACATCAGTCAACATCGCCTCGAACCAAATCCGTGATTGCATTGCGTCACAGCCGCCATCCCCGCCTCGAATCGGCTGCACCGTCAACGCGGTAACTGGGGACTGCCACCAGTCATTCGGCGGGATACTGCCCCAAACCTGCTTTCCGATCTCGGACAACAGGCCCGGTCCGAACGTTTCCCAACGTTCCCGCAGCGGCCGCGCCCGCAGATCCAGTTGTTCAGACAGCTTCGGAAACCTGCTCATGAAATTGAGTCTTGCATCACCCAAACGGTTGGCAATAGCTTTGGAGGTTTGTTCTACCTGCATTTCATTCCCGCCGGCAGACAATAATGCAATCGAACAGGCTCGGTCCATGCTTAGATCGGACATGATCTGAAGCAGGTATTGCCTCCAGAATTGACTAACATCAATGGACGATGCCAGCAGGCGATTGTTGACCTCAGTAACCGGCTGAACGAGAAATTCCTCTGTTTTCTCGTCGATACACTTCGCCCCTGTCGCAACCACATAGGCGGCGTGAGCAGCACTTAATTCTGGATGCGAAACCCACTGAATCCTCATACTCCCGGCCAAAACTTCAGCCCTCACACATATGATCGTTGATCCACTGTTTGGTAAAACGGGACATCAAACCACCCCGGGTTTTACGTTATCAAACGCAGTCTGTAAAAACCGTCCCCGCCAGAAATTCACGAAGATCTGCTATGATCTTACAGCTTCCTCAGTTCTTCCGACAGGTCATCAATGTCAGAGGGGACATCAAAGTCGCATAGGACTTTGGAGTCCGAGTATCGGGTCATGGCAACCACATCCGAGATGGGAAGGGCTTCCATTGCTCGGGCAGCAAAGCTGCTTCGCAGTTCGTGCATCGAGGCACAGTGCAGGGCTTCGCCTGACTCGGCCTGCTTGGTCACAACCTGGCATCGCTTGCCCCCATCGACCGATTGATCATGACCGGAACGATCGCAATCCCATTATCAGATCGCACTCGCATTATCGGGCAGTTGCTATGACATTTCATCATGTCCATGAACCACTCTTACAACCTGATACTTCCAGTTCAGGTACCCCTGGAAATAAATGTCATGAGAATAGTAGGCACCTCGCGCGACTTCTTTTTTGAAGGTCAAACAAATTGGTTTACCTTCGTTAGAAATTCCAGAAACTGTTGCACCTTCAATTTGAGATACTTGTACCGGGTACTCTTTTACCCAATCTGATCATGCTCCAACTGCAAGGAACTGCGTTTTGCTTTCGTCAATTGTTTTGGTGACACTGCATCCCGCGACCAGCAGGAACATGAAACAGATGGCAAGTTTCTTCAGGATTTCGAGTCACGTTCCTGCACCGCCCATCTTTGCCTGGCCTTAGCCGCAGACGCCATCAGGGCCGCATGAGGATGAGCAGTCTGTGGGGCCAAACTCGGTCTTAGGCAAAAAATCGATTCCTAATGGCTTGAAGACGCTCTCCGCCCACCAGACCGGATCGACCCAAAATGCCTTGGCAGGTTCTCTCTGGAACCCGGTTAAGTGGACTTGCACGGGATCACGAAAATCTTCGGGCCGCTCAGGCCCGAGGCCGTCTACCCAGTTTTCCGATGGACCATACTCTGCTTCAAGATCCTCCCATTCATCAAGCGTGAGAAAGTCAGGCTCGATTAGGTCAGGCTCGGTTAGCCCCGGAACGAAGCAGTCTGTGACGGTTGTGGGCTGACATCCAGAGAGCAGACAGCAGGCCAACGCACACATCAGCACTGCGGTAGTCTTCTTTTGGGTACTCATTACGATCCGGGGTGCCTGAGGCGAGGTTGATTTCTGACAGACAAGGACAACGCACAAGCACTCTTTTTATTAGCAGGAAAAAAGTTCTGAGCAGCAAAACAGAAACTTCATCAGTGATGCCGAGTCGTGCTGGCCACAGCAACATTTGTGCCATTCGTCAATTGTTTCAAAATGAAACAGGTTGCTCAGAATGGGATTGTGTACGCATCTGTTTGAAGCCATCGAAAAGTTGGGTGTTTCTATAGAGAAATCGTTGTTTTTAGTCCTCGGTAGTGGTGGGATGACCCCGTGGCATCTGGCTTGCGTTGTAGCACAAGTGAAATCGTTGGTGCTTTGCACTGCTGTTCCCTACTAGAGGATCTGACTCATGACTATCGCAAACCGATTAAGTATTTTGCTCCCCTGTTGTCTTGTCCTTATTTCCATTTCTGCCTCCGCCGGTGACCACGAAAATCCGCGTAAAAAACCGGGGCGAACCACGTACAGCAAAACAGCGAGCGGTGTCACGGACACCGAAATCGAGGCCTTGGCAACCGAATACGCGATGATGGCGGCTCTCAAGGGTTACAGCGATTCCGAGGAATGTCGTTGTAGGCGTGTCCGTAAGAATCCGGTGCGGTGCCACTGCCCAGAGGATGATACCGATGGAGCTAGTCCGGGAGTGGGTTGGGATGTCGGGCCTTTGGCAACCGAATACGCGATGATGGCGTCTCTCTTGGGTTACAGCGATTCAGAGGCAATCGAATACGGGATCATTGTGGCTCTCATTCATGCCCGCACGGGTCGGACGGACAGCGGTGGCGTGTTCAACCCGTCAACAGGTCGGATTTGGCCGTAAGGAAAACACCCTTGGGGCCGCAAGGAAAACGACACTCCCCACTTCGCGTTTCGGAGGGGGATTTTTGAGCGGAAACTTGGGCCACACCTGGGACTCTGACGTGTCGCTTTCTGCTGGTAAGCAATTGGCAACCCAGCATTTCCCTCGCAAGAGTTGTCCGTTTTTGGGTCCTGTATTTTTCGTGGATCGCTCTCTGCGGGGTCTAACTCAGGTTAGACAAGAAGTGGGTGCCGATTAGGTTCCGGTCTGATTCCGGCCAGATTCCGCCGATAGATGATCGTTGATCCACTGTTCCAATTCCTCAAAGTCAACTGGCGGTAAAACGTTAAGATCAGGTCTTAGTTTCTTGGCTTCGTGCAAATAGATGTGCTGAATTTCAGACTGTTTCTTGCCAGTATTCCAGTGAAGCATCATGCGAATGCAAAGCGGCAATGAGTGTGGCACGGACAACTCATAAGCGCAAAGCAACGGCACCTCCAGCCAACCCAGCTGCCGGGCTGCAAGAGCCGGAAACTCGGCCGTCAGGTCCTTGGTGACAGTAAACATGACACTGGCAACATCGGTAGCCTCGATCCCATTACGACGAATCATCAGCGCAAGCATCTGCCGCGTCGCACAAAGAATCAGGTCGCGATCGTCAGCTTCGACAGTTGTCGCTCCACGTACTCCACGGCAAACGGTCATTCCCTGCTCACTCTCAATTGAATAAAACGACTTAACGTCTGAATAAAACGACTTGACGTCGAGCAAACATTCGCCCCACCAGCCGTCGAAATAATTACGACTCAGTTACAGATCTGCATTTTGCAAGCCGATAATCGGGTCAGTAAGCCGATAATCGGGTCAGTAAGCCGATAATCGGGTCAGTACCACGAATCCGCAACCCGCCTTAGCCCTGCTTTCCAAAGAAAACGCCAATGCCACCCCAACGTAGCAGCCACCAAGAAAAGATTATCAAAAACTACTATCGCAATCGAGATGCGATAGGTCTACAGAAAGCTCAGGAGGCCATCACAGAGTTGTATCTCAGCGAGGGCAAGAAACGGGCGACCATCTGGAAACGACTGGCCAGCCATCTGGAAAAGGTTGGCCTGCCTGCTGATCAAATAACACATCTTCAGGAACAGGATGACCCTGAATTGGTCGCTAATATTCTCAAAAAGTTCGTTTGAGAACCTTTGGGGAAGGTGCCTACTGGGTTCAGTCCAACCCCAGCCAGCCCCTCAAATCCTTGAATCTGCCTTAAATACACGTCCATTTCAGCCCCTGAAATGGGTCTGATTCGCGTCCATTAGCAACTGCCCGTTGCTGGGTCCCAACAGGTACCCCCGATGGGTCCATCTGACAAAATGGGCGCTAATGACCACAATTTCCATCAGCCCGCAGGGCATGGTGAACCGGTGGTGTCACGTTCAGTGATGGACCATGGGCACGCGGCCAATCAGCCTAGAAGCAACTGTGCGTTAATGCCGTTTTTCGGCATATTCCGTCTACGGATGGCTCAATCATCAAATCACCCGGCTGGTCGCGAATGCCGACGCTCATCATCGCACTTGTCAGCCACCAACAGCAGGGACATAGCCAGCACGGCTTCACCAGTCCAGAGCCGTCTGGATGCGTGGCCAAAATCGGAAAATTGGCTCCGTTATGGGGGGCCACTGCTGAGCATGTGGTTGCAGCGAAACGGAACGGCGTCTCACGCTGCCAACAGAAAATCGGCCTGAGCGGTCCCCCCGATAGCTGGCAATACTTGCAGCCGCCGTCAACAGCCTTATGATTTGGGGGAAAGATTCTGGCAAAGCGTGTTCCCCAAAGGCACATCGATGACATTTTTACTTGGTGACTTGCACCCGCAAGCAACCCAACTGTGGCAATCTGCAATGCTCGGCAATCTCTCGCTTGGTTTGCCCTCGCTGCTAGGCCAGGACATACAGGAAACAATCCTGAAGAATCCGATGTTTTGGACGATCGCTACCGTCTTGGCGCTGTTCTTGGTTGTCTTTCTGTTCTTTATCGCCCGGTACTGGAAACTTTGGTTCCAAGCCTACATGTCGGGGGCTGACATCAAACTGCACAGTTTGATTCGCATGCACTTCACGAAGGTCAATCCGAACGTGGTCGTGCACGCAAAGGTGATGGCGGCACAGGCAGAATTGGATACCAACCGCGACACAGGCATCAGCACTCGGCGGCTCGAGGCTCATTATCTGGCTGGCGGTAATGTGATGAACGTCATTCATGCCATCATTGCTGCCCATCGAGCGGAGATTCCACTGGATTTTGATCAGGCTTCTGCGATCGACCTTGCTGGGCGAGATGTGCTCGATGCGGTGCAGACCAGCGTTTACCCAAAAGTGATTGACTGTCCGGATCCATCCCGAAGCGGCAAAACAACGCTGAGCGCCATCACGAAGAACGGCATCGAACTGCGAGTCCGTGCTCGGGTAACAGTGCGTACCAACATCGCCCAACTCATCGGTGGCGCCACCGAAGACACGATCATCGCCCGTGTTGGTGAAGCGATCATTAGCTCAATCGGTTCAGCAGGCACGCACTTCAACGTCCTCGAGAATCCCGACATGATCACCCGCGTGGTTTTGTCTCGTGGTCTGGATGCCCAAACAGCTTTCGAGATCGTATCGATTGACATTGCAGACATCGACGTGGGCGAGAACATCGGTGCCCGCCTTCAGAGCGATCAGGCAGAAGCCGACACTCGCGTCGCCCGAGCTCAGGCAGAACGCCGCAGAGCAGAGGCCATTGCAGAAGAACAACAAATGAAAGCGAAGGTAGCCGAGAATCGCTCGCGTTTCGTGCTTGCCGAAGCAGAAGTGCCGATGGCAATGGCCGAGGCGTTCAAGGCTGGGCGCATCACCACAGAGCAAGAGTAAGTCCCGGCTTTGCTGCCACATCAATTTCACGTCAGTGAAACACTGGTGCTTTCACTAACGACTCGGCCTGATCACTTCCTCGCACAACAAGTGAATGGCAGCCGGCGTCGTGCGTCGGGCGTTCAAGTCCAGAGGGGTGAATCGTGGCACGAAAATCTTATCGCGTACGTTTTCAAGGTGGCGTTGGATTCACATTAGCGGGAATCGTTGATCGTCCCGACGATCAAATCGACGCCCCGGTTGCCGTGTTCAGTCACTGCTTTACCTGCAACAAAGATTTGAAAGCGATCGTTCGAATCTCGCGAGCCTTGGCTGACCATGGAATCGCCGTTCTGCGATACGACATGACTGGTTTAGGCGGAAGCGACGGCAAATTCTCTGAAACAAACTTCAGTACTAATCTGGCTGACCTTAAGAGCGCGGTCCATTACGCCAACACGCAGATTGGCCCCGTGACTTCACTGATCGGTCACAGTTTCGGAGGTGCGGTCTCACTCGCCTTCGCCGGCCAACCTTTGGAAAGCGAGAACGACGACCATGCCAACCTCAAAGCACTGATCACGTTGGCAGCGCCAAGTGATACCTCGCACCTGGCGACCCTGCTGACACGATTTGATCCCAACATCGAACTGACCGGCAGCGGCCAAGTCACGATCGGAGGGACCGACTGGGACATTGATCAGCAAATGCTTGACGATTTCCGGCGTCATGATCTGCCCCACATGATCACTCAGATCAAAGCCGCCACCCTACTGTTTCACTCTCCATCGGATGCGACTGTCAGTTTTGACCATGCCCTGCGAATCATTGGTCTGATCCAAAATTCCCCGGCAAATGATAAGCTGCCCAGCCTGATCTCTCTGCACAATGCCGACCACCTGCTGGTTGACCCACCCGAAGACATTCAGTTCGTGGCTGACACAACGGCAGCTTTCCTACACCGTTACGCACGTCCGGGATCGAACTGAACGCTGTTCGCAAACCACGCTTGCCCGTTCGCGTCAATGCTCACGTAATCGCATCTGACTGACGCCAAGCCGGATGATGGAAACCGTTCGGCAAGACAATCCGCATCTCAATCGCAAGGCTGCTGAGCCCCGTTACCATCTTTCTTACCAAGTACACGATAAACCTCGGCCCTATCAGTAATACCTTGTTCAACATAGCAATCAGCGGCTTCGTGCAGGTCGACCGCTCCGACTGCCTTAGCGGCAAGCCTCATTCGTTGAACCGGGTCCCCTGCCTCCAATGAATCCGCTAAAGCATCGCCGACCGGATCATTTCCATCAATTCGAACAATCTGGGCGATGGCAATCCGCCCACGATAACCCGTGCCAGCGCAATCCGGGCAGGCATTGAGTCGGTTGGCGTCTGCCCCGCTATTACTGACCAACCCGCTGTTACTGACCAACCCGCTGTTACTGAC
>JAPKCI010000124.1 GCA_028823035.1 Rubripirellula sp.
ATGCTCAACGTCACATGCTCAACGTCACATGCTCAACGTCACATGCTCAACGTCACATGCTCAACGGGGACGGAGACGCGTGACCGTCAGTGAATGGCAAGATTGTTCTCTTGTGATCGGGACTGCCGAATGACGATGCAGCACGCGTCGCGTTTGACAAGGCGAATTTCCATTTGCGTCGCTGCACAGAACGCATGCTATTTCATTCGCTCAAGAGTTCGCTCAAATTTGGACTCGCCGAGTCATTGATCCTGTCTGGCAGTGATTTCAACGCTCCTTCGCTGCGGATGGGAATTGGACTGGCGGACAAATCCGTTTCAGCATCGCTTGCAGTCGGTGTCGCGCCGGCGTGTAAATCGTGATTTGCCGTTTGGCGAGATCAGCACTGTAAAGAAAATCGCACTTCTCATTGTTTCGACACAGCTTCGACAAGTCGTGGCAGACTGACCGTCCCGGTCAAATTCAATTCCACAGATGATTCATTGTTATTCTGGCCAAACACGCATCGTCAGGCCTGCGCCGCACAGAAACACAAAACAGGTAGCCAAACAGCAACGAAGGTATCCTCGATTGTGTTGGCGGGAGTCGAGCAACGGATACATCCATTATCATCAGGCAAACAATAACTCAGAGATAGTCAGTGACCATCCGAGCCCTGTCTGCGGGCTTCTTGCTGGCAGTGGGGTGTTGGCGCGTTTCAAAAGACCCGCTCGATCTGGTCCGTTAAGAAAACCAGAGCACGGGCGTCAACGCTGCTTTCGATACACGCAGCGTGTAAAATTCCGTTTCCAGTTTCACGGCATTCAAATGATCTCGTTTCACTTGTATCTCTATGGGGCAGCCAAAGGCCCACTGAAAACCAGTTTCGAACAGGTCGAAGAGCGACTAAAGAGACTGGACTCGCTGTACTTTGAGCCAGACGGTTGCTTTGTCTTTACCCGGGCCTCAGGTTGCGAGCAAGTGTTTGGAATGGTTTATGATGCGGCTGGCCAAGTTCAATACTGTGATCTCCGAGGAAAATGCGGGATTTCAACTTGGCAGACGCTCCGACTCGCGATTGTCGGCGACTTAGTCGCCAATCATGAGGTTCTGCTACTTCCAGAGCAGGAATTGCAAGATTTGCAAACCTTTGAAAGATGTCTCATTCAGAGCCAGCCCATGGACCGTTGAGGACCCACTGAAAAGTTGTTTTTAAAAAAAATTGCGGGTCAAATACGGGTTTTACGCGTTGTTTGTAGAATCGGTCGCATCGATTCTGCCGATTGGCACGCCGCTTGCAGTTAATGTGACTCAGTGAAGCCAACGTGGCTTCGTAGCAAGATGCCCCACTGCTGGGCGAATACTTTTAGGGAGGAATCCTACAATGTTGACACTAGAAAATAAAAAACTCGTCTCGAATCGAACTTCGGTGACTCAAAATGAGACAATTCCATCTGACGCTGAAATCTCGCGTCGAGTGATGCGAATCCGATCAGGCTGGAGCGTTGGCGAGCGGGTTCGCCGCCGTCGCGAAGCTGAGGAACGTTTCGTTGATCTGATGGGCAAGTTGGTGAGTGATACCGCCGCCTAAGATTGGGATTACGTTTGGCGAAGGGCTCTTTTCTGCGTGACGACTGTACTGCGAGGTTGTTCCGCAGTCCGGTTCAGTCATCAAGACTTTCGCCACCCGTGGGTGCAGCATCAATGGATTGCCCTGCCACGGTATTGTGATACCGACTGGCTTCAATGAAAGATTCGAGCAAAACCAACGCGGCGATGGCATCGACACGTTGTTTTTTCTTTGCTCGGGTAAGATTTCCACCGATTCGACGATTAGCGTCGGCAGTGGTGAATCGTTCATCGAACATTCGCACCGGCAGTTGAGTCTCCGCTGCTAACCATTTTGCAAATTCTCTGGCTTCTCTGCTTTTCTCGCTTTCTCCTCCGTCACAGTGGATTGGAAGCCCCACGACGAGCCCGACGATTCGCTCTATCTTGATCAGTGAGCGAAAGTAATCTCCATCGTCCCGCCAGTTCTGTGCTGGATGAACTTCCAAGGGGCTCGCCAATATCCAGTCTGGATCACAAACAGCAATTCCGATCCGCACGGTTCCGTAGTCGATTGCTGCAACGCGACCAGTGTTTGGAAACAGATCATCAGGTTGGTTTGTGTGCTCGGAATTCATGGGGCGCTTCGCAGTTATGTATCAAGCCTTTCGGTCCGAGACCATAACCAGAGCTGCGCAGCGTCACAAGTCATTGTCGGCTTGAATGGAGGTCGAGCGGAGCACAATTGAGTGGCGCCTATGTTTAGAAAAACACGACCGGAGGCGATTTTGCTTGCCCTGCCCGTTGCTATTTCTTCGCAGGCAGGGCCGTCATTGCCAATCCAGGAATTAAAGAAAATCCAGGGTCAATCATCTTCCTCGACGCGTCGCTGACGAAATCGTGGGTTGGCGTGTTCAGGTGCCTTCGAGATGGCTGTCAGGAGCAGATCTGCAAGCGTTCCGCTGATGGGAAATGACGACCAGCATGTCGACGAGTGTGAACGCGTGTCGTCGTTCACAGCGCGCGTCAATCAGTGTTCGAGCGTTTCGCTGAATCGTAGGATCGCAGTGGTGAGTCAACTTCAGGGTGTGTTTTCGGGACGGAATTGCCAACAAAACCGGCAAACGCCTGCGTTTTTCTGTTGTTTTCGTATATGCAGTGAGAAACTGAACACGACTTGCAGGCGAACCATACAAGCCTCTGATGTACGAATAATCAGTGTCCAAGAAACGGTTTGTAACCGTCATTTAAGCACCTGGCGAAGTCTTCATCGTTCCTGCTTATTTCCGATCTGCCGCCCGACCAGACTCACGCGAAGTTAATGCTGTTCAGATGCCTCCTAAGTTCAAGTTTTTGAGAACAGCGACACCTGTTCGATTTGCTTTGGTAGATTAGAGAAGTCGGTGGCCTTCACCGTTTCTTAATTTGTATTTTTGTGTTCCCAGACCCGATTTGTTCACTTGACCAGCAAACTCACACACGGGCAACAACTTTCTCGTCATCAGATTGAGTCAGTGCAACTGCAGCGACTCAATGATTTGCTGATTGAAATCCAGGATCGTCCGTTCTATCGTGGCCGCGGAGTCGGTGAACGCATGCCGCTCACGTCCCTCGACGACTTGGCTTCCATGTCGTTATTGACTAAGGAAGACTTGCTGGGTAATTCAGCGGGAGACCCCGCACGCATCTTCGAATTGCCGCGGACTGATTACGCGAGACTGCACCAAACGAGCGGGACCAAAGGATTTCCTTTGACGGTCCTGGATACGCCAGCCGATTGGGCATGGTGGCTGACGTGCTGGGACTACGTGCTCGACGCCGCAGAAGTCGATCAGGACGATGTGGCGATGATGGCTTTCTCATTTGGGCCGTTCATTGGTTTCTGGACTGCCAATGACGCGTTGGTGCGGCGTGGTACCACCGTGGTTCCGGGTGGGGGCATGACCAGTCAAAAGCGGATTCAGATGATTCGTGATCACCGCTGCACCGTTCTTTGTTGCACGCCAACCTATGCGTTGCATCTGGGAGCAGTGGCTCAGGAGCTTGGCATTGACCTTTCAGAGACCAAGGTCAGGCGGATCATCGTTGCAGGGGAACCCGGAGGATCGATCCCCAGTGTCCGGCAGCGGTTGGAAACCTTGTGGGATGCCAAGGTGGTTGATCACACCGGTGCCAGTGAAGTCGGGGCGTGGGGGTTTGGTAATGAGACCGGGACTGGTATTCATGTGATTGAAACAGAATTCATCGCTGAACTACTACGTTTTGACACTCAGTATCCCGAAGGCATCAAAGCGGGTGAGGGTGAAGAAGCTGAGTTGGTACTGACCAGCCTGGGGCGGTTCGGGGGCCCCGTCATTCGTTACCGAACAGGTGATATTGTCCGTGGCTATCGAAACCATGATCAGGCATGTCGTTTTCTGTTTTTGGACGGAGGGGTGCTGGGGCGAGTTGATGACATGATGGTCATTCGCGGCGTCAATGTCTTTCCCAGCAGTATCGAGTCGATAGTGAGGGAAATTACACCGCTTGCGGAATTCAGAATCATCGCGACTCGCGTTGCCGAAATGGACCAGTTGGCCATTGAGGTTGAAGCAGAGGTTGAAGCAGAGGAGGCAGTCGTGGAGCAACTTTCCGAGATGGTGCGTGACAGGCTGGCAATGCGGGTGAACGTCTCAGCGGTCCCGGAGGGAACACTGCCTCGCTTTGAAGGCAAGGCGAAGCGGCTTGTCGATCGTCGCGAGACCTAGGAACTGACTGTAACGACTGCTCGAAAGCATGTTTGATTGGATATTCATCAATAATGACCAAGTCCATTTTTAAAGAACCATCTGACAGAGATCGTTTGCCAGAGAATATCTCGCCGGTTGGTATTGTGCGTCAGGGAGAGTCCGCGATCATAATCCAGTGGAGTGACGGCATGGAGACGCCTTGGACCGCCACGCAACTTCGCAATTGTTGTCCCTGCGCAACATGCAGGGAGAAGAAACGCGGTGATGAACAAAAACGGGCAGAGAAAGGCAAGCAACTCACCGTTCTTCCTGTTTTAACGACTTCTGAGGCGAGACCTCTGAGGATCGAGTCGATGAAACCTGCTGGGTCCTATGCCTACAATATCACCTTCAGCGATGGACACTCGTCAGGTATTTTTGCAATGGCAATGCTACGTGGTCCGGAGGCTAATCCATAGCCCTACTGCCAATGGCTACCGGTGATTTTTAGCGTCTAATTCTCATGCGTACCATACTGCTGCGGTCTCTCTGAACTTGTTTCGTTTCCCGTAGACTCTAGTGTCGACATCTTGCCGATTCTTGTCTGGTTTCACCGAATCGCCGCTTGTCGTTAGATCGTGTTTGCTCTGCTAAGCAGTCAGCAAATTCTCTTGCTGCGTTGCTTGCAGATTTCATTTTCCTGTCCAGACGGTGAAGCGAACACGAGTGGCGGCGTAATGGCGAGCGGAGGGAAGCAGATCGTTCCTCATGCCAGTTCGATTCTGGTCCGGTCGACTTTTTCTTCTATTCGGTAGTTCGCAACATGCAGTGGCTGGAGCGCATCCGGAAACAGTAGCGTTTGCTTCGTGATTTTGAATGAAAATCAAAACGCAGACAAGTCAAAGGGGCCGCGAACAGGACGCCAGTTCATCAGGATCTTTCGAGTGTCGGTCACTGCCAAGTAGCACTGTCAAACAGCAGTGCCAACATCGCTGTTTACCAACCGTTTGTGGCAGTCGGATCTCTGGATCACGCAGCAGTGTCTGATGACTTCGTTGCTTTGGTTGGCCTTGTTTACGGGTGCCGTCATCGCGTCACGCATGGACCAGTTTGGTGACTCGTCCGCCACGGACCCATTCCGTCACAAAGATATTGCCATCTACGTCGAAGCAGGCATCATGCGGATGAATAAACTTGCCGTTCACCCATTTCTTGGGGCTGGTTCGCATCGACTCGTTTTTATCAAGAACTCGCGCCCTCCACGCGGGATCGTCACCGAGTTGTGCAATGGGTTGATGATTGATGTCCAAAATCGTGACGCGGGCATGCAGATCCGGTACCAGTAACAACTCACCTTGGCTGTCAATGTCCGCAGGGAAGAGGAACCCGCCTTGAGTGCGCAAGTGGTTCCCATCCATGTCGAACCACTGGAGTCGTGAATTGGCACGGTCGGCGACGACCAGTTTTGGAATTCCATCCCTCGCATCGAGCCACTGTCCATGCGGTGTTCGGAATTGGCCATTCTGCTCTCCCGGACCGCCAATTGCCCTCACAAAGTTGTCTTTGGCGTCGTACTCATAGAGGTACGCGCTGCCATAACCGTCGCCAAGGTAGTATCCGCCATCGGGCCGGAAACTTGTGTTTGTGGGACGGAATCCAAGTTTTTGCGGATTTGCAAATCCCGCATGTTCAAAAATCTCGTCCCGCGACCGTGTCCAAACGAGTTCACCTTTGAGTGACATTTTGGCGAAGGATTTTTTTGCATAGGACGCGGCCAAATAAAGGAATTCCTCGCCACCTTCCATGCGAATGTCGATTCCATGCCCGCTTGCGGTGGATGCGTTTCCTTTCATCACACTGTGGAAACCTGCCAGACTCTTGACGAACTTGCCCTCGGGGTCAAATACATAGACAGAATCTGGAGTTCCCGTGTGTGTGATGTAAACGAAGCCTTGCTGATCAACGCTGACACCATGGGAAGCATTACCGTAATTGTGTGTCGCTGGAAGGCTGGAACGACCCCAATGGTGGATGCAACGGTAGGTGTGCTCGCCCGTGCCCACGATTGGTTCTTTGCTACCTGCTTTATCCTCAGCACCCAGGATCAGGGGACTGCTGGCCGCTGTTAAGGCTGCTGTGGAGCATGCTGTGGCATGAAGGAATTTTCGGCGGTTAGTTTGGTGTTGCATTCCAATGTTTTCCTCTGCTTCCGGGACGCTCTTGTGGGTAGGTGTGGATTCGTTTGTGCGGTCAGTATTCACGGTTGATTCACTGTTCGGGAACGCGATTGATTGTCCAGTAAATCTCTTCTTCAAAATCAGAACCGTCCTCTGCTTTCAGGTGGACGATGATGTGTGTCTGATCAACGGGAATCATATTGGGAATATTAAGCTTGACACTTTTTCCGTCTGACCCAAGAGTAACGGACTCGATTCCAATTTTATCAACCCCCGGTTTGTCAGTCTTGGGTGAGTACCGGTCAGACCCATAACTGCTGCGCCAATGGTAGTTCCAGTGTTCAGCGAGGTAGGATTCGGGGTCGGTCGCGCTATCTGGGTCGAGAGCGAAATTGAAAATGATTCGCAGACCGTCTTTTTCGACTTTGCAGTCGCTGACCATCTTCCATGGTTGGCCTGTGTAGCGAAGGCGTTGCAGTCCACCATCGAGAAGCCCCGCTCGTCCTCCACCATTCCATCCTTGTAGTCCGGTCGCATAGACCTGACCATCACTTGGGTTAACTCGCGCACGCATGATGCCGGTACTGAAATCAAAGGGCAGTTTTGCGATCGCGGCTTGCGATTGTCCCTCGACCTCCTGCATCATCAGGTAGGACATCCAGCCCTTGCCGAAGCTTGTGTGCAATAGGTGGCCGGATAACGGACCCCAGCGTTCATCATCAACCCATAGTTGACCGCCAGATGAATTGTCGAAATCCTGCGGCATCCAGACGAGCGGTGGGTCGAAAGATGACGGTGGAATAACTTTTTTGACGTCAATGGTTCCCCCACCGGGTTCCCATTTCCCGGGGATCGAATAGGTCTGTACCCAACCGTAGAATCCCTTGGGTTTCAGCAGACTGACTTTCGAGGCTGGAGTCCATTGTCCCTGATTGTCACTGACGGTTGGCCGCCCGTCAGGCAGCATCCCCATTCCATTAGGTGTGCGGAAACCTGTGCTGAATACTTCCCTGCGTTTTCCGTCCGGAGATATCTTGATCACCGCACCGGGCAGTGTCGAGTCGGCACCGTGACCGCTCTTGCTGTAATAGAAATTTCCAACTGCGTCGGTTTGTAAATCGAAGTTGAACGCGTGAAAGTTGACCGAAACATCGGTGTCAGGGCTGAAGTTTTCATGGAAATCTGCTTCGCCGTCCTGATTCAGATCATGCAGTTTTACGATTCGGTCTTTGCAGGTGACAAACACATGATTGTCGACAATTTTGACGCCAAACGGTTCGTAAAGTCCAGCGGCAAAACGTTTCCAGCGAATGTCCCTCAATTCCCTGTCGATGCCAGAGACGATCCAAATGTCGCCGCCGTAGGTCGACAAAGCCATTCGGCCATCGGAGAAAAAGTCGAGTGCCGATGTTCGGAACCAAGTATTCCAAGGGGTTGATTCAGGCAAGGTTAGTGTGTCGAGAGCGTATCCACTTGGTTCCAAACCGGGATAGCCAACGGTATGAAGCGTCTGGGGCCAACGCAATTTCCCTCCCGTAATCAGGTCGGCCGGTGCTACCGTTCTGCGGTTGGTGGCGGGTTGCAATGATGCAATCCATCGTTCGAGTGATTTCGTTCCGTTGCCTCGCGTTCTGTGAATCGCGATGTTGCGAGTTTTTTGATCTTCTGGAATCTGCAGGCATAGTCGTTGACTTGAATCAATCAACCACCGCAGGCGAGCAGTCTCGCCAGTGACTGCCGCAGCGGTGTAGTTCGTGATCTCCGCACCGTCGCTATCATAAATGATGATGAATGATTGGTCCGCATCACCGGCGGTTGTTTTTTTTGTGATCGATGTGATACCTGCAGCAATGGAGCCAACCGTGCTGGTTACTCCATCTTTGGTTGGCTGTTGTGCAACGGACAGGATCAGGGGAACGCCCCCCATGATCTGCATTGCATGCACCAATTCGTGTTTTGTCTCCGCGGGGGTTTCCAAAATGGCCCTGCCGTCGATCGAGTAGCTCAGGACGACACGTTTGCCGTGGATATAGTGTCCGCGGTAGTCCATCCATCGGGCTGGCAGCGGTCCTCGCGGTAGAAGACCCCCGCGAGGATATTCGAGTGTTCCCTCATGGCCCCACGCCCAGTCGGACCAAGCGTGGATTTCATCATTGAGAGGAGATACTGTGCCCTCACCACGATCGCGGACGTGTTGTGTTTCACTCAGGTCGAGACCACCACGCCAGATACCAGCCTGATCCATGGAGTGCAGATTGTAGGCAATCGTGGTTTTTCCAAGATTCACATTCAGAACACTGCTGTACTGACGCCCCAGTTGCGAGGCCAAGGCAGGACCGTATTCGCGGATGATGTTGGGTTGCTCTGAACCATTTCGCGTGCCAGTGGGCAATGATGCGAGATAAGTCTTGTCCACTACGAAGTAATCCGGATTGGACGGCTTCATGAATTGTTCGCGAACGTAGTGCACGACCTGATAACGTTCTTTCGGCGTCAGGTGTCGCATGGCTGCCATCAGCCCCTGGCCATGAGAAAGAGTCATGAACATCCGGAACGGGTCGGAACCAAATCGCATTTTTTGGTTGCCGAATGCTCGTGCGGTTGGCAACGAGGGTGTGTTGCCGTCGTTGCCGTGGCAATTGAAACAGTAACCGTGGTAGATCCCTTTTCCAGTTTCAAAGTCACGACTGCGCAGTGTGCTGATGATTCCAGCATGGTCCAGATCTAACGTGTCGTCTTTGAACTGCAACTCCTCGGGCGATGGCATTAACTCTTTTGCTCTAGCAGAACCACCCTCCGCAATTTCCATCAAATAGCAGGCGAGATCGAGGAAGTCGCGCAGGTTGCCAATCGAAGCAACGAGACCCTCTGGCATCATGGATTTCGCATTTGGTTTGACCGCCTCTATTTCCTTCTTTGGAATGATGCGGTCCTGATTCAGGTCGGATACTGACCGGAGGGTTATCGAACTATTATCTTCTTTGGCAACCATCCCTACGATGATTTCACCACTTGTTGTCAGTACCGATTGCGTTTCGTAACCCTTGCGAATGGATTTTGAGGGGTACAGCAGGGAATCGATCACATGTGTGTCAGTAACTTCTCCGAGTTCAGCGAGCTTGGGTCCAAGTGGTGAACCTTCTGGGGTCTGAACGTGGCAGTTCACACAGGCGGCACCCGACTTGTAAAAGACCAAACCGCCGCGGTGTGCATTGCCACGTTGACGCGCCTGATGGGCCAAGTCTGCTGCACCGGTTGATTGCAACTGCTCCACGAATGGAATCGGTTGTCTCAATGTCTCAGCCGACAGTTGGCTGCTGGTGAAGGTGATTGGCAGACAAATGAAATAGGCGATGCGGACTTTAAACAGGCAACTCATGAGGCGGGATCCGGACGCGGCGAAAAGCGGCTAAAAGGGGGCTAAGACTGCCGCAAAAGTTTTCAGGCAGCTGGAACTTGGTGGTGACAGCTGGAAATTGGCGCTGAAAGGTTAGCCCCCGCCTATGCTGTCAATCGGGATGCCCTATGTCATCAGTATATTGCAAGATCGTCGCGTCGTTTGTCCCCGCCTGAATCCTCGATCGCCCACCGAAATCATTCGGTTTGGAGCTGCTTTTGAGGCTTTAATGATCGATGCGAGGTTGTTGTGTTTGGCTTGCAGTGAACCCGGTCGGATTCCAGCGTTTGGGACGCATTGCCTTGCTGCTATGATTAATGACTAAGTGTCGGGACGTTGTCTATCTGTTCTTACAGGCTCGTTTAAGGCGTTATTTGCTCCATTGGAGCGATTAGCAACAAATCAGTGAAGGAGTGAATAATTCTCTTTAAAACGCCAAAATAAAGTCATGCGCTTGCGGCGATCCGCTACGCTAATCATCCTATTCTCGAGAATTGTGGTCAATCAAACGTTATGGCTGCGGTATCTCTCGTCCTTTTATGCTCCATGAAAACTTTTTACCCTCATTTAAGAAGGGCAACGGGTCATCCAGATGCGCCAATCGAACAAGAATCTAAACAGACTGTCTCACAAGGTCGCGTCACGAAGACGGATATTCGAAGTGCTTGAGTCAAGGCGTCTGTTGGCCGCAGACGGTGCGCCTGACTGGATGGACCCTAGTCACTGGCATAGCGGATGGGAAATGACACAAGCTGAGTTTGTGCATCATTCACCAACTGGACCAATGCAGGAGGGAGCCTACGAAAACTATTTGCAAGTCGTTCAGGATGATGAATCAGAGAGCGGCATGTTTGTGGAACGGCCGGAGAACGTTTTCGATTTCATCGAAGAAGGGGGTGGGGCTTCAGGTGGTGCTGCTTCTGCTGCGTTAGCTGACACGTTCTTGTTGCACAGTCTGCCCACCGCTAATCATACGATCTACCTTGATTTCGATGGGCATGTCACTGAGGGAACGACATGGAATTCAGCAAGTGGGAACAGCAGTATTGTTTCGCCAGCTTATGACCCTGGCAATAATGGAGCAGGATTTACCAACAGCGAACTTACGCAAATTCAGAGTATTTGGAAGAGGGTCGCGGAGGATTTCTCACCCTTCGAGATCAATGTAACCACCGAGGATCCCGGCGTTGCTGCGTTGAGCAAGAGTGGTGGGTCAGACACGCAATGGGGATCGCGTGTTGTGGTGACCGAAGATTGGGACAACTGCGGTTGCGGTGGCTTTGCCTACTTAACCAGTTTCAATGACTCTGTTGATGAACCTGTATTCGTTTTTAATACCAGTGCAATTGGAGTTTCTGCGGCAACAACTCATGAGGTTGGCCATGCGTTGGGACTGAGCCACGATGGAACGACGGTTGGAGCCGCCTACTACGGAGGCCATGGTTCGGGCGAGGTCGCTTGGGGACCGATCATGGGCAGTGGTTACAGCACTAACATGACGACGTGGGATACGGGCCAGTATTTCCAGGCAAATAACAGCCAAGATGATTGGCAGATCATCACCAACAATAATGGTTTTGGATATCGCGCCGACGATCACGGGGGAGCGATTGCCTCTGCAAGCACGTTGGAAACTTTGGGGACCAACGCCGGCGACGCGCAGCTTGTTGATGTCACTGGCTTTGGAGTTATTTCGCAAGCGGCTGACCAAGACTGGTTCGGATTCGAAACCGGTGACGGTGCGATTAATCTGACGATTGACTCTTATGTGCAGGAGACGTTTGTTAACAACGGTGTTAGCTTCACACGCACGATTGAGGCAACGCCAGTCGGGGATCAGGGTTCGAACCTTGATGTTCTGGCGACTATTTACGACAGCGACCAGAATGTTGTAGCGACCTCAAACCCGGCGACGGCACTGAACGCCTCTTTCAGTAGTCTCAATTTGACCGCTGGTACCTATTACATTGCAATCGACGGGATCGGTTACGGAAACTGGAATGCAAATCCACCGACAGGTTTTAATGAGTCGGTCAGTCGGGGACAGTATCAGATCAGTGGTACGGTCGTGGTTTCGTCGCAAACTCTGATTGCCGGAAATGACACAGCGTCCACCTTAGTCGATACTTCGGTCGCTATCAGTGTTCTCGACAACGACTCTGATCCGCAGAACGGAACGTTTTCAATCACCTCCCTCACGAATCCCAGCAATGGTCAGATAAGTGAGTCGAGCGGGGTTGTTACCTACACACCCAACACCGGTTTTATTGGGACCGACACTTTTACCTACACGATTACGGACGATCAAAATGATACGGCGACGGCAACGGTAACCGTCGTGGTGGTCCCGCCAACACCACCGATTCTGTTTGTGGATGATGACCAGGGTGCCACGTATGAGCGTTTCTACACGGCAGCGTTGAATGCCAATTCGCTCGAACACGATACATGGCAGGTTTCTTCGCAGGGACTTCCTTCGACGTCCGATTTGATTCCCTATGAGGTAGTGATCTGGAACACCGGTTTTGATTACTCGGCTAGTGACGCTGGACTGTCAACTGCCGAGCAGACAGCATTATCCGGCTATCTGGATGGTGACGGAGGTTTGTTTCTGATTGGCCAGGACATTCTCTACAACGAGGTCAGTGCCTCATTCCAGTCGGACTACTTGAAACTTGCTGGATACACCAGTGATGTTCGTAACTTGAGTCAGTATGTCGGTGTCAGTGGCAGTTCGATCAGTGATGGGATGAATCTGAGTTTCAGTTTGCCATCGGACTTCAGCGCCGATTGGAGCGACTCGCTGGTGCCTGCCGCAGATGGTGAGGGTGTTTTCTATCGGAACTCGGTGAACACCGATGCTCAGCCCTACAATGCGATTGCTTACGACGGTAGTGACTTCCGCGTCGTTTTCATGGCCGCACCGTTCGAGGGAATCAGCGTGAGTGCAGGTGACCCGAATAATCAGGCTTTTGTGATGGACAAGGTGGTCGATTTCCTGATGCCTCCGCCAGTCGTGACGGGTGACGTGATCGTTACATCGCCGAGTCCTTCTGCGGTGACTAGCGAGGGCGGTGATTCGGTATCGTTCACGGTTGTTCTAACCGAGGCTCCGACGTCGAATGTTACTTTCAGTGTTGCTTCGAGTAATGACAATGAGGGAACGGCCGATGTATCCCAGTTGACGTTTACTTCGGGGGACTGGAATACTGCCCAAACCGTTACCGTAACCGGAGTCGATGACACTGTCGTTGATGGTGATGTTATGTACTCGATTGTGTTGGGTGCTGCGAGTTCGTTGGACGGTAATTACAGCGGCCTGAATCCTGATGATGTTGGTTTGACCAATGCCGACAATGATGTTGCCACGCTGACGCTGACTACGGCTTTAGATTCGGTTTCAGAGGGCTCGACGTTGGTTGGGACGGTGACCCGTAATACGGATACGGCATCTTCTTTGGTGGTGAATCTTGGCAGTGATGACACCACTGAAGCCACTGTGGCGACGACGGTGACGATTGCAGTCGGCTCGACTTCGGCGCAGTTTGCGATCATGGGTGTTAATGATTCGTTTGTTGACGGTGATCAGTTGGTGACGATCAGTGTCGATTCGTCAGGATATTTGGGTGCGTCGAATGTCATTACGGTTGTCGATTCGACCGTGCCGGCTTTGAGTTTGTCGATAGCCGATTTATCGATCAGCGAGGCGGGCGGCAGCACACAGGGAACGGTTAGTCGCAATGGTTCGGGCGATGCAGTGACTGTAAATGTTGTCAGCAGCGACGAGACGGAAGCGGTTGTTGGTACCGCTACGATAGCTGCCGGTGCAACGAGCGGTACATTCACGATCACAGCAGTCGATGACAGTGATGTTGACGGAGACCAGACATCGACGATCAGTGTCAGTGCAACAGGCTATAGTGGCGCGAATGATACGATTACGGTGACCGACGATGAGGTTTCGTTGCTGATCGTTTCGATCGCGGCGTCCAGCGTCGACGAAGGTTCGACGACGACCGGTACGGTGACCCGTAATACGGAAACCTCCGATGCACTGGTTGTGAATCTTTCGAGTGATGATCCAGGTGAAGCGGCGGTGGCAGCCACCGTGACGATTCCAGCGGGTCAGGCATCTACCGATTTCATAATCACAGGAGCCACGGACGGTATCGTCGATGGCGACCAGACCGCGACGATCACAGCCAGTGTTACGGACTTCGTTTCAGGCAGCGAGAGTGTTACGGTCGTCGATGCGGATGTCGCCACATTGACGGTTACGATTTCGGTGGGTTCGATCACTGAAGCGGGTGGTGTCGCAACAGCGACAGTGACCCGGAATACATCGACCAGTTCCTCCCTTGCTGTAGATCTTGAAAGTAGTGATCTCACAGCTGCGACTATCCCGGCCGGCGTTACGATTCCTGCAGGTCAGTCGAGTGTCAGTTTCGCCGTAGTCGGTGTTGATGATTCGGTGGTGGATGGTGATCAGACAACGGTCGTGACTGCCAGCGTCGCAGGCTACGTGGATGGTTCGGAATCGATTGTGGTGGTTGATGATGACGTTGCCACTCTTGCGTTGACAATCACTGATGCATCCATCAGTGAAGCGGGTGGGGTTACGACCGCGACATTGAGCCGTAACACTTTGACGACCGATGAGATCATTGTTTCTTTGAACAGCGATGATGTTTCAGAAGCAGTCGTTCCCGACGATGTGACGATCCCGGTCGGAGCAACGAGTGTCACGTTCAACGTCAATGCCGTCGATGACACGGTTTTTGATGGGGATCAGACGGTTACGATTACTGCTGCCTTAGCCGGGTTTGTTTCCGGTACGGATTCATTGGAGGTTGCGGACGATGACGATCCTCCACCAAATCCAGAGATTCTGTTTGTGGATGATGATCAGGGTGCCACGTATGAGCGTTTCTACACGGCAGCGTTGGATGCCAATTCACTGGGTCATGACATTTGGGAGGTTTCGTCTCAGGGACTGCCTTCGACGGTCGACTTGAGTTCCTATGCGGTAGTAATCTGGAACACGGGTTTTGATTACTCGTCTGGTGACGCTGGTCTGTCAACTGCCGAGCAGACAGCATTGTCCGGCTATCTGGATGGTAACGGAGGTTTGTTCCTGATTGGTCAGGACATTCTCTACAACGGGGTCAGTGCCTCATTCCAGTCGGACTACTTGAAACTTGCTGGATTCACCAGTGATGTTCGTAACTTGAGTCAGTATGTCGGTGTCAGTGGCAGTTCGATCAGTGATGGGATGAATCTGAGTTTCAGTTTGCCATCGGACTTCAGCGCCGATTGGAGCGACTCGCTGGTGCCTGCCGCAGATGGTGAGGGTGTTTTCTATCGGAACTCGGTGAACACCGATGCTCAGCCCTACAATGCGATTGCTTACGACGGTAGTGACTTCCGCGTCGTTTTCATGGCCGCACCGTTCGAGGGAATCAGCGTGAGTGCAGGTGACCCGAATAATCAGGCTTTTGTGATGGACAAGGTGGTCGATTTCCTGATGCCTCCGCCAGTCGTGACGGGTGACGTGATCGTTACATCGCCGAGTCCTTCTGCGGTGACTAGCGAGGGCGGTGATTCGGTATCGTTCACGGTTGTTCTAACCGAGGCTCCGACGTCGAATGTTACTTTCAGTGTTGCTTCGAGTAATGACAATGAGGGAACGGCCGATGTATCCCAGTTGACGTTTACTTCGGGGGACTGGAATACTGCCCAAACCGTTACCGTAACCGGAGTCGATGACACTGTCGTTGATGGTGATGTTATGTACTCGATTGTGTTGGGTGCTGCGAGTTCGTTGGACGGTAATTACAGCGGCCTGAATCCTGATGATGTTGGTTTGACCAATGCCGACAATGATGTTGCCACGCTGACGCTGACTACGGCTTTAGATTCGGTTTCAGAGGGCTCGACGTTGGTTGGGACGGTGACCCGTAATACGGATACGGCATCTTCTTTGGTGGTGAATCTTGGCAGTGATGACACCACTGAAGCCACTGTGGCGACGACGGTGACGATTGCAGTCGGCTCGACTTCGGCGCAGTTTGCGATCATGGGTGTTAATGATTCGTTTGTTGACGGTGATCAGTTGGTGACGATCAGTGTCGATTCGTCAGGATATTTGGGTGCGTCGAATGTCATTACGGTTGTCGATTCGACCGTGCCGGCTTTGAGTTTGTCGATAGCCGATTTATCGATCAGCGAGGCGGGCGGCAGCACACAGGGAACGGTTAGTCGCAATGGTTCGGGCGATGCAGTGACTGTAAATGTTGTCAGCAGCGACGAGACGGAAGCGGTTGTTGGTACCGCTACGATAGCTGCCGGTGCAACGAGCGGTACATTCACGATCACAGCAGTCGATGACAGTGATGTTGACGGAGACCAGACATCGACGATCAGTGTCAGTGCATCGGGTTACACGGACGCAAGTGGCGTGATTACTGTGATTGACAATGAGGTTGCAAGGCTGACGGTTTCGATCGCACCATCCAGTGTGGACGAGGGCTCGACGACGAGCGGTACGGTGACCCGCAATACGGACACGAGTTCACCGTTGGTTGTAAATCTTTCAAGTGATGACCCTGGCGAAGCTACGGTGTCAGCCACCGTGACGATTCCGGCGGGTCAGGCGAGCGTGGACTTCAGTATCACTGGAGCCACTGACGGTATCGTTGATGGTGACCAAGTCGCGACGATCACTGGTGTCGCGTCCGGCCTCGGTGCCGGAACTGGAAGTGTCGATGTGTTGGATGTCGATACTCCCATCTTGACCTTGACCATCGATGCTGCTGAGGTTGATGAAGGTGGTACCGTAACTGCGAGTGTCACCCGTAATACGGACACCAGTTCGACGCTGACTGTCGGACTAATAAGTAGCGATGTTGGAGAGGCGGCAGTTCCTTCGAGTGTTGTGATTCCAGCTGGTGCAACGTCGGTTAGCTTCATGGTTGCCGGAGTGATAGATGGCGTCGTTGATGGGACACAGTCGGTAACGGTGACTGCGAGTTCATCGTCGTTCCCGGATAGTTCTGATGCAATTGACGTGTTGGATGCTGATTCCGAGCAAACAGACCTTTTCTACTTTTCGCGGAAAAACAACGGTTCAGTAGCTGGGCTGACATTCCAGAATGAAGATATCGTAGCCTATGACGGTTCTGAATTTCGGGTGTTTTTCGATGGGACTCCATGGGTGAGTGGACTGACCCTTGATGGATTTCGAATTCAGTCGAATGGTGAAATCTTGATGTCATTCAGTGCAGCGGGCTCAGTTACCGGTGCTTCACTCTCGTTTGATGACTCGGATATCCTTAAGTTTTCTCCGGATACTCAGGTTTGGGAGATGTTCTTCGACGGCAGTGATGTTGGGATGACAAGTAATGGCGAAGATATCGATGCCATCAGTTTCGCCCCCGATGGACGGCTCGTTGTTTCAACGAGTGGATCAGCGTCTGTAAGTGGTTTAAGTGGTGTCCGTGATGAAGATTTGATTGTGTTCAATGCATCGTCCTTCGGTAGCAATACAGGCGGATCATTTGAGATGTACTTTGACGGCAGTGATGTTGGATTATCCACATCTTCGGGTGAAGACGTTGATGCAGTCTCTGTCGGAAATGATGGTGCGATTTATCTGTCAACGACGGGTAATTTCAGTGTGACCGGGGTCAACGGTGCAGATGAGGATGTTTTTGTCTTTGACCCGACGTCACTGGGGACCGGAACTGCCGGAAACTATCGATCAAACCGGTTCTTCGATGGCAGTACCTTTGGTTTTGGGAATGACATGGGGGGCCTCCATGTGGTTGACTCCGCAAGTTCCGCTGCTGGCGAAGGTTCTGCCGCTGCCGATGCCTTGATGGTGATTGCAGATGTGGGATATTTCGCGGCGGAACCAATGGACCCGGCTCCAACGATGGG
>JAPKCI010000419.1 GCA_028823035.1 Rubripirellula sp.
TTCGGTATCTCGGTCAGGGTGAAAGACTTCCTGCCACAGGATGCGTCGACTGATGGTTTTGATAACGTGGGTGAGGGGTTAGCGGTATCAGCCGAAGCGATGCGTGCGTATCTCGATGCGGCTGATGCGGTCCTTGATGCTGTGTTTGGTCCGGACGAACCACCCAAATTTATCAATCATGTGACCAACCTGAATGATCAACGAGATCACCTCGGGAATCTGAATGACAAACAGTTTGGAAAAATGTTCCGCAAGACAGATGCGGGGCTCGTTATTTTTCAGTCGAATTACTGTCCAACGAATCTGGTGAACTTTTCCAGGTTGCGGGCACCTGCCGGTACCTATCACGGCAGCATTCGTGTGCGGGCGATTCAGAGTGACCAGCCGGTGACCTTGCGAATCTATGGTGGCGATACAATTGTCGGGAGGGCCGAAAAGCATCTAGTTGGCTATTTCGATATTCAGCCCGGTAAGTGGCAGACCATTGAGTTTGTTGATCGACTGGTGCAGGATCGAGGAACCTTTCAGCCCAAGTGTTATGGAACCATCGATACTCGCAAGGACGCTGATACTTATCCGAACCCAGGCTTGGAGATCGGCGAAATTGTCATTCGTGGTCCACTCGAAAAGTGGCCACCACCCAGCAGAAAGCAACTCCTGGGTGATGTTGAACTTGAAGAAGGAACCGTGGCGGATGCAGAGCAGATCATCGCACGCTGTTTGCCGCGTCTGTTTCGCCGTCCTGTTGGTGAAGACGATGTGTCGTTTCATCTGGACATGGTGCGATCTGCCATGGATTCCGGCGGATCATTCAAAGAGGGTCTGCGGCTGACATTGAAGACGGCTCTTTGTTGTCCCGAATTTCTGTTCCTTGATGAATCGGGTGATGAATCGGGTGATGAATCGGGTGATGAATCGGGTGATGAACGCGTTGCGGCACACGCGCTCGCGGCGCGGTTGTCGTACTTTCTCTGGAGTTCAACACCGGACGACGAACTCCTGCGACTTGCTGATCGAGATGAATTGCGTGACCCGCAGGTGTTGCAACAGCAAATAGAACGATTGCTTCGTGACCCGCGAAGCAAAGCATTCGCAACAAATTTCACGGGGCAATGGTTGGATCTCCGCGATATCGATTTCACAGCACCCGATGAAAAGCTGTTCCCGGAATTTGATGAGTTGCTAAAAATCTCGATGGTTTCAGAAACAGAGGCGTTCTTTCAGGAAGTGCTTGATAAAAATTTGAGCATCATGAATTTCATTGATTCAGATTTTGTGATGCTGAACGAACGGTTGGCTGCCCATTACGGGATTGAAGGGGTTAGAGGACAGACGATTCGAAAGGTAACGCTTCCTGGCGATAGCATTCGCGGGGGAGTCATGACGCAGGGCAGCGTTTTGAAAGTCACGGCCAATGGGACCAATACATCACCGGTGTTGCGGGGATCATGGGTGATGGAAAATCTGCTCGGGGTTCATCCGTCAGTTCCACCGCCCAATGTGCCGGCGATTGAACCTGATACGCGAGGCGCCCTGACCTTGGCACAGCAGTTGGCAAAACACCGTGACCAACAGTCATGTGCAGTGTGTCATGACAAGATCGACCCTCCCGGGTTTGCCTTGGAGAATTTCAATGCGATCGGCGGTTGGCGTCAGAACTATCGAACGACGGGTGACGGAGAGCGTCCTACCTTGCGACGCGCGCCGTTCACCTTCAATTATGTGCGATACAAAATTGGACCCCCTGTTGATGCCTCGGGCGAAACTGCGGACAACACGCCATTCCATGATGTCAGAGATTTTAAAAAATGGATGCTCAGGGACAAGCCTGCGATTGCCACAGGGCTGACTCGCAAACTGATGACTTATGGATTGGGCAGGCGGATGGGATTTGCTGATCGTGATCCGGTACAGCAAATTGTCGAGTCAGCAAAGGATCAAGATTATGGTTTTCGGGATCTGATTCATTTAGTCGTCCAAAGCAAACTCTTTCAGAGACCGTGAGCGTTCGTTGAAAAGTAGCAAACCAGCGTTGAATCGGGATTTTGAACGAAGTGTGTGACGGTACCTTGTGAGTCGGGTAAACTTGAATCGCAAACAAGTTTTTGAAAAGGAAAATGGCAGTGCCGATGTCACCGAATAGTTCATCACGTCGCAATTTTCTACGAGCATCAGGTGTGTCGCTGGGGCTGCCCATGCTGGAGTCAATGCCGCGAACGTCCTGGGGGCAGGACACTGAAACGAAGCAGTCGCAGACACCAAAACGACGGATGGTGGCAGTCAACGTTGAGTTGGGGCTTCATGGGCCCAATATGACGCCCGGGCAGTCAGGCCGAGACTACGAGTTGTCACCCTATTTAAAAACTCTGGAGCGTTTTCGCAACGATTTCACCTATATATCGGGTGCGTCTCATCCGGAAGTTGGTGGTGGCCACGCGTCGAGGAAATCGTTTCTGACCGGCATGCGGCATCCACTCAGTGCCGGTTTCGAAAATTCGATTTCGATTGACCAGTTGGCTGCCGAACGCCTCGGTGCCGAAACTCGTTTTGCATCGTTGTCATTGACCACGTCCAGTGCGGGAATTTCGTGGTCGCGTTCAGGTGTCGAGATTCCAGCCGAATCACGGCCCTCACGCGTGTTCAAAAAATTGTTTGTCGAAGGAACCGCGGCTGAAAAAAAGTTGACGGTGGAACGTCTCAAGAAAGGCCAGAGTGTGTTGGATGCGGTTGCGGAAAAAGCTCGTCGAATGCAGGGGCGAGTGAGCGGGCGTGACCGGCAGAAACTCGAACAGTATTTCAACTCCGTTCGCGAAGCGGAAAAGCGATTGGTGAAAGCCGAAGAGTGGGAACAGCATCCCAAGCCCGTGGTGGAAGGTAAGGAGCCCCGTGATGTGCTCGATCCCAAGTACCTGATTGAAAGGCTGGACCTGATGTACGACATGATGCATCTGGCCATTCAGACAGATTCAACGCGTTTCATCACCCTCTCAGATCCGGGCAGGAACCTCGTGCCAGCGATTACCGGCGTCGATACCGATCATCACATGTTGTCCCATCATGCCAAGGACCCGGAAAAAATTGCACAGTTGGCAATCGTCGAGACGGCCATCGTCGCGGCTTTGGGCAGATTCCTTGGCAAACTGGCGGATTCCAGTGAGGCTGGCGATTCACTATTGGACCAAACCATGGTTCTGTTCGGATCCAATCTTGGCAACGCCAGCAATCACGACACCCGGAATATGCCGATTCTGTTGGCGGGCGGTGGATTCCGTCATGGTCAGCACTTGGCGTTTGACCAGCAGGACAACTATCCCCTGACGAATCTGTTTGTGTCGATGCTGCAGCAGCTTGGATTGGAAGTCGACACCTTTGTCTCCAGCACCGGGACGATGACAGGTTTGAATCCGGTGTGAACCGAGAGGTTTGGATCGGATGGTTGCGCACTGTGCTTGCAGGTCAACATCAACAGCATCAACAACGCAAGCAAGCGATGCTTCCTTTTGAAAGGTACTGCATCGCTTGCGATTGCGTTGGGGTGACAGGCTGCCGAGATCATCAGTTGATCGGTGGCAGCGGTTCTGGGGGAAGTGGTTTGGGGGCGGGGTTGCTGCCGCCTGATTCCGGTTCTGGTGGATCACCCAGAGGATTCGGACGTGGCAGTGGCGCGGTGGTTCCGTGACTTCCTGAACCGTTGGTACCGTCTTCACCTTCGGGAGATGGATTGATCAGATTCCAGCGATTGAGTTCGATGGATTGTGCGAGGCGTGCCGCATCAGCTTCACCTCCCTCACCAGGTCCAACAGGGTCCGCTGGCGCACGATCCCGCATCTGTTGTTCGAATGCGACCAGATCCGCGATCGAAAGAAAAGCCGCTCGGTCGCCTTCTCCGCTGGGATCAGGGTTACTA
>JAPKCI010000420.1 GCA_028823035.1 Rubripirellula sp.
GATATTCGGACCAAGCGGTTCATGCTTCCGGGAATGTCTGCAAAGGAATATCTGCAAAGGAATATCTGCAAAGGAATATCTGCCGGGTCAAATATCCGGTTCACAACGTGGCTCATGTCGTCATCGAATGGCTGTGTTTAACACGCCAAGTCATTGATCCGCTACGACTCTGATCCGCTACGACTCTGATCCGCTACGACTCTGATCCGCTACGAATTGCCTGATCACTGAATGCCTCTGAACGCGTGGCAGGTGCGTCACGTGATCTCATGTTACATTCACTGAGTTGGGGAACGTTTGCCCCGACTGCTACTGAACTCGTTCTGTAATATAACTATCGAATAGAAAGTATTCCCATGCCACTCTCACGTCGGCAATTCCAGCAGTTGGCTGGCACTACGTTGGTCACCGGCATGAACTCGGTGTGGTTGCAGGATGCTGCCGGTGCTGGTGATGAACTCACTGGGCCGTTGGAAACGTTCGTCCCAACGCGAGCAATCACACGTGGGCCGGCCAATCACTGGTTTGGGTATTATGACAAACGCGAGTTTGATCCTACTGGACGTTACGTGTTGGCAAATGAGACCACGTTTGAAGGACGTCCGCCCACTGGCAAGGATTCCATCAAGGTCGGATATGTGGACACGGAGCAGGGGGACAAGTGGTGTCCGATTGGCACCAGTCACGCGTGGGGGTGGCAGCAGGGTTGCATGCTGCAGTGGGTTGGTGAAAAGGGAGATCACATTCTCTGGAATGATCGTCAGGGTGATCGTTTTGTTTGTCGAGTACGTTCAATGTCCGACGGCAAGGTGCGGACTCTATCACGTCCGATCTACACCGTCTCCTCTGACGGTACGTTTGGTTTGTCGGTGGACTTTCGCCGCATTGACAATCTTCGCCCCGGGTATGGATATGACGGGCTGGCAGATCCTCATGTGTCGGAACACGCCCCCAGTGAATCGGGGATTTGGCGTGTCGATCTCGAGACTGGTGAAGATCAACTGATCATGTCTCTGGCTGATGTGGCGGCGATTGCATGGCCTGACGGGAACCGTTACCCCGAAGCATGGCATTACTTCAACCATTTATTGATCAATCCGTCTGGCAATCGATTTACCGTGCTGCATCGTTACCGGCCCGCTTTTGACCCGATCACATTGAGTTTCAAAGGAATCGCGAATCATGGTTTTGTCACGCGTATGATCACAGCCAACCTTGATGGTTCTGAATGCTATGTTCTCGATCCAAGTGGTCATACATCGCATTTTATCTGGAAAAACGACGAGGAAGTGACGATGTGGACTCGCCCGAAGGGCAGCGTTTCAGGGTTTTACACGTTGAAAGACCGGAGCCGAGAGGTGGTGCCAGTGGGGCACGAAAAGATGCCAACCAATGGACACAATACGTATCTGCCGGCCCCCTATGGCGACTGGATTCTAAATGACACTTATCCCGATCGAAAAACGTCCCGGCAAACGGTGTTTCTGTTTCACGTTCCAAGTGGTCAACGATTTGATCTAGGTCACTTCCCTTCGCCCGCGGCTTATCGAGGCGAATGGCGATGTGACACCCATCCGCGTTTCAGCGATGACGGAACGACGGTTGCGATTGACAGTCCACACGATGGTGGGCGGCAAATCTACCTCATGGATGTTCGCAACGTTCTCAATTCCATCTAAGGATTTTGCCGTAAAATCCGGAGGGTTTATGGAACCTGAATTTCCTGATCGGACGCAAAACTCAACGCTGCTTTTTTCCCAGCAGGTCGAGTGCCGCTCCTGTCATGGTCAGGATGCCCGTCTTCAGTGTTGGTTCAACATCAGGGTAGTATTGGCTGCTATGAAGTGAGGGTGATGGGACCTTGAGTGCCTGGAACCGATCGAGGCGTGATTGGTTCACGCTGCCGAGTCGGTACATCAGAATCGGAACGCCCTCACGGCCATATCGACTGAAGTCTTCACCACCCATGGATGGCTCGTCGACAGACACGTTCCCGTCGCCAAGGGTTTTCTCAAATACCTGCTTCATGCGTGCAGTCAATTCAGCGTCGTTTTTCAGGGATGGGGTACCCTCGCTGATCGTGATCTCAGGGGCGGGGGCATTGAAACTGGCTGCCACAGCCTTGGCTTTGCGTTGTATCGCGCTGAGTACCTGTTGACGCACCTCCTCGCTGTAACTTCGGACCGTTAATTGCAGGTCGCATTCGTTGCCAATGATGTTGTGCTTGGTTCCGCCATGGATGGATCCGACAGTCACCACCGCTGGATCGATTGGTTTCACTTCGCGGCTGACAATTGTCTGCAGAGACATCACCAGTTGGGCTGCTTGAACAATGGGGTCAATGGTGGTGTGTGGGGCCGATCCATGCCCGCCACGCCCTTTCATTCGAATGTCAACACTGTCAACGTTCGCCAGTGCATAGCCGGGCAGGACTCCGACGGCGCCGGTTGGCTTGTCGCCACTGACATGCAACGCGACCGCAAAATCAGGTTTCTCGAATCGCTTGAAAAGACCGTCGGTCAGCATGGCTCTGGCACCTGCTCCACGCTCTTCGGCAGGTTGGCCGATCACCATCAATGTGCCAGACCATTGGTCGCGATGTTCTGCCAAGTATCTTGCCGTTGCCACTAGATTTGTCATGTGGATGTCGTGACCGCAAGCATGCATGACTCCCGTCAGCGCGCCGCCAGGCAGCTCGATTTTGACTTCCGAGGCATAAGGCAGCTGGGTCTGTTCGGTGACGGGCAAGGCATCGAGATCGCAACGCAGCATCAGTGTGGGGCCAGTTCCGTTTTTCAGAATGCCGACAACGCCGTGTCCACCCACGTCGGATGTGACTTCAAAACCGCTGTCTTGCCACTGCTGGGCGATGAATTTTGCCGTCTCCTGCTCCTGAAACGAAACTTCCGGGTGGGTGTGCAGCCACTGATAGGTTCTCACCAATTTGGGCATCTGCTGTTCAATCCAGGCTTTTCTCGCGGAAATCTGCGTGTCTGATGTTGATTCGTTGGCGGCAGCCCTCGAAATGGGGATCAGAAGACAAAGGGTGGCAAGGAGACGTATCACAGTGTGACCTTTCCGAAAACTGAGAAAAAACGACAATGACAATGCTGATGTATTGTAATCCCAATCGTCTCTGCAACGGGAAGCGGCCGAGGCATGTCGTCTCTGCCTCGCAGTCTTGGCATACCGCTGAATTTCTTAAAACAAGTGACGACAACAAAGCTGAGCAAGGTGATCTGCCCATGCCCAAACGAGTTCTGATTCTTTGTACCGGCAACTCCTGCCGTTCTCAGATGGCCGAATACCTGTGGAATCAACTCGGTGAAGGTGAGTGGATTGCTGAGTCCGCAGGCTCAAATCCTGCCGGGTACGTCCACCCATTTGCGGTCGCTGTTATGAAAGAACAGGGTCAGGACATGGGGACAGCAACTAGCAAACATGTAGATCAGTTTTTGAGCGAGCCGATCGATTTGGTGGTTACTGTATGTGATGCTGCGCAAGAGTCCTGCCCCACTTTGCCGCAGGCCGCCGAATCATTGCACTGGCCGTTCTTTGACCCGGCAGAAGCGACCGGCAACGACGAAGAAAAACTGGAAGTGTTCCGTCAGGTCCGAAATGAAATTCGAACCCGTATCGAACACTTTCTCGATGGTCCCGCAGGTTGACCCGCGCTCTGAATCGAATACCCGATTTCGAAAAACTTCTGACTGCGACAAGCTTGCTACCTTGCAGCGGCAAATCTGACGTCCATTTCGCGGGTGATCAGGACGACCCACGCCTGCTGATTTACCCTGCTGTTTGCCGCCCCAACTTTCAGCTGCCAAGTGTTGGCGGCGGATTTGGTTCACGCTGGACTGGGAACTCAGTTCTGTCCTTCGGTATCAGTCGGTGTGCTTTCCGCAG
>JAPKCI010000421.1 GCA_028823035.1 Rubripirellula sp.
CTGATAATACTCCTGCTGGGCAATGGGATCGAACTTATGATTATGACACCGGGCACAATTAACTGTAAGCCCAAGGAAAGTTTGGCCAATGGTTCCTACCAGTTCCTCGATTTCATCCGCTCGCGACTGTCGTTTCATTTCTACACTACCACCCACGACCGTGTTGTGAATCGCCGCGACCAGGAAACCAGTTGCTGCAAGTCCCTCGGGTGACCCGTTACTGATCACATCCCCAGCTAACTGCATAGCAGCAAACTGGTCATATCCCATGTCGTTATTGAACGCCTGGATCACCCAGTCACGGTAATGCCAGAGATCTTTTCGCGGCATATTTCGCTCAAAGCCATCACTTTCTCCGTAACGGGCTATGTCCAGCCAGTGTCGACCCCAGCGTTCCCCGTAATGAGGTGAGGCGAGTACTGTTGTCAGTAATTGTTGGTAGGCGGCTTCTGAAGGATCCGCGACAAAGCGGTCAACTTCCTCCGGTGTGGGTGGTAAACCTAGAAAATCAAAATAAACGCGACGGATGAGCTGGCGAGGGTCCGCGTCCGGAGCAAAACCGAGACCCTGAGTTTCCAACCGGGACAACACGAATTGATCGATCGGATTACGAATGCGCGTTGTGTTTTCTACTTTCGGAAGTTTTACCTCTGCAAGTGGCTGCAGTGCCCACCAGTCATAGCCCGCACGATCGTCGGTGGTAAATCGAAAGGTATTGATGGGGTTCGTTCCCCACGAGGCACCCTGCTGGAACCACTTGTTGAAGATCTGTAATTCTCCGGGTGTCAGTGGTTTTTCAGGCGGCATTTCTTTCTCTGAAACGCGTTTCCACAGTAGGCTGTCGGTGGGGCTATCGCCGTGAATGGAGGGCCCATTCTCTCCGCCCTTAAAAGCACCCTCACGCGTGGACAAGTCCAGCTTACCCTTAAGATCAAATCCGTTGTGACACTCGATGCAGCGTTGTATCAGCAGAGGAGCGACCTGTTGATCGAAAAAACGATCTGACGCCTCATCAGCAATAGTGCCAACGGCAGACACATTGATGGCAACTAGAACCATGCACCAGCGAACCGGCGAACCATAGCAATGTTTTAGATCCATGTTCACACTTGCTTTCTTCCCACGTGAGGTTAGTGATTGCGGCCCGGATTACTACCTCACCATCAGGAAGTCTTTTTATGAAGTGAAATAACCCGTTGTTCAACCAAGCTAAAATGATTTAGTTGTCCAGCGGAAGCAACATGCGTCACTTAACCTTGAATGCCATTATTCCATACATCCCGCAGCATGACATCAACCAAACGATGTAAAACGCAAAAAACCACCTTAGGCAGTCCAACCGATGTCCATTGACCTTGCCCGGCGGCACCGCCGAACCGAGCACTTTGTGTTGTGATTTGACAAGCTGGACAAATCCGTTTATATGGAGATGACGACATGTGAGGATCGTGCTCTATGTGATCGCTAGTCCTGCTATCCGATCTCTGCCATTCATGGCGTCTATGGAAAAGTCGTCTTGATCTTGAGTCCTCTGATGAAGGCTATCGTTGAGGCAACCACGGATGTAACCGATGCGCGGCAACGTCCTGTTCCTCAGTAATCGGAAAAAATCCATCGCCCTGCGGCAGGTGAAGTATCCGCCAAGCCCGGTCTGATAGCGTGCGATTAGCTGTATCGGCCATCACTCGTTCTAGGTGCGATTTGCCATCGGCTTTGAATCGAAGCAGCGAAATGCCCACCACCCGCCAGCCCCATTCCCGATCCGAGCGTTGACAACCGTCGCCGTATTGACCAAAGAAATTAATGACGTCGGCCAGGGCTTTCTGTCGTGTCAGTCCGCGCTCCGTCCCAGCGTATAAGGTCGCGAGTGCCGCGGCCGCGCGGGCCTGGACGGCATGGTCTTTATCATGCTCCATTACATCCCTGAGGATACTCGTTACCTCCGGAATAGGGCCAAAGCTACTGCGGGCGTTAATCATAGCTAGTTCACGCGCGTAGGGGCTAGGATCGTCTTTAATGATTTTGAGTAATTTTAAGCGCACGTCAGAAGTGGCCGGTGCACCGACAAATGTGAAGTAGTACAGGATTAGTTCACGAATACGTGCCTGTGGATCCGTCAAGCGGGTGACCATCAATTCCTTATCTGAAGCCGACAATTGACCAGCGGCAACTTGTTTTTTTAACGCTAGCGGAACGGCTCGAAAATGAAACTGAAACGTGCTGTTCTCAGACGCGATTGCCGTGAGCACCCGCGGGATGAGTGCCGGGTCGTTCAATTCTGCGAGCGTGATGATCGCACGGACACGAACTGAGTTTTCGGGGTCTTCAAGCGCTGCCGCTGCAGACGGAATGCCTGCCGAATCCTTGCGCTCCGCGAGGACACGCAGCGCCAGTCGACGAACAAAGACGTCGCCGTCGCGGACGGCGGCGGTGACGGAGTTCAGAGTTAGTTCGGTCTTGCCTTTGAGAGCACAAGTCAACACGCGACGGCGAGCAAAAACATCCTTGCCCACTAGACTGCCAACCGGTTCCACCGTCAATCGTTCGTCGGGCCAATCGACCCACGACTCCCAGTCGAAACCGGTTTCAACATCTCGCCCGAGCCACATGATCCGCGGCATCTCTGGTGGTAAAGAACCGCGTGTGCGAAAAGCAGAAACCACCATCTTTGATTTGTTCGTCTTTCGCAGATTCTCCCACAGTTTGATGTCCTTTTCATCTGCCTTGGTAAACAGGCAAATTTCATCGACGGTCTCGGTCGTCAACCACCGCTGCGGCGACCATTGCAATGATCCGGCTGTTCGTACACCACCATCAATGAGCCACTTGGTGGGACGGGTGGGGTCGAGGCCGTCAACAACTATAGCTAATTTCTTACCATTCCTTGTCAATCGTGAACGAAGTTCGCGGAGAAACGTCTCAACGTATTCGCCCCGAAGCTGGCCCCATTTCTTTTTATCAAACTTCTCTCGTAAAATGTTTACGCCATATCGCCGCTGATACTCCTTGACGATCGGCGCGCCGTAACCAAACTCATCTTCGTATCGTTGTGAAAAGTTTTCGGCATAGGTTAGCAGGCTCAAGCCGTCGTAGTTGCCTTCGACAACATACTTCACCAGATAGTCAGCCATCGCCTGCCGCGCCGCGGGATACGCAAATTCAAGTGGACCACCCTGCCGCCACGTACCCCACTTGTTGACTGGTGCCCATTCGGGATGCGCAATCCGCAACTTGTCCTCGGCCGCGTAGGGAAAGCCGGCGTAACCAGCGTCCGCTTGCGATCCGTTGTCAAATAAACCGTAAGTGAGCCATATTTCCATTCCGCGTTTGTGAGCCGCCTCGACCGCAACACGATTTAAGTTTAACTTGCGATACTGGTTGTCCTTCCACCATTCCCAAATCCTCCAAAACATCCGGTTTTCTTCACGGATAACAAACTGTTTCCCCCAAATCTCATCCTGTCCGCCACGCCACCAAATTCGATTTACTCGATATCGTTTCAACGCATCGAACGTGGCATTGATGGTCGCCACTGAATCCAGCGGCGCAAATGCCAGCACATCCTGATTGTCCCCCGTACTCAAGTAGACAGTCCGTGGATTTCTGTCACTTGGCAGTAGACCTGCTGGTTGTTGATCCTCAGCTATCAATAAAGATGAGAGCGTGATAACGATCACCAACATATAAACATAGCTACGCATGGAAAAATCTCCTGTTTGCATCAATGGGACGAAGGGCCGCGATCAACAGTTGCTCAACAGTTGCTCAACAGTCGCCTATTCCCCTCACTCGACACCGCCCAGATTTGATTGATCGCCGAGCCATCGGAAATATATGTTACTTCAGTCCTGATTCAAATTCAACGTGTAAGGTTTAGCTATGTGGTG
>JAPKCI010000125.1 GCA_028823035.1 Rubripirellula sp.
TACAACTAGTTCGACGGCCAATACCGTAAGCGGCAATGCGTAGATCGCGAGTGGAGGACAACGCATGAGACGTCAACCTTTGTATCTCGCACTGGCGCTCTCTCTGACTGTTTGTGGCTGCTCAGATGGGGGCGGCATCGCCGCTCATCCCAAGATTGGGGCGGGTCAAATTGAGAAAGACGCGATAGCAGGCCTTCCCAGCGCCGGGTCTGATGGGGCCAGTAACTAAGACGGTATCTCCCTCGGTTATCGCTCGGGTTGCGACATCGATCGCGTGAACGGAGATGTGTCAGGCCCACGTCAGGCGGCGCGGCTGTAATACTTGAGCAGGTCGCCAGGTCTTTCCCGACACTCGACCTGACCGACAACCCGAACCGAAGATTCGGCTTCAATTTTTCAGCTTTGCGTCAGAACAGCTGCGGTGTCGGATTGCCGGGTTGTCGGGTCAGTGTTGATCAGGCCACGATTGGCTCACGATTTGCCGAACTTCGTCGGAGTCTGGCTGTCAACCTTCAGGAAAAGTCCTGTACTTTTTTTGAGGAAAGGAACTGCGAACGTCGAAGCATTGTCGTTCGACGGATACAATGTTCGAAGTTCCATCGAATCGATTGGGCAGGCATCAGCCATGAAATCACTCGCCAACAAGTTCGAAGCTGCGGTCGTCTACGCCCGTGTTTCGTCAGAGGAACAGAAAAAGGAGGGCTACTCGATTCCCGCCCAGACGAAGCTGCTCAAAGACTACGCCACGCGGGAGGAGTTCGAGGTCGTTAGGGATTACGTGGACGTCGAAACGGCGAAGGTGCCCGGACGCCCCGGTTTCAATGAAATGATCGAGTTCTTCCTGCAGCAGTCGAAAGTCAACGGCTCTCAGCAGATTTGTCGCATCCTCCTTGTCGAAAAAACCGACAGGCTTTATCGCAACTTGAAGGACTATGTCACTGTCGACGAGCTGGATATCGAAATCCACTTCGTCAAGGAAGGTGTCGTCCTTTCGCCAGAGTCCCACTCATCTGAAAAGTTCATGCACTTGATCAAAGTGGGGATGGCCAAGGCGTACGTTGAGAACCTGGGCGAAGAAATCAAGAAAGGGATGCACGAGAAAGCGGCTCAGGGCCTCTGGCCATGCCAGGCGCCAGCAGGGTACGGCAACGTCGTATTGCCAAACGGCAAAAAGGGCATTGAACCGGACCCGGTCACCGCTCCTATTGTCACCAAGATGTTCGAATGGTACGCGACGGGAAAGTACTCACTGGCAGAAATTGCTCGTATGGCCGCCGACGCTGGCTTAAAGTTCGGTCGGCAGGACAACCTCGCTGCGACAGTCCACAACATACTCAAGAATCCGATCTACTACGGCGACTTCCGATTCGTCGGCAAGATGTATCGAGGCATCCACACGCCGCTCGTCACGAAGGAACTCTGGGACCGCGTGCAAGACGCGCGCAAAAATCGGGGCAACCGAAAACCCAGGCGAGCAAAACATAACTTCGCTTTTTCGAACCTGATCCAGTGCGGGCACTGTGGTTGTTCGTTAGTTGGCGAACTCAAGAAACAAAAATACATCTACTACCACTGCACGGGCTACAAGGGGAAGTGCGACGAGCCGTACGTTCGCGAGGAGGTTCTCGAAGAGCGGTTTACTGAAGTGCTCCGGAGCCTGCGGTTTGACGACGAAATCCTCGAGCTCGTTTCGTCGTCGCTCCGCGAGAGCCATTTTGACGAAAAGCTGTTCCACGACGAGGCCGTCGAAAGGCTCCAGACCGAGTACAAGCGGCTGCAGAACCGCATCGACCAGATGTACGTCGATAAGCTGGATGGACGAGTCACCGCTGAGTTCTTTGACCAAAAGTCAGCCGAATGGCGGGATGAGCAGCAGGGCATACTCCACAATATGGAGCAGCATCAGAACGCGAACCAGAACTACCTGGAAGAAGGAGTGGGAATTCTCGAACTAGCCAAACGTGCCGGGGGACTGTTTGAAAAGCAGCCGGCGAGTGAGAAACGACTTTTGCTGGACTTTGTAGTTTCGAACTCCACATGGGCCAACGGAGAATTGAAGGTCGATTTCCGTCAACCCTTTGACCTGATTGCGGTTGGGGTCACCGAGTCGAAACGAATGAAGGTCGCCAGAGTGGGCTCCGACGACCTTCATCAAGTAATGTACCCCCGGCAGGATTCGAACCTGCGACCTGCGCGTTAGGAATGCGCTGCTCTGTCCATCTGAGCTACGAGGGCGATTTGGGCCGTAGGTTATCATGCCGCCACGCGTCGTGACAACGCGTGGCGATTTTGCATTCTTCGTAATGCATGCGTCTCGTTTCGACGGCTACCATGCGTCTCGTTTCGACGGCTACGTTGAGCGCCAACCTGTTACTGTGGCAACGGTGCCGGCAGCAGTACTTTGCGTGGTCTCTGGTCTTTGCGGAGTATGGCTTCTTTGGCCTCAGTTTTAGGCTGATCCAGATGTTGCCTGATCACACTCGCAACCTGTGTTCCCAGTTTCTGCGATCCTTCTTTGCTGTAGTGAACATTTGCAGGCAAGTTTTTGATGTTTTCCACGGCAAACTGGTACAGCGGATTGATTACGATTCCAGTGACTGATCCCATGACTTTTTCAGCGATAGCATTGTATTTTTTTGAGTCACCAACAACACGTCCTTTTGCCCCGTTGGGTACGGGTGTCGTTTCGCAGAAGATAATGGTCGCCCCTGTTTTCTTTAGCCGTTCGGCAATGGTCTTAAGGTTCTTGGCATAGTCGTCTGGTGGGACCTGTTGATGGCTGCTGGCGACCGCCGGATCCGCAAGGTTTTCATTGTTCGGCCCCATATACTTGAGATCATGCAGCCCATGATTCCAGTGGATCACGTCCCATTTCCGGTCGCCAATCCATTGGTCGATTGCGGCCACACCCTTGGTGGTTGGTCCGCAATTGGTTTTGGGCCGCCAAACATTGGCCTCGTTGGATAATTCCTCCCGAACAGCGACGGTGTAGCCAATCGAGATCGAATCGCCAATCAGCAGCACGTTTGGCAGACCGGGTTGTACCTCGGGGGGCTGCATTGCAGGCGGCGGTTTTCTGCCGGCTGTTTTTTTCTTCTTGGCAGCGGGAGTATCGCTTTGGGGTGCTGGCGAATCCTGCCCGGATACTGCCATGATGGTAAATAATAGAAGAGTGAGCGAGCACGCCATTCGAATTCGAGTCATGTTTAAGCTGCCTAAATTGATGAGCGAGAATATCAGCCGACCTGTCTATCGTATTCTCGATGCTTCGGCAAATCGAGCTGGGGAGGGCCTGCGGACGATGGAAGAGATCGCTCGTTTTGTTCTGGATGACCCCGGACTGACGTCTGAACTGAAGAACCAACGCCATGCTTTGATTTCCGCAATCGAACCGATTTCGCGCTATTCGCGACTGCAGGCACGCAATACGGATCAGGATGTCGGTACCGGGATCAGCGAATCCAGTGAGTACACTCGGATCGATCTGGCCGATGTCGTTGCAGCAGCTGCATCACGCACGCAGCAATCATTTCGGGTGCTTGAGGAGTACATCAAAACAATTGATCCGATGATTTCCGCGGAACTGGAACAGATTCGTTACCGCTGCTACACCGCGAGTGCGCGCTTGGAACTTCGTGTTGGAACAGCTGATCGCCGTAGTCGTCTGCACGATTGCCAACTTTATGTTCTTGTCAGCACGGGCAGCTGCGAATCCGAGTTCCAGAAAACGCTCGAGCAATTATTTACAGGGGAAGTTGACATCGTGCAGTTGCGAGATCGATCTGCTGATGATCGTACCTTGATTTCGCGTGCCAGACTGGGCACCAGTATCGCTCGAAGGCTTGGCAAAATCTTTATCATCAATGACCGCGCTGACCTCGCCCTTGCGGCAGATACTGATGGTGTGCATGTCGGTCAACAAGAGATTCCGGTTGCTGACGCGCGGCGGATCGTGGGGGATCGATTGATTGGGGTGTCGACACACTCGCTTGAACAGGCGCATGCCGCGTTCGAGGATGGTGCAGACTACATCGGGTGTGGGCCAGTGTTCTCGAGTAACACCAAGTGCTTTGATCGATACGTGGGAACAGAATTCCTGTCAGAAGTTGTAAAAGAGATTGCGATGCCGGCCTTCGCCATCGGAGGCATCGATCTGTCAAATGTGGATCAGGTGATTCGCAGTGGCATGCGCCGGGTCGCGGTAACCGCCGCGATTCGGGACAGTAAAAAACCAGTCGAAGCGGCTCATGAATTGAAGTTGGCCCTTAAAACCGGTGATTCAAGCTGCAAATCTTGAGTTGATGTTTACAGGAGTTATCCTGACAAGCGAGCCAAGATGCGGATCGAGTAGATGGCCAGAGATGGAAATCAATATCATACGGTGACGAATGTTGGATAGCAGTCAGGTCGGGTCAAGTGAACGATTCATGCAGTTGGTGGCGCCCATTATACGCATCATGGTATTTGGTTATCGCGTCAGTCAGAAGCTGATCAAGCGATCGGTGCGAGTCCGGTTTCCAATATGGTTGGCACTGTTGCTGTCTGTGCCCGGTTGTGTATTGGCCAAGGATCCACCGACCGAAAGCAGTCGCCAGTTTGATCGCCCTGAAGTTGCCGATGTTGTCTGTCTGAGTGATCGCCGTTTGGTTGAGAGTAGCGGGCTTGCTGTTTCTACGCGACGGAAAGGTTATTATTGGACGCACAACGATTCGGGTGACAAAGCTTGTCTGTACGCTTTTGATAGCGCTGGCAAACATACCGCCAGGGTTACGCTTAAGGCGATCGTTGCGAATGATTGGGAGGATTGCTGCTCTTTCGTACAGGAAGGTCGATCTAGGCTGCTGATTGCCGATTGTGGAGACAACAGTAGTAGCCGGTCTGACATTGATCTGTTGTTCTTTGACGAACCTGATCCACGTCAGTCTGCGGCCTTGAAGCAGGTCAGCAGACTTACCGTGCGTTATCCTGATGGAGCGAGAAATTGTGAGGCTGTCGCCGTCGATCCCGTAAGACAACAAATAGTGCTGATCACAAAGAGTTTGTTTCCTCGATGTAATGTGTACGTGGTGCGGCTCCCGAGTCGAAGCAAGGGTGGTGTTGACGCGACGGTCACAGCGGAAAAAGTGGCCAGCCTGGCATTGCCGCTGGTGACCGCCGCAGATATCGATCAGGTCACTGGTGATCTGTGGGTGACCAACTATTTTCAGGCATTTCGCTTCAAAGCTACCAAGCGTGCGATGCCGCTCGTGCAGCAACTCAAGCAGTTACCCACCGCCATGGATCTTCCACGCTGGAGGCAAATAGAGGCTGTTGCAGTTGACGGTGACCAGAACATCTGGGTGACGAGCGAGGGATCTCCCGCGCCCATGGGCCGCTTGATAGTGAAAGAGGTTGCTGCTCCCGCCTCGATCCCTACCAACCAGAAGATTGAACCATGACTTACGAAGTTGAGCAAAAGTATCATCTGAAGGAGCTTCAAGCATTCGAGCGCGCGTTGCATGCATGTGGAGCGATCGAAGGACCGACCGAGCAGCACGCTGATACTTATTACAACCATCCGTGTCGTGACTTTGCCGAAACTAACGAGGCTTTTCGAATCCGTCGCATCGGTGCTGTTCCCATGATTACCTACAAGGGCCCCAAATTACCGGGATTGATCAAGGCTAGGCGGGAATTAGAGTGGCGTTTGGACCCAGGAGATGCAGATGGGACCCGAACTGAAGAGTTGCTGGAACATCTCGGGTTCACGCGTGTGGCGACTGTCGAGAAACGCCGTCGCCCGTTTACTGCCAGTGACGCAACCGGCCCATTTGAGGTGGTGATCGACGAAGTCGAGCAACTGGGCCTGTTCGCCGAGGTCGAAGTAATTGTGGATAACGAAGAAAATATTGCCAAAGCCCGACTGAGAATCGAGCAAATTGCAAGTCAGTTGGCATTGCACCAGCCCGAAGCTCAAAGCTATTTACGGATGGTTTTGTCAATAAACCAGTCTGCATGATTGATTTTGAGCTGGCAATGTGCTTATCCTCATACGCATCGTGCATGAGGCAAATACAATTCGATTCCCCATCAGGAGAGAGTATATGAAGACGTTCATGACAGTATTGGCAATCTGTGTGGTTGCTGGTGCAACGGTTATCGCTGCCGATGTCGATCTGAAAAATGTTCAGTGCGTTGTTGCGAATAAAGCAGCTACGGAAGGCAAAACAGCAGATTATAAAGGCGGAAAAGTGTATTTCTGTTGCGGCGGCTGTGCAGGTAAGTTTGCGTCCGACTCAAAGAAGTATGCTGAGCGTGCAAATCATCAATTGGTCGCGACCAAGCAATACACCCAAAAAGGGTGTCCTTTCAGCGGCGGCAAAGTGAAAGCCAGTACTTTGGTAAGTATCGGTGGTACGAAAGTCGGCTTCTGCTGCGATAATTGCAAAGGAAAAGTGACTTCGGCGGGCGATGATGCTGCCAAAATGAAGCTTGTCTTTTCCGACAAGGCTTTTGACAAGGGCTTCGAGAAAAAAGCGAAAAAATGAGGTCTTGAACGACTTCATGTGTCATACGGAAAACCGGCAGTTCCTTGGGAGTTGTCGGTTTTTTGTTTGGGATCGTTGCGATCGCTCCGGCCATTGGACAGCAAGTTCGTTCCCAGATTGATGGTTCCAGCTGACAGTTCGCTTCTTTTTTGGGCTGTATTCAGCCTTCTTTAGGGTCTCCGGGACTTCCTTCGACACAACAATGAATAGAGAATGGTCATGTTGATCTCAACCGTAAACTCGTGGGCAACCTACTGAACCATGTACTTCCGACTCGCCCAAAGATTTTTGAAAGAAACTGACAAACGTTTGCTATTGAAAGCAGCTTGGACCCTAGGCGCCCGTGGTTTGTGGAGTGTGCATCGGCATAAACGCCGACTGAAGAAGGGTGAGTTCTTTCCTCCCTTCCTCTACCTGTCGGTGATCAACAGCTGCAACCTGCGTTGTCAGGGATGCTGGGTTGACGTGGGAGCAAAGCAGAGTCGCATCGAGGTTGAGGCAGCCAATAAAACGATTGCTGAAGCAAAAGCGATGGGAAACAGTTTCTTCGGAATACTCGGTGGTGAGCCGTTCATGCACAAAGATCTGCTGAAGATATTTGAGGCGAACCGAGATGTCTATTTTCAGGTATTCACTAACGGGCATTTCATTACGGATGAGGTAGCCGCAGAACTTCGGCGACTGGGGAATGTAACACCGTTGATCAGCGTGGAAGGTACCGAGATCATCAGTGACTCAAGGCGTGGTCGCGCTGATGTTCTGAGTCATACCATGCAGGGACTCGAAACAGCTTTGCGACACAAGTTGCTGGTGGGTGTGTGTACCAGCGTGTGCAAAACCAATATCGATGATCTGGTCAGCAATCGCTGGGTTGATCGTTTGATTGAAATGGGAGTGATGTATTGTTGGTACCACATTTACCGCCCTGTTGGTCCTGAGCCGAACCCGCAACTGGCACTGTCTAGTTCAGAGCAGCGACGGGTTCGACAATTTGTTGTCGATACTCGTGCAACGAAGCCGATCATCGTGATTGATGCCTACCATGACGACGCTGGCAATGCGCTTTGCCCGGCGGCAACAGGTTTCACGCATCATGTCGGGCCGTGGGGTGATATCGAACCATGTCCGGTGATTCAGTTGGCGACCGATTCCATTCATGATAAAAAGCCGCTGGCACAAACGTTCAATGAGTCTGCATTTCTGCGTGACTTTCGCGAACTGACCGCCCAGCACACTCGTGGTTGTGTGATCATGGAACGGCCCGACCTGTTGGTTGAATTGGCCGAGAAGCATAACGCACGGGATACAACCGCCCGGTCAGAAGTGATCGAAGAACTGAAGAAGGTGATTCCGCGGCGAAGTCAGTTCCAGCCCGGTGACGAAATTCCGGAGCGGAGTCTGGTTTATCGTTGGGCCAAAAAATATGCCTTCAATGACTTCGGAGCTTACTCTAAACATTTCGATGTTTCACGCTATAAGGATCCAGACGCAGAAGGGGTTGCCGAACCGATAAAGGTAAAGCAACCCATCAGCGATCTGCCCATCATTTCGAAATAGTATTTCGAATTAGTTTCACGCACCTTTGTTCCTCGACAGATTGTGAAATGAGCCCGGTCTCGTCTTTACTGAGACTGGGCAAGTTCGTATATGTCGATTGAGTTGGATGCACCGTTTTCTGATGCGCCGTTCGGCGGCGTGCGTGCATCATCCGGAACAAGAAAGGACATGGGCGTGCCCAATCAGGTTGACGTGAATGAGCACGGGATTGCAGATGCGACCGAAGTCGCCATTGTGCAGATCAGTGAAGGTGACTTTTCGGGTTTGATGGAGTACGCAACCAGCCATCTGGGACCTGCAGTGATGTTTGCGGGGTTTGGGCTGGCGGTCGTTTTTGGCGGCTATCTGTTTGCTCACTACCTGTCCAAAGTCATCAGTCGACCGATTTGCCGACGTGTTGACGAAACCCTCGGCAAGTTCGTTGGCAAGCTCGTCTTTTATTGCATCCTGATAGGTGTCACTGCGGCAGTATTGTCGAAGTTGGGTGCACCCTTGGGGGGCTTGGCAGCGGTGCTGGCTGCTACTGGCTTCGCCGTTGGCTTGGCATTCCAGGGGACACTGAGCAATTTTGCTGCTGGTGTCTTGATGTTGGTTTTTCGTCCATTCAAAGTGGGGGACCTGATCACGGCGGGCGGAGTGACAGGGAAAGTCAATGAAATTGATCTGTTCACTACGACACTCGATTCAGCTGACAACCGGCGTATCATTGTTCCCAATAGTGCAATCTCTGCCGGTACGATCGAGAACGTGTCCTTTCACTCACACCGTCGTATCGAAGTTGTGGTGGGTGTTGATTACAACGCTGATCTTGAACAGACGCGTTCGGCACTCGAGGCAGCTGCGGCAGCTCTCAAGCCCCGCACCATTGAGGGCGAGGGGCGAGGGGCAACGGTCGTGCTCAGTGGTTTGGGCGACAATGCGGTGGAATGGAAAGTTCGGCTCTGGGTAGCGACAGGCGACTACTGGTCGGCGTTGGAGTGTTTGACTGGCGAAGTCAAGCAACAACTGGACTCTGCGGGAATTGCTATCCCGTTTCCCCAACTTGATGTGCACTTCAACCAGATCGATGCCGGTGAGATGCCGCGCAAAAGACCACGTGTTCGTCCAATGCGGCGAGAAAGCGAGGAGGCATTTGCTAGCCACATGCTCCCAAATAGCCCTTAGTCATTGCATCGCAACAGGTTATGGGAATGCATTGAAGCTCGCAAAAAAGTTTTTCTAAGCATCACCTTTGGCCGTCGTCTTAGTTATTATATGCCGCACAGTGGTGTTGATAACTTTTTACTTCCGCACGGGCGAACCTGTGGAAGTGACATGGACGGCTTAAGGAGACACGTTGCCATGTGGCATACGAGTCGCGGCGATCGAATATTGCACGGTGATGAAGCAACGCTTGTACGCGAAGCCATTGATACGATGGTGGATGTGCTTTCGTTGCACGTTGACGATGAGCTTGCGGGCGGAATCGTTTGCGAAACGGGTGTGCACGTGTTTGACCAGTTTACCCCTGCGCAGCGGATCGCTCTGCTGCATGAGGTGGCCAAGTATCTTCTTACCGACGCGGGTGAAACACTACGACTTTCGGCGGCACTTGAAGCAACCGTTGCGGCCGTTTTTGTTGACATTCGCGATCATGTTGCGATTGAGGTCGACTTCCCACAGGCCACTGACCATCCCAGATGGATTGAGCGGCCCGGTTGGCGTCATCTGGTGGCTTCCGCGTTCCATGTTGTGACCGAACTCGAAGGCGACTTTAAGACCCGCGAAGAGTTGCCACTGGAAGCTTCCGGAGATATCAAGCAATGGGAGCTGGTTATCGATTACCTCGCTGATTCAATTCTCTGGGACCGTGACTTCGAGATTTCGGGGGATTTTCTGGATGAGGATCCTGAGATCTCGCGTGAGCGGAGGCAGTTGCTTGGAATCGAAGATGATTACTTCACGCAGATAGCACCCGATCCACGGCCTTCTGAGGTTGCTGGCCTCGTTTCGGCGACACGTGAGATAGTGCGTCGAAAGCCCCGTTAAGGTGCTCCGTTTGATGGCAGTGGATGCCTGATCGGGTCCTTTGCTCAATGGGTTTCCACACCAATGCATCTTGCTTTGATCTTGCTTTGATCTTGCTTTGATCGGCACACTGGATGGTCAGTGGATGGTCGGCCTGAGTCAGACTGTCCACCGTGAAGGGGTCATGGAAAGACGAACTGAGCAGTCGATTATGTTTTTGCAGAATTCATTGCGTTCGATTTTACGAACTGCTCATTGCCGCAGTACGCATCACTACTTTGCGTTGGATGCACTGCCACTTGTCCAAACGGCGTCCGGAAAGCGTTTGGCAGAAGTGTTGCTCCGCTTCCACGAACGCTATTTGATTGGTGCCACCGACCCCGATACACGGTTTCGCGATTTTCAGAATCATGTGATTCACGTAAAGGATGGCTACTGGGGTGGTGCTCCACGAATGGCGCACAAATGGTACGACCGGATGCAAAGGTACCTTCGTACGGATCGCTTTTCGGATGCGGCGCATGCTGCCGGGGTTCTCAGTCACTATTTCACGGATCCATTTCAGCCACTGCATACTCAGCAGTCCGAGCGGGAAAAAGTGTTGCACCGACCGATTGAATGGAGCATTCATCAGTCGTACAACGAAATTTTCAATTGCTGGCGAGACAGTGACATGGAAATTGTTTTTCAGTTGTCCGATCAGATCGGGTGGTTGGGTGAATCGATGTTGCATGCTTCAGAATTTGCGAATCGTAAATGTACTGAACTTCTCGATGAATACGATTTATTGAGAGCAGTGGACAACCCAAAGGCTGGCTTGAATACAGCGGTTCGAGGCTCTTTGGCAGAATTATTTGGGCTCGCAATTACAGGTTGGGCACGGGTGCTCGAGCGTGCTGCGGCTGAAGCAGAAGCGACAAGGGAATCGTTGATACCATCTCAGCCTGGTACGTTGGCGTTGGCTTTGGCAACAGTTCGCAGTCCTCTAAAATGGTGGCAGCGGCAAACGGAAGGTCGTGAGGAGCAGCAGCAGATCGCTCTGATGCTTGCAGAGTATGCAAGCTCCGGCGATCTGAATCGGTACATTCCCGCAGAGGTGGATATCGTGCACAAGGTGGTGGATATCTATCGAGCTGAGAAGCTGTGGCAGGAAAGAAGGTTCGATGCAGGGACAAAGGTTTCGGTACAGACAACGGCGTTAAGCGGGATGACCGCAAGTGACGGCTCGGAGGATCCTGACGCAAGGGATATGCTACCTTCGCCGACGATTCGTTTTTCGAACCGCGATGATCTATTAGCTTCTGCTATACAACCAGATTCAGTCGTGTCTCTGTCCGCGGCTGATTCCCTTTCGCAATCGCCTTTCATCAATACCAAAGTGTCAGGCCGACTGGCCGCCGTCGGGGTCCACACGGTGGGCGACTTCCTTCAATGTTCTGCTGATGAGTTGTCAGCACAGTTGAGTGTCGCCCGGATCGCACCCGAGATCATCAGCGAGTGGCAGATGCAGGTGTCATTGATGATGCAGATGTCGGGGATCGGGACGCGGCCTGTTCAGTTATTGGTAGCAGCCGGGTACATGACTGTGACGGCAATTTCACAGACCCCACCCAAATTGTTGTATCAAAAGATTCACGAGGTTGCGTCTTCATCCTCTGGTAGGCGGTTTATACAGGGGGCGTCCTGTCCGCGGCCATCGGAAGTCAGTTCGTGGATTGCCATTGCGTCGGCGCATGCAGACTTGGATTTCCGCCAATCCGCCTAGGAAAATGTTGATTGCAATAGAGTCCCAGCGGCTGGATTGGGGGTCTCTGTGTTTTTTGGGAAGTTCTGTGTTTTTCGGGAGGTATGGCACGGATTAGATTTTGTAGTCGACCGCTAAAATACGATTGCACAGGTGCGTTGTTTGGTGTCGGCGTGTTATCCTTGCGGTTTTGACACATGCGGATTTTGGAAATGCCATGCGAGCGTTTGAAGCTATTCAACAGTTCTTTGACGTGGCGGCTGAGCACCTTGAAATTGACGAGCGTCTCCGCGAGGCGTTACTGATGCCCCATCGCGAGGTGCAGGTGCAGGTGACGATCGAGCGTGACAATGGACAGTTGGCCAATTATGTAGGGTTTCGAGTTCAGCACGACCATTATCGCGGGCCGATGAAAGGTGGTCTGCGGTATCACCCCGAGGTCGATCTTGATGAGGTTCGAGCACTTGCCAGTTTGATGACTTGGAAGACGGCTGTTGTTAATCTCCCCTATGGCGGAGCCAAAGGGGGGATCGGTGTGGATCCAACTCAGCTATCCACTCGTGAGTTGGAGAGATTGACACGGGCGTTCGTGGATCAGATTCACGATATTGTCGGTCCAGATACCGATATCCCTGCACCCGACATGGGGACCGATCATCGCGTGATGGCTTGGTTCCGCAACCAGTGGGAAAAGTATCACGGATTCAACCCCTCGGTGATCACGGGGAAACCGGTCGAGGAGTACGGAGCCAAAGGTCGCGAGGAGGCTACTGGTCGTGGTGTTGGTGCATTGACTTTTAAATTGTCAAAACGTCTGGGTTACGAACCAGAACAGACGAACGTTGCCATTCAGGGTTTTGGAAACGTAGGAACGCACGCGGCCAAGTACCTGTTTGAGTCCGAGTTTCGGATTGTTGCAGTAAGTGACATTACAGGCACCTATTACCATCCGGATGGGCTGGATATTTCGGCTATTCTGCGTCACAAGCTTGAGCATCCCACCGGACTGCTCGAGGGGTTTACCGAGTGCGAACTCTTGCCGATTGATGCGTTGTTGTATCTTGATGATGTGCAGATCTTGATTCCGGCGGCGCTTGGGGGTGTGATTACGAAAGAGAATGTGGATCAGATCAAGGCAAAGGTGATTATCGAAGCGGCCAACGGACCGGTCTATCCGGTGGCAGACAAGATTCTGGCCGAACGTGGTGTCACGGTGCTGCCGGACATCTTGGCGAATGCGGGTGGGGTAACAGTCAGCTACTTTGAGTGGGTGCAGAATCGTCAACATTATCGCTGGACACTTGATCGTGTTCGGCAGGAACTGGACCATACAATGACACAGGCGTTCGAAGACGTTTGGCAAACGGCACAACAATCTCAAGTCTCACTGCGGACCGCCGCGTACATCATTGGGATCACGCGCGTGCGTCGTGCCGCCGAACTTGCAGGTTTTGCTACATAAAGGAATTACAGATAATGCCGAGTTTGACGACGGAGAACTACGTCAAAGCGATTTATCAATTGGGGGGTCACGTTTCGGGTGAGGTTGTGGCCACAGGGGCGATTGCACAACAACTGACGGTTTCGCCCGGTAGTGTGACTGCCATGCTGAAGACACTTCGTGACGCTGATTTTGTCGAGTACGCACCCTATGAAGGGGTGCGATTGACCCAGAGCGGCAAGAAACTTGCTTTGCGTGTGCTGAGACGACACCGATTGATCGAATTGTTTCTCTCGCAAACTCTTGAAATGACATGGGATGAGGTCCATGAAGAGGCAGAGCACATGGAGCATGCTGTCAGTGATCGGTTGGTGGATCGCATTGACGACTATCTTGGTAATCCGACGACAGATCCACATGGTGACCCGATCCCGAAGAGCGATGGAACGGTTCAGGTTGCGATGGGGAAAGCGTTAACCGAATGGCCTACGGGACATCCGTTTCGGCTCATTCGCGTACTCGATCAATCGAGTGAATTCCTGAGATTCCTCACCGATTCCGGTTTGAATCTCTCGTCAGTCGGCCAAGTAGTCGATCACAAACCTCATGCCGCTACGACCACTGTTCAAGTCGATGAACGCACCAATGTTTTGAGCCAACAGGTCGCTGACAAGCTGATCGTTGTTGCGCCATAGTCGCCTCCTGGTGGTCAATCTTTGCGTTCCTGACTGTCTTCTGGATCGACCGTGTCCATGGACTTTGATTTCACCAGACAATGAAACCCCACGCACGGTTCCTCTGCGATACGCTCTCTTTCTGCAGAGTTGAGTATCTCCTGCACCTGTTGCATTCTTTCTGCGTCCAGAGCTGCGGAAATGACACGCTGTTTTCCGTCGGGGCCAATCGCTAACGTCGTGATGACAGCTACTGTGTCCATGTGCTGTAGAGCGCGAATGATGTGTGCCCCAACTTGTTCTTCTGCATTGCGTATGGTCGTCATGAACTGGGTGATCTGGTTTTGATCGGCCTGATCAGCCGCCTGCACCTGACTACCAGAGGATGATGATGTTTCAGTGGACAATTGATCTGGATTCTGACTGACCAGATTGGTTCGTGGATGTTTGCGCTGCGGGTTGGGATCGGATTCGGTCATGACATGCCGCGTTTCTCGAGGGATTAACTGTCAAACGATTTGAATCTTTAGTAGCGTGCCGGCTGCACGTCGCTGGAAATCTACAGAGTCTCACGACAGCTTTTCAAGACCGAAAGTATTCATTCAGCACGTCAAAACTGGCGGAGAAGTTTGTGTGCGTGACCATGTTTGCAGAACCTGCATTTGACCTGGAAATCGTTTTTTAAGTCGATGGTTTCAGGGGCTTAGGCATGGTGGTGTTGATTCCAGTGCCTCGGTGAGCTGGTTTGTTGGAGTGAGGTGCTCTCGGCATGTCGCAGAATTCAGGACAGACAAAGCTTGACAGCAGTCTGTGAAAACCAGCTGCTGACGTGATCTCGGGACCGACTTTCAAACCTCGCCGCAGATGTGTGGCGGCATTCGCAGCTCTCCCGACCAAAATGCCGGACACAAAAGATGAACTCTGGGCTGATCACTTTCGAGGTGTTCCATCACTTCAGTACTCCATTTGCGTAGGCGTCCAAGGGGCTGTTTCAACTGGACTGCAGTGGCGCAGGGTAGTCGTAAACGATACTGTGACGCCATTGGAGCCTAGGCAAGTACATCACTTGTAGGGTTTTTAGGGTTCGAAAAAGCCCATTGCACCCGAATTTGAGGGTGTTTTCGGTGGTGGAAACTCTCCATTGGCCTCGACGATTCAGGTCCACTCCTGCTACATTGCCGGGCTTCCCTCGGTTACATTGCCGGGCTTCCCTCGGTGCGACAATTCTCGCTTCCCGATTCGCCATCGGTTTGGCTGTCGTCTGCGATGCCAGATCGACTGGTAAAACAAGTATCTACCCATCTGAATAGATAATAAAACGTCGTGATTCTGATCCTCAAGAGCAATGCGACCGACGACCAGATCGACCATGTCTTGGAACGGGTCGAGGCGATGGGTTTGCAGCATCACCTAAGCCGAGGCACTTTCCGGACGATTGTCGGGATCATCGGCGACGAAGAGAAAATCAGACAAGAGCCGATGCGGGCTATTCCGGGTGTGGCGAAGGTAATCCCGGTTTTGCCACCGTACAAATTGGCATCCCGAGACGCTCATCCCGAGTCGAGTGTTGTCGATGTTTCGGGCGTGAAGATTGGCGGTGGTCATTTGGGGATGATCGCGGGTCCGTGCAGCGTCGAGGATCCCGAGCGGATGTTTCATATCGCTGAAAAGGTCAGTCAGTCAGGAGCCAATCTACTGCGAGGCGGAGCGTTCAAGCCTAGAACGAGTCCTTACGCCTTTCAGGGAATGGGAGAGGATGGGTTGCGTTTGCTTCGCGAGGTTGGCGACAAATACCAAATGCCGATTGTGACTGAAGTGACCGATCCCAGACTGGTTGACTTGGTCAGTGAGTACGCTGACATGTTGCAAGTCGGTGCTCGAAATATGCAGAATTTCGCTTTGTTGACCGAAGTAGGAAAGTCGCACCGCCCTGTGCTGCTGAAGCGGGGCATGAGCGCAACGATCAATGATTTGTTGATGTGTGCGGAATACGTTCTTTCACAGGGAAATGCCAATGTTGTTCTCTGTGAACGTGGAATCAAGAGTTTTGATTCAGCGACCAGAAACTTATTTGACGTTGCGGCAGTTCCGGCAGTTCAAGCCCTTTCTCATCTGCCGATCATTGTTGATCCCTCGCACGCAACAGGTCGCCCCGACCTGATTCCACCCTGTGCTTTGGCCGGGTTGGCAGCAGGTGCTGATGGTGTGCATATAGAAGTCCACGATTGCCCTGAAGTTGCCAAAAGCGATGGACCGCAAGCGTTGCTTCCTGAACAATACGATGAGCTGGCGACCCAGATGAAGGCACTTGCCAGCTTGCTTGGAAAAACGATTTCACCGCTCCCGGAGACTTTGGTTTGAGCCGTCGAATACTGATTGCAGGTAACTGGAAAATGAACACGCGGGTCGACGATGCAACGGCGCTCGCCCAAGGCGTTGTCAGCGGGGTGGGAGAGAATCCCACTGTTGAGGTCGCTCTTTGTCCCCCGTCTGTCTATCTGACAACCGTTGCTGAGGCGGTAGCAGGGACCCCAGTCGGTTTAGGTGGACAAGACCTTTATGCGGCTGCTGACGGTGCATTCACGGGTGAAGTCAATGCTGGCATGTTGACGGATGTCGGATGTCGATACGTCATCCTGGGACACAGCGAGCGACGGGCCCTCATGGGTGAGTGCGATAAGCAGGTGAGCGAAAAACTGCACGCCGCTTTGGCAGGGAATCTGATTCCTATCGTGTGTGTCGGTGAAACGCTGGATGATCGCGAAGCAGATGCCACTGAAAAGGTGGTGGAAACGCAGCTCCGCGGATCACTTGACGGACTGGACGAAGTACGGGCCGCGGGAATCGTGATTGCCTACGAACCCGTTTGGGCGATCGGCACAGGCAGAACCGCTTCGCCTGAGCAGGCTGAAGAGGTTCATGCATTCATCAGAAAACTGCTCAGCGAACTATTCACCGACGACGTTGCTTCGCAGATCCGAATTCAATACGGTGGAAGTGTTAAACCTGGAAACGCCAAGGAATTGCTGGGACAGCCGAACATTGACGGAGCATTGGTCGGTGGTGCGAGCTTAAAGGCTGAAGACTTCCTCGGGATCATCAATGCGGGCTGAACCGCATAACAATCATCATTTAATCACAAGACTTTGGTAGTGTCATGACTTTCTCACTGTTGGGCGCCGGCAGCTTAGCGAATTCCCTGCTTGGCTTTCTCATGGGGTTTCTGTCTCTGTTCCTGATCATGCTGATACTGATTCAGCGTGGTAAAGGTGGTGGTTTGACTGGCGCGCTTGGCGGGCCAGGCGGGCAGAGTGCATTCGGCAGCAAGGCAGGTGATACCTTCACTGCTGTCACGATTGTCGTTGCCTCGATTTGGGGATTCACCTGTGCGTTTGCGATGTGGTTGAATACCTACAGCCCTCCAGATGAGATGGGCCTGCTGGGTGACAATACGGAATTAGTTCAGGGTTCCGACGAAGGTCCGGAGAATCTCAGTGGCGGCGGTGAACCAGCGGTAATTGAACCGGCGGTAACTGAACCAGCGGTAACTGAACCGGCGGTAACTGAACCAGCGGTAACTGAACCAGCGGTAACTGAACCGGCGGTAACTGAACCGGCGGTAACTGAACCGGCGGTAACTGAACCGGCGGTAACTGAACC
>JAPKCI010000126.1 GCA_028823035.1 Rubripirellula sp.
AACTTCACCAAGATGGTTTGGCTAAGATCTTCGAGGTCATCCAGTGGCGCGTGCAGTTGCATCAACACCATGCGAATAAAGCTCCCATAATAGGCGGTGAATTCGTCCCAGGCTTGGCTGTCGTTGGGATCGCGCGCCCGGTCAATCAACGTCTGTCGTGTCTTCCACTGCTCTTTCGACAGGTTTATCTCATGCTGCTGGTCCATGCCTTTAGCCCGTACTTAATCGCCGTACTTAATCGTGCAGGTCGCCATCGCTGAATTCTGGGGATGAACACTCGGGAGCATTCTAGCAGGTGGGCGTGGGTGTGTCAGTTATCAACGAATATCCGCCCAGTGTTTGCGTAGAAACTGATCGTAGGAAGGTCTGTTTAAATTGGCCGGGTTCTCGCTTGGAGTGGTCGTATAAGCACCACGCCGCCTTGTTTGCCGGCGCACAGCAATACGGCCAAGAGCACGGCTAGGATTCCTATGTCGACGAGTTTGTCGCTGATACCTTGTCAATGAAGAGGTCGGGTGAACTACCCTGCGACGGCATTTTGGCGCGGGCGACCAAACCTTTAGCCGGTCAGGCAGACCGACTGGAATTGCCTGTGGTGAATGTCTGGTTCAGTTCACCTGTGCGAGACCGGTTGCCGGGTGTGTTTAGTGATTTTGCTGCTCAAGGAAAGCTGCACGCCGAGCATCTTCTTTCGCGAGGTCTGCGCCGCTTTGCTCTAGTGACGGCCCGAGGCGATCGTAGCAAGGAGTTGGTGGCGAAGTCGTTTCTTTCCGAGATAGAAAAGGCGAAGTGCCAGTGCCTGGTTGCTAAGATCCCTTTGCATTTCTCTGCAACAGTGGCAAAGTGGCGCAGCACCGAGCAGGCACTGGCTGAATGGATGGGACAGTGGGAATTGCCGATCGGCGTGGTAGTGGTGCCTGACGATATTAGTCGAATCGCTGCCCAGATGTGCCGGGGTCGCGGTTGGCGAGTACCGCAGGACGTGGCGATTGTTGCTGGCAACAACGAAGAGACAATCTGCGGGTTTGCCCGCCCAACTTTGACCAGTATCGAGGCTGATTTTCAACGAGTCGGATATCGCGCCGCTCGGCTGCTTGATCAACTGATGGATGAAAAGGCAAAGAGGCGAAGAAGAAAGCGGAGCAAGGCAGAAAAACCGAAGGCTCCCACCCATTTGTTCTTGCCGCCCAAAGGCCTGATCGTCCGAGAGTCTACCGATTTCTTTACTTCAGATAATCCAGAAATTGCCCAAGCGTTGGCATTCATTGCTGCCAAAAGTCATCGTCCGATTCGGGTCGTCGACGTTGCGAACCTAGAAACTCGGACCCTGCGGAGACGGTTCCAGAAACACTTGGGTCGGCCAGTCGTCGATGAGATACGCAGGGTGAGAATCGAACGGGCTAAGCGTGAGTTGGCTCAAGGCGATCTGAACTTAGGTGAAATCGCCAGTGCGACTGGGTTTCTTGACTCACACCGGATGTACGAAGTCTTCGTGCGAGAGTTGGACATCACACCCAGTGAGTACCGCAAACAGCGTCGGGCAGAAAGTTAGGAAGGGCATAGGAGGGCGTGTCCTGAGTCGCTTTCGCGCATGAAGTCAGGACTATAGGTCGGCACAGACGAGTACGGATTCAGCAAGATCAGTGGAGAAATGTGAAAATGGGATAGCAAAAAGTTCTAACCGTGTCTGGTTGCCCCGACTTGAAATCACAACAGCTCGTCGCATTCAATTGTGGCGAGCTGTTTCTCGTTTGTCACCAGCGAGTTACGCGAACTATGCAGGTCCACTCCGTCGGTTCAAACAGCTACTCGTTTTCGGGTCATGTTTGAAGGTAGTTGCTGGAATCTCTTGGCAGAACCAGAGTTACGAAGTTCAAATCCAGTCGCCACTCTCGCGGTTCGTCACTCTGGTTCGAATCCGACTCGGGGAGTTTCAAGAAGTGAATCAGCATCCGAACCGCTGGCCCACAGTCGCAGATTGTTTTGTGGCGGAGGGTTTTCTGTTTGTCATTCAAGTGATCAGGAATCTGGATCGGGACTCAACTCTATCTGCTTCTGATTCCTCATCCGAACTGCGAGGAAGTTTGAGCCAATGCCGAATCGAAGAGTTTTCCCGTCCGTTTTTGCAGCAGGAATTACGATTCGTCTCCCGCGAGCAGGTAGGCAATCAAGTCACGGATCTCATTTGCGTTCAACGGGTCCAGCAATCCGGTTGGCATGATCGACGTTGTCATCTCCCGGCGTTCTTCGATGTCTGCCTTTTTGACGGAGAAGACGACGCCGTCCGTGCCCACGTAGGTTTGCTTCTTTCCTTCTTTGCCTACCACGAGTCCTGTCAGGACTTTTCCCTGAACCGTGACAAGCTGTTGCGGGCGGTAGTAGGGAGCCATCTCGGCGTTGGGATCAACAATGTGTTTAAGCAACCAGTCGCGTGTGATGTCAGATTGATTGCGGATTGTCGTCAGATCAGGGCCGATCGAGTTTCCTCGACCATTCATGGCATGGCACTTGTAGCAACCCGCAAGTGTCGAATGAAAAAACAATCTTCGACCGACCGCCGTGTTCGGCTCGCCAGTTGCTCGATCGACGAGCGATTGCCACGCGTCCAAATCAGTCGCGGGCGGCTTGCTTGCCAAATTGCGTTTGCCCGCGTCAGTCATGAGAAGCGAGCGGGAAGCCTCGGCTGATACACTCGGGTTCTTCGTCTGTGCCAACATGGTAAGCAAGTTCGAATGATCGGCAGCGATCGATGCCAATCCGGCAATCGCATCGGCACGCAGATAGGCGCCAATTGACTTATCGATCGCAAGTTTCGCGAGCACTGAGGCGCGTGCCGCGTCCGAATGAAGTGCCAGAGAACGAACGGCTTCACGCTGAATCGCCCTGCTTTTGGATTGAGCCAATGAAGCGAGAACATCGACGGTAAGTCGTTTGTGGTTGACGTTCGTATTTTGCAATGCGATCGCACGTATATTCGAGGGTTTATTGGAGTCCAGCGCCAGGTCCAGGAGTTTGTCGTCGGGTGAGAACTCGTTCTTCGAGGCGCCACTGATTTTGGCAAGTGACGCCAATACTGCCCGCAGATCGCGGCGGCTTAGGTCAGGCCGATTCAATAGCTCCTCAAGATTCGGCCGGTACTGCTCGAGACTCTCGTCGGCAATCCACTTGATGCCAACAAATCGCACTTCCGAATCTGCGTCCTTTAACAGTGCTGGAATGGTGTCCGAATGTTTTTGAGCGTCCGCCCTTTTCACCGCGACTGCATAGTGAGCGCGGGCAATCGGGTTGGAGTCAGCTTGCCATTTGAGGCCTGCCAGTGCAGTGGGATTCTGGGCTAGTACGCGAATAGCTTCGGTGCGGACGTAGGGATCTTCGCTTCCAAGCAGCTTGATCGCGTCCTTTGGCGACAGCACGTTCGCCTCAGCGATGCGCGGCGAGGGATTCAGTTGCACGGGCTGTTTGAATTCCACTCGCCAAATGCGGCCGTGGCCGTGAACTGGGTACGACAGTTTCACCCAGTCCGTGAAGTACAGATACCGTCCGTCCGCGGAATACGAAAAGTGAACCGGACGAAAATCATCAGGTCCGCTTAGAAACGGTTCACGCGTCGCCGCAAAGGAAGCACCCTTTGGACTTAACCTGTGAAGGTCGACACGATTGTCCGTCCACGATGCACTGAGCAATTGACGGGGACCATGTGGAACCAGCCCACAGGCTGCTTCGCCGAGCGCTCCGATCATGCCCAGGGTACCGGGATTTTCACCGTACCAGCAGACAAGCGGATGACGGCCCGAACGTCCATACCGATACTCGAATCCATAATCGCCACCTGGGATGACGTGCAGCAAACGATTCGGTGGTGTGGCATTGGGGTCGTTGTCCGTGGAAAACAAATTCCCGTCCAGGTCGTAGGCCATACCGAACGCATTCCAGTGACCAGTGGACTGCCGAATCAACATGCTGCCATCGGTACGGCAGCGATACGTCGAGCCACCTTCAGCACCACCGGATAGCCTGACGCCGTCCGAGCCAACGAAGGTGTAGTCGGCTCCAAGGTTCTCCCCAAATCCAAACGCAAGCCACTCCGGACTGGCCGGATCGATCGCCAGACCTCCGACACCATTGTGCGGATAGTCGGCCTCGGTTTCGCAGACGATAATCTTTTCCGGTTCACCATCTGCTTTGTCTTTGTTGGCGGCATTCAGAAAGCGACCAATGAACCAGCGCGTGCTCACATACAAATGCCCATCGGGACCAAACAGTAAATCCGTACTGAAGGTATGCCCTTCGTAAAAGACAGAGCGTTTGTCGGCAACACCATCGTTGTCGGTATCTTCAAAAACCAGAATGCGATCGGTCTCCGGTCCTTCGTAATCCGAGTTGCGTTTGTGAGTGTGGTTCTCCTGAACGAAGACCCGTCCGTCCGGTGCCACCGCAACTCCAACGGGTGTCACGATGTCTGGATTCTGTGCGAACAGGGTGACGCCAGCGATGTTGGGGTGATGAATCTCCGGCGTGAATGTGGTCTTTTGATTTGACGCCCAGGATTTGTCGTCCTGCGCTGAGGCGAAGCTTGTCGCCAGGATTAACAGAACGGCGAACGAGATGTATTTCGGGTAATTCATAGTGCAGCTTGCAATGCTTGGGTTGGCCGAACGGTCTGTATCTACTTAACTTCTCTCAGCGGTTCATCGACGATAAACGCCTCGGGAAAATCCGCTGCCTTCACTCCGCCCCGAGGTCGAAGTCGTTTGTTCTGTTGTCTGCCACGCGGCGGGTTCAATGGGATTTCCATCCCTCCCAGTTCGTCCATCATCGCGTAAAGCCGATCCTGCATCTGTTGCTTCATCTTCGCGTATGCTGGCTTGTGGATGAGGTTGTTCTGCTCCATCGGATCGGCCTGAATGTCGAACAGTTCGTCCGTGTCCCACAGTCCGTAGTACGTCGTGTACTTGTATTGGTCGCCGCGAAGCGAGAAGTGAGTTGGCGTTTGCGGGTAGTTCTGTTCCCAGTAGTAGACGTAAAGAAAGTAGTCACGCCACGGGATCGACGTGCCCAGAGCCAGCGGCAGGAAGCTCTGACCGTCCATATGCGGCGGCTTCTTCAATCCCATGGCCTGCATGACCGTCGGTGCAATGTCGATGTTGGCGACGACCTGATCCACGACTGTGCCCCCATTGATGATCGCGGGGCACTGCATCAGCATTGGTACACGGCTGGACGTTTCGTATGCCACACGTTTATCGAATAGCCCGTGTTCACCAAACATGAACCCGTTGTCGCCCATGTAGATGACCAGTGTGTCTTCGTAGATGCCCATCTTTTTTAGTTGGGCCATCACCGCGCCGATGCTGTCATCAACAGACCGGAGTGCTTCACAGTAGCGTTTGTAAAATGACTTGATGCTCTGGCCGGTGTGTAGTGCAAAGTCCATCCCGTGCCAGCTATTTCGCTGGTCGAGCAACCAACGTGGGCGGTTCCTAAGATTGTCGGCCAGCAGCTCGCTGGAGGCTGGTGACTCGAAAGGAATATTTTTGAGCGTGCTCTCGTATTTCGGCTCGGGCGTGAAAGGATCATGCACCGCTTTGTGCGATAGATAGAGAAAGAACGGTTTCTCATGGTCGGTCTGTTGCTCAAGAAACTCGACGGCCTTTCGCGTCAAAAGAGGTGTAATGTAGCCGTCCTGCCTCACACGCTTTCCGTTGTCGTTGATCGTGTACTTATCGTTCGGTGGATAGTACTTCCCCTGACCTTTGAAACTGAACCAGTAGTCAAAGCCCGGGCGAGGATCGTCACTTGCCGATCCCATGTGCCACTTGCCAATGAATCCCGTGTTGTATCCCGCCTCCTGCAAATACTGCGGGAAGAAGAGCGTGCCATTGGGGACGGGTCGTTGATTGTCGATCACGCGATGGCGGAACGTGTAGAGCCCGGTCAGAATCGAAGCGCGACTGGGCGAGCACAGCGAAGTGGTGACAAATGCGTTCTTCAGGTGCGTTCCATTCTCCGCCATCGCATCCATATGCGGCGTCTTTGCCAGCGGGTGGCCCATGAATCCCATGGCGTCGTAGCGATGATCGTCTGAAAGAATGAAAACCACATTCCGGGGGTTCGCTCCCTCGATCTTCTCCGAGACGACCGACTGCGGAACAGCAATAACTTGCGCTAACGCAGGAATTGTCAGGATGATACTGGCTACCATGCCAATGAGTTGTGTGGTGATTCTGTTCATGATGTAACTCTCTAAGTTCTCCAAAGGTTTCGATGTATCATTTAGGCTCAAACGCCAGCACTAGTTGGAAAGGACTCTTTCCAAAACAACTTCCCGGACTTCCATCACTTGGTCCCGGGGCATGCTGTCGGCTGAGAGAATTAGTTTCATAACTCCCTTCTCCAGTTTGAGATTTCCGATTTCGAGGGTTGCCCATGGCTTTTCCAATTCGCCGGAACGGGGAGCTCGATCGTGGTTGGGAAAGAGAGCTGGATCAAAAGCTCGATTGACGATTGCCTTGAGTTCGTTTCCGTCCACCGTGATGCGGATTTGCGATCCGGTGTCTTTTTTGGGGCAGGTGTATTTGATGCCGACACGATAGTTGCCGGACTCAACAACATTGATGTCCCAGCTAATCTTGTCATCTGGGTTAATCCAATTGACGATCCAGTCGTGGTGGAAACCTCTTCCGTGAAAACGGATATCACCGCTCAGTTTCGATTGGACGGCGTGAAGATGGGTGATGGGGAACTCCGAATACCCACAGGGAATAAGCGATTCCATTTCCCAGTTCCTGGATACGTCATCGAACCAATTACGATAAGCGGCGCGGTGTCGCTGGTATTGTTCCGGTAACTCTTTGCTGAGATCCTTCTTCTGTCCGGGATCCTTCACAAGGTCAAAGAGGGTTTCTTCCTGTGTGGTGAGGACGTAGCGAAATCGGGTACTTCGGGCCGCGCCGTTCGGTAGTTGTAACTTTTGGGCCCAATAGCGATGGGTGAATATCATCCGATCGCTGGGAGCAGTTTGCCCGTTCAGAAGCGAGCCTTTGAGACTCAATCCATCCAAATGAAGGGAGTCCGGAATTTCGATGTCGCAAAGATCCGCCAACGTTGGCAGAAGGTCGATGTGAGCTGCCAGTCCGTCGACAACGCGATCTGGTTTGATCTGTCCGGACCATCGAACAAAGAGAGGCACGCGCACGCCACCTTCGTCGACTTTCGTTTTGAAGCCCTTCATGCCGGCATTGTAGCGATCACGAGTGTTTGGGCCATTGTCGGTAAGGAAGAGGACGATAGTGTTTTTTTCGAGCCCGAGTTCTTCAATCTTGTTAAGCAGGCGGCCCACGTTGTCGTCGATATTCTCGACCATCCCGTATAAGGTCGCCGTCTTCACATCAAGACCGCGAGCCTGGTACTTGTCATAATAGGCGTCGGGAACCTGATAAGGCGTGTGCGGCGCGTTGTATGGGATGTAACAAAAGAACGGCTGGTCGCGTCTGGCTTCGATCCACTCCATGGCCTTGTCGGTCAGCACGTCCGTGATGAAACCCTCGGTCTCGATCGTCCCTGAATTGTGCTCCAATACCGGGTCGAAATAATTGCCGATATGTCCGGCACAAAACCCAAGGAACTCGTCAAACCCCTGTCCATTTGGGTTGTTGGGATAGTGTTCTCCATTGTGCCACTTTCCGAAGAGAGCTGTGCTGTAGCCATTGGCTTTGAACAGCTCGGCGATGGTGGTTTCTTCGGAACGCATGATCTCCAGATTGTTGGAAACGTTCACCGTTCCAGTGCGGATGTGATAGCGGCCGGTCAACACACTGGCCCGAGTCGGAGCGCATAAAGGCGACACAAAAAAGCGTTCGAAACGAGCGCCATCTAACGCTAGATTATCCAGGTTGGGCGTGTCGATAAGCGGGTTGTTGTGAGACCGAACGTCCCCATAGCCTTGATCGTCAGTCAGAACAAGAATCACATTGGGCCGACGATTATTCGGCTGACGGTCTTTGGCCTTCGCGCTACTCGCCCAAAAGGCAGCGGCCGCCAAAATAAATATTCCAAGAATCGCAATTCGTGTCCGTTTTCGCATGGTTGAGAAGTTGTTCGCAAAGAGGGAGTGCTTGGATCGGATCGAATTTGCAGAAAGCGGTCGGCATTTGCAATGGCATTATCTTCGCCGCTCAGCGATCGGGGTAAACGATGGCCGGGTTTTCCTTCAGCAGGGCTTTCCGGTCATCGATCACATCGCGATACCGCTGAAGAACTGTGTGATATTTTTCATCCAAGGCTTCCGCGGCCTCATCGTTGTGGGGAGCTCTGACGTTTTCCATGATCTGGGTGTTCAGCTTCCGAACTGTCCTGCAGAGATAAGGCTTAGATTCGCCGGCGATCCCGAAGAAGCCCGGTTGCCCGAGTTCATAGGCTTTGTCCGGATGCGATTGGTCAAACAAGCAGGCGCAAAAATCGACGCCGATGAAGTCCGGATCTTTGGAGATTCGATTCGCAAGGAGATCGTAAAGTACGATTCGGTCGACGTGATCGGGAACAGGTCCGTGGGCTTTCTTTGCCGCCAGGAGCCTCAGGGGGTAAACGTTTCCAAATGGCTGGTCACTGATCAGAGCGGGCTTATCGAGCGCCTTCACAACTTTGCCAATCGGAAACACCTTGCTGACGTGCTGGGGAGAGATCACGTCAATGTAAGGAGCGATTCGTTGCCATATCTCCGCGGTAAACGTAGCCTCCTTGACGTAAGCTCCGAAGATCATGTGGTTCGGGTCTTCTTTTCTGATGGCTTCATGCGCCAATCGATAGACGTGCTCAATAATTTCCCCCAGCAAGGATTGCGCATCGTCATAGACCTCCTGCGAGCCCGGTGTCTTTGGCATTGGCTTGAAGCCGTTCTTAACTGTCCGTACCCAAGCCGGATATGCCAGTGAACCGGATTCTTTCAGCTCAGCGAACGAGTGGAATGACGTGCCGTAGACGACGTTGAATCTCTCGATATTCCCTTGATATCGTTGCTCAAGAATACCTACCAAACGTTCTCGGCCCGGACTGTCTGGTCGCTCGATCGTTTCATTGATCCACATGTAATCCTGGTCCCAGGATCCGAAACCATAGTAATATCCCATCACCCAAGGATCGTCCTTGAGCTGAGGTACATGCTCGGAGACCATATCTTGGACGAACCGAGTGTATTCATCGCTGAACACATCGGGGCGTTTCTCTCCCGGCTTCAGTTCGACAAAGTGTTTTGTTAATGGAAGCGGGAACACATAAGGTATCTCTGCTTCCCGAAACACCTTTCTCGCTAGTTCCTTGTCGACATAACCTTTTTGAAGTCGTTCGGGACAGTAGGGTCCGCTCCACACACAGTTGAATCCGAGGTCTCGGATTCTCTGGATGGTTCCGCGTAACCATGCTTCCTGGTCCCCATCAAAGGTGAAGGTGACTGCGCTTTGCGTGAACCCTGTAATCGGATGAGCCATACCGACACCCCAGAAGCCGTGCCCATCGGGTGTTACCAACCACCAACGACCGTCGATTTTTTGCGTGTGGAAGAATCCGGTTTGCTTTCCCTTGATGTCGGTGAAGCCGCCATAGGCGCCCAGTTCCGCGCCATGCGAAATATTGGCAACGGCTCCGAAAGACAGAGCCAGAACGATAGAGAACATCAAAGCTGTCTTTATGGGACTGATCATTAGTTGTATTTTCATTTCAGTTATTCCTGTTTCGGTTGAACCGCGATTAATGCCCTTCGGCGGCGGCGATCAGAAATGACGGTCCATCCACTGGCTGATCTGTTGATTGGCGGACTTCATCAGCTTCACCTGCTCCGTATCGGGATTCTCCATTTCGTCCAGCAGTCCGCGCCGTCGGGCTTTGTTGCGTTGGTAGGCACCGCAAAGATGGAAGCCGATGCAGCCCGGATTCTTGTGCAGAGCGGATAGCGTTTCCGCATACCAAGTACCGTTGTTAGGTTTGAATCCGTTTGTCATCGGGCCACGGACTCCAGCGGCATCAGCCAGCAGCACGGGCTTGCCGGTTTTCTTGTACCACTCCTCGAGATGGTTTACCGGATCACGGAAGTCCTGAAAGGACAGCACATCGACGAACGGTTTTGCGGCGTCTACGATCTCCAACTCGATCGGGGCGTTGGCTTCGTAGCGATCGCCGAGAATCAGGTGGTGCTTGTCGTAGCGCCGGATCGCATCGTGAGTCGTCTTGTAATAGCTGTGAGCCAACTCGGTTAGTTCTTTGCGGCCCGCCTCCGTTTTAAGCCGTTCAGGATCGAAGATCGGGCCTCGCCATTCGTTGTCCGGACGCTGGTGGGTCCAAGTCGGGCAGTCGCTGTAGAAGTAGCCGATCAGGTTTGGGTCGTTGCTCAATTCGGCACAGTGGGAGCGGGCGACGTAATCGACCCATTCCTTCCAGTCATCGCTTCGAAAATCGTAGTGGACCGTATGCTTCTCCCACTGATGCGACTCCGTGAATGGAAGCAGATGGCAGTAAGGCATGTCGAGCGCGCGGTACTCATCGACCGTGAAGGCGCGCGAATGCTGCCACTTTGGTACGGTCACTTCCTGCACCCAACCGACGGTGTTGAAGCCCCATGCCTCAAGATTGGGAGCAACCGATTCCTCAATCCAGCGAATCGTGCTTCCCCCATATTTCTCCCGCCAGATGTCGATATTTTCGGGATAGCGAAGGCTCGCCGGATCGATGTGGTTTAGCCCGATCGTGAAGAACGGCTTTCCATCGGGCTTGATGAGCCACCAGTGTTGGTTCCGCTGGCCAAGCGTGAAGAACCCATCCGGTTCGGTCTGCGTAGTTTTCGCTGGAGCCGCTTCGACGAATCGTGCAAGCGGTACCGCTGACAGCGCTGTGCCAAGGGTAGCCGCGCGTTTAAGAAAACTGCGTCGGTGTGTGTTGTTATTCATTGTTGTACATGCTCAGTGTTTTGACAGGATTGACATGATCAACAGGATAATCGAATCCGTACGGAGTGGCTCGAATCATGTTGATCCTGTCTTCACTTTCTTCTTTTCGAGTAGACTTTGTCTGACGCTCCCGCCTGTTCGTGCCAGCGGACCGCGTGTTCATTGGCTGCCTTGGCTTGCAATAGAGCTTCCTTGATGGGCTCGCCGAACGGGTCAAAGAATCCGGTTTGTTGTTTGCCCGTTGAGTCGGCGGTGCCTTCCCATGTCTCCATGTACCCGCAGGTCTGCCATCCCACCATGAACGGCAAGTTCATGATTCCTCTCAGGTACGTGGCATACTCCCGGCCCTTTGCTTCTGCGGACTCAACCTTGACACCCTTCACGGCTTTCATGTTAGGGCGCAAGACGCCGTAGGAGTGATCGCCATTGATGATTGGCTTGCCGGTGACTTCGTGGATGTGGCTGAGTTTCTCCGCATGCTGAGGCGTGAAGAAATCGTAGTCTTGAATCACGATCACATCGACGTACTTGCGGACGATGTTCCAAACCCAATCGGGCTGAGCTCTTGCATTCTGAATCTTGTCGCCAAGGATCAGATGATTGGGGTCATGCTTGCGAATCGCGTCGTGATGAGCTTTCAAGTAAGACTCGATTATCTGGGCGTTCATCATCGCCTGATCGACGAAGCCCTGTTTGGTGTCTTTGGGAATGCCCCACTGTGTCAAATCCGCGAACTCATTCCAGTCAGTCGCTTTAAGCCCGTACGTTTTGGCAGCGTCAACAGCCGTCGGATATTGTTTCTTGAGAATGTCGATCCAAACCTGCTTTCCGCGCGTCATCCCCGGTTTGGAGATGATGTCGAGAATCCAGGGGTGATGTTCAAAGCCAGAGATTCTTCGCTCAAGATTGTTAATCGTGTAGGCCGGCAAATCGTCATAGCTGTAGCCCAGCAGATATTTCGAGTCTTTGTGTCGCGACGTGAACTTCTGAACGTGTGCGTCGAGTTTGGTCAGCCATGCCGGGTCGAAGACATCAGGGAATTTCTTGTCGGGTGACATGGTTTTCGCTCGCCGAGCGTGCACGTGGCTCATCCTGATCTTGCCAAAGTAGTAGAGCTGCAGCTCGTTGCAAAACTCCGTCGGCAACGTGGGTGGATGATGGAAAGCGAGGGTGTTGAAGCCGTGGTCCTTGTGATCTTTCGCAATCCGTGTCATCCATCGTTTCACCCCTGGGCCTTTCCAGTCGATCTGGCCTTTGGACGCGAAGACCTCGGGGCCGAATTGTTCCAACCAGAAATCGCGATTGTAGGGAGCGAATCGGTGCATGGGCCCGACATGATTCATCCCAGTGGGAACAAAGCATTCTCCCTCAGCATTGACCATGAACCAGATGCCATCCTTCCGCTCGACGTGGACGAATCCCTCGCGCCCGATGAAGTCAGGATTGGTAGCCTTGGTCGCTGATGCTGCGGAGTTTTGGCTATCGGCGATGTGGTACAGCCGAGAACTGACATCGCGAATCGCTGACTCCATGCCGGGATGGATTTTCCCGAAAGGATCCATGATGCCCTGGTGCTGTTTCTTTTCACGGCCATGGGCGGTCTTCCAGACATCGATCACTCCGCAGATATTCCAGCCCACCACATCGCCGCGGGCGAACAATCCAGCTGCAAGCTCGCGGGTCCACGCGGAGCACTCGGGATAGTCCTTGGCGATCGAACTACCTTGCCCCATCGGGGAGGGCAGCATCTCGGTCTTTACGGAAAACGAACCATCGGCGCTAATGAAAGGCTTCTTCAACTGCTCGGTCCATCGGTCGATTACGGCAACCTGCTCTGACAGTCTGCCATAGTGACCGAACTGGATCACATCGACGTGGGGAGCAGCGGCTTCAATGACGGCGTCGAAGGTTGGACCGCGTGCCCCCAGCTTGTCGCCGAAAAACATGTGGTTGGGATCAGCCTTGAGCAGAGTGGCCCGAGCGACTTTGTGGTATTGGCCAACACATTGACTGAGGAAGGCGGCATTGTCAGCCAGTTCGACCTCGTTACCGAAGTCGGTCGTGTCCCGCCAGTTTTCGGCTTCCGTAAGCGATTGCCAGTCGTTGAAGGTGGTGCCGTAGGAATCGTTGAGGGTCGCGATATCGGTGTGTCGCTGGCGCATCATCTTCACGTAGACCTGCTTCCCTGGAGCGTCGGAGCCAAGATTGCGAAGCACGCGAGGAAAGGTCGTCGCTCCCGATGGTCTTCCACGCACGGATAAATCCGTCAGCCGCGCGGCATCGGACATGATGTAGCCGATCAACATCGGATCGTTCTTGTAGGGAGCCGCCTGCTCCCGGGCGACCTGTTCGCAATGAGTGACAAACTCCGGCGCGAAGACATCGTGGTATTGCTCCGCTTTCGGAAAGGTATAGTGAGAAAGAACTAACGGCAGGAAACGGCGGACATAGGGCAAGATCGCTCCCCGTGGTGGATTGGTAAGCGTGGCCGCATCGTTATTTACCCCGAGGGCGGTGATGCCGAGTTTCTGACAGAGGGCCAGCGCCTCGTTGCGGAATCCTAATCTCCATTTCGGCGTCATCGGTTTCTCGGCGCCGAACTGTTCGACCCAGTGATCGCGATTGTAAGAGGCGTAGTAGTGCGACGGCGAGAAATGGTTGAGGCCAAATGACAGGAACGGATGCCCCTCGGGCGTGACCAGCCACCAGCGCGATCCATCATGGTGAGTGCGAAAGAAACCGGTAGCTTCAAACGACTTGGCTTCCCAGCCTCCAAAGCGATCCAGTTCGGCAGAGCCAATGACGGGAATCGTTGCTAGATCGGGTGCCGTGGCCGTCGCGGGTTTGCCGGTTGGTTGAGATGTTGTTCGCGGAGAATTCCTGTTGCGTTCGTTTTCCCAGAACGTCGACCAAAGAGACCACTGCTGCTGCGTGAAGATTTTCTTCAGCTTCGTTCGACGTTCCGCATAGTAGGCTTGTTGTGCGTCTCGAAGTGCCGCTCCGGTGAGCCCCCGGAATCCCGCAGCGGCAGCTTTTCTTTCCTGTTCCAATACCTTGAATTCGGCCTGTTGCGCGTCAGTGAGTTTCATCGACTCCAGCAGCGCGGCCGAGGTGCTGGGTGCGGATTCCTGGGCTCGCGCGTGCTGGTCGGTCGCCAGGTGACTGATACTCAGCAGGAGGATGCAGGCAAACACACGGCTCAAGAGTCGTTTCATGATTGTGATTTCCATGTTTCGCATTCCGATCGCCGCGTCACTTCTGACTTCTGGTTTTCAATTGCTTCGCACGGTGCTTAGGACAGTGCAGACGAACCGTCCGCAGAAAACAGTGTTGTTAGGTCTGCATATTCTGCAGGAAGCGGTCTCCACCCGCTATGACATGATCATGTCACTCGCTGCTGATGGCAGGCCACGTTAGACCAATCCTTCGCGAATTGCCTTGGCCACGGCTCCAGTGTTTGTGTTCACATGAAGCTTGGCGTAGATGCTGCGTATGTGATTGGTGACCGTGTGCACGCTGACATCGAGTACTGCCGCGATCTCTTTATTCACCAGTCCTTCAGCCATCTGCCCGAGCACTTCCTTTTCCCGGGGGCTGAGTCCGTAATCTTCTGCTTGAGTTCTCTGCGTATTCGCAAGTTTGGCAAACAGTTTCAACACGCGTTCCGCAACTTCGGCTCCCATGGGGGCTCCGCCTTCTGCTGCCTGGCGAACGGAATTCACGACGGCGTCGGTGGAATCCGTCTTGAGGAGATACCCGTTCGCGCCTGCGCAGACGGCCTTGAAAATTTTGTCTGAGTCATCGAACACGGTCAGGATGACAACTCGGCTTTTCGGCGCGAGATCCCGAATCTTCTCCAGCGCGGCGATCCCATTCATACCGGGCAATCCAACGTCCAACAGGATCACTTCGGGGACGGGTCGCTCCTGAAGAGCCTCCAATGCGGTCTCGGCGCAAGCGAACTCGCCATCGCAGCTCATTCCCTGGGCGGAATCGATCGCACGCGCGAGTCCCCGACGATAGATATCGTTATCTTCGATCAACCAAACCCGAATCTCTTCCGGAATATCTACCTCTGACGCACTCATGTTCTGCTGATCCTTACAGGAGCGTCGAAGAGTACATGAGTGCCCTCGCCGGGTCGACTGAATACCGCCAACTCCCCATCAAGTGCATCGGCGCGACTGCGAAGGTTGTTTAGCCCGTGTCCGCCGCCGGTCTTCTCCGTGTCATAGCCCTTTCCGTCGTCGGAAACTTCGAATGTAAATCGGTTCGCTCCGCCTCCAATATGGCATTGAACACGTTGTGCATTGGCGTGCTTCGTGACATTGGCGAGACACTCTTTGAGCGCGAAGAGTATCTGCCGACGAAAATCGAAGTCCAGCGCTTGTTCCGGTGCCTCATCTACGGTGAACTCGCATTGCAATCCGCCCAGAATTGACGGAGTCACCTGGCGGATGTGAGCGACCAGCTTGCTGCGAGATATTTCGCTGTTGTCCAGAAGCCACACAATATCACGCATGGCATCGGTGGCTTCGCGACTGCCCCGATGAATAAGAGCGAGGTCGCCGTGCATCGACGAAGGCAGTTCTGAGTCTGCCAACATGCTCTCGCTAATCAACCGCATTCCTCCCAAGCGACTACCCAGGTCGTCATGCAAGTCGCGGGCAATCCGAGTTCGCATTTCGTCGCGCTGACGAGCGAGCGCCCGCTTGCGGCGGACAAGTGTGTTGACGGTCAGCGCTACCAGTGCGGCGATCAATCCGGCCGCAAGGAACAGGAGTGCGGTGGTTGTGCCTTCCACCGTCCGCTGCAAGCGAGTCTGGGTGCTTTCGATCTTCCACTCCAACTCGGCTCGTTGTGCCAAGCCGCTGAGCCATTGATCAAGTCCGATCAGTTGGTTTTGGCTGCTGTATCCGTCCACCAAAAACTCAGGTTTCCAAACACGGTCAAACGGTTTCTTCGCAAACACGTCGCTGGCAGTAATGGTGGCACCAGTGGCGATATTGTGACCGTGCTGATAGACCTGCATTTCGGCTAGGGCGAGAGAGTATGTCCCGTTCGAGATATGCCATAACTCCTCGACCTCTAGCCGAATGAATTTGGCAGTCACTTCGCTGGCCGGAAGAATGACTGCGTTGTCACCGGGATTCGGGAATGCAATTTCAGTGTGATCGGCGATCACGTGGGGAGAAGTGAAGTCCGAGGTCAACGATGCGACAACACGGAAGCGACGTGGAAAACCGTGACCATGCTGACTGGGTGCGTCGAACGGTTCCGCAGGAATCAACCGCACCTCTTCGATCCGCGCCGGACGTGCCAACTCCAACTGCACCCATTTCTGCGACACGGGCTCCGGTTGTGCCTTCGATAGAAACCCGTTGCTGCTACTTTGCTCCGGACCAATTGGCAAGCCAAGGTCGGTTTGCCCGTCAACAAGATTCTCACGACTCCAGTCCGGTAACGACGTGAAGGAGTCGCCGTCCACCGAAGCACCGATGGCCACGTTGCGCCCACCGGAAAGAACCATGATCTCGCCCAACGCAGTGAGGTATCGCTCGTCGGAGCGCTGCCAATGTTCGAGGACGCGCAATCGAAGAAAACGACCCGACACTTCCGGCGTCACCGCTTGCACCGGGAACTCCCGACGGATCAACGGCGCGGTGGAAGTAGAATCCAGCAGAAGCTCCGCTTGCTCGAAGCTAGAGTCGTCCGCAATCTCGATACGGAAACGCCGCGGAAAACCATATCCCGCGATGTTTTCGCCCTGAAACACGGCGGAGACGGAGAACACCGCAACTCTGTCGATGGCTCGCGATTCACCCAGGTCCAGCACAATGTCGATTGTTTCTTCCGCTGAGTCATAGAACCGACTGTGGTAACCCGCGCTGGCGCCTCGGCGTCCCGGCGAGAACGGAGGAAGCTTTTCCAGCAAGGTGTCCAACGTCGTAAGGGCACGAACATCCTCTCGAATTGAAGGACGAATCCAACGAGCGATTCGGTGCTGCAAGCCCGGCGCCGATCTATCTGCGTCCGCCTCTCGTTCCCCTGCCATCACCGGCAAGACGCAGAAGAACAAAGCGAGCGTAGTCACGATTCTCATGATCGAACGGTAATCCTATCTTTTCATTTCGCTCCCGACGCAGACTCAGATACCGGCGTGTCACGTATCCTACCAACCTTCATGGCTTCCATTCACGGTAGAAGCTCAAAGGGGCTCAATTCTATCGTTGTTCATTTCAGCCGCTTCAGGACCTGTGTCACGCTTGCCCGACTGACTCCCAGCAAACGAGCCAGTTCAGCACGTGATTCCACGACTCCTGAGTCCAAGAGCGACTGGTAGCGGCGGGCCAATCGCATGCGATCGCGCTTTGGCGTTGCCGATTCAGAGTCCGCCTGAATCTGACGCGAAATGGAGTTCCATTTAAATATTTCGACATACGGTAATCGACGTAACCTCTTGGTACGAAAGGCGCCTAGCTCAACAAGCCCGTGGGGTCAAAAAACTCAGCTGACGTCGAAACACCGCTGAGAACGAGGTTTCCTCGGCTTGCAGGTCACGCATCTCAGCCGAGCTTGAGAACCAATCGGGGCCACAATATCAGCAC
>JAPKCI010000127.1 GCA_028823035.1 Rubripirellula sp.
AATGGAGGGAAGGAAATGGAGGGAAGCAATGGAGGGAAGGAAATGGAGGGCGGGAAGGAAAGGGAGGACGGGGCTTCCATTGTCGGCTGTCACTGGTCTTGATGCAACAACAAGAGCCGCAGAAGTTCATTTGCGTATCGAGTTCTTTCAGGCTTGGTGCTTGCCCGCCGGCAGTCAGGATTGTCAATTCAAGGACTCTGGAATCGGTTCGGCCAGTATTTTTTTGCGGTAATCCCGTTTTTGGTACAATCACGCGGCCTGCAGTGTTGAAAGTAGCTCGCTGTGATGTTGCAATGATGTTCCCACCCTATAGCAGGTTGCTGCTTTTCCCACCGATTGTCCGTCAAGGAACCGATGATGCTCGAATTTGGACAGTTCAAAGCGAGTACGTGCAATGGTGTCGGCCGTCGAGGATTTCTGAAAACGGCAGCCAGCATTCCTCTGGCGTTGGGTGCCGGTATTCCAACGTTTGCCGAAGCCGAGGAGGCCAGACGCCGTGCCAAAGCAAAGTCTGTGCTGCTGATATGGCTGTGGGGTGGCCCCAGCCATATCGACATGGTCGATCCAAAACCCAACGCTCCCATGGAGTATCGAGGGCCGTTCGGAACCATTCCGACCAAGACCATCGGGATGCACTTCACTGAATTGTTACCGCGTCTGGCATCCCGCAGTGACAAATTCAGTGTGATCCGCTCGATGAAAACTACCAATGGTGGTCATCCCGGAGCCGGTACCGTAGGTCTGACCGGCTACGAGGAAAATGCCGGACCGATCCAGCCCAACTTTGGCTCAATCGTTGCAAAGCATCGCGGGCAGCATGATGCCCTGCCCCCATTCTTTTACGTTGGCCAGGGGATCCCCCGGGATTTGCCGCGACGTATCGAAGGCTATGGTGGCGGAACACTCGGCAAAGCGTATGACCCGTTCCTTGTCAGTTGCAGTGAACGGGGTGAAGTGGGTATTCCAACCCTCAAGATGTTGCCGGGGATGAACCCTAAGCGGATCGCAGATCGTAAGCACTTGTTGCAGCAGCTTGATCAAACACAGAAGCAACTGGATAATGCCAAGATCAGTGACTGGAATCGGTCATACCAGGCAGCTTACGGACTGTTGACCAAACCCGGTGCTCGTCAGGCATTTGATCTGACGCAGGAATCAGAAAGCACCCGCGATGCCTATGGGCAGACCACGTTCGGGCAAAGCTGTTTGCTTGCTCGGCGTTTGGTCGAGGCCGAGGTTCCCTACGTTCAGGTCAACTGGAGTGAGTATGTCGAAACCTTTACCCCGAATGGTGACTTTGGTTGGGACACTCATATTTACAACTTTGAACTCTTGCAGGATCGCCACTGTCCCATTTTTGACCGCGCCTTTAGTGCCTTGCTGGACGATCTGCATGATCGCGGACTGATGGACGATACTTTGGTGATTGCGATGGGGGAATTTGGCAGGACCCCCCGGATCAGCAATCGAGCTGCTCGCGAGCACTGGCAGCACTGTTACTTTTCGATTTGGGCGGGCGCCGGTGTCCAGCCGGGACGCTGTATCGGTCAAAGTGATGCAAAAGCCGAGCATCCTGTCACTCGGCCCATCACTCCGCTGATGGCCGGAACCACGATCAGCGAATTGTGCGGCGTTGGTGCACGAGAACGCGCCGAAATGAAAGTGCTGGACGGTGGCAGCTTGATCCATGAATTGCTGTAGCCCATGCCCTCCTTATGCATTGCAGAATGACACCCATGAAACAGTTGCTTTTGAGTTGGATCGTCTGCTGGATGATTCTGTTGATAGCCAATGTTGAGGCAACCGAGCCAGTTCGGCTGACCCATGATGGATCACTGAAACGCGATCCCCGTTTTGCTGATGGGGGAAATGAACTGGTTTACTGCTACGACGAAGCTCCGGATTTGATCCGAATGATGCGAGTGCGTCTGGATGACCCCATGCCCGTTCCCATGTTCGACGACTCGGGCGACAAACATCAACTTGAACCGTTCTTTTCACCCGACGGAAAGTACGTTGTCTTTACCGAGTGTACGGGCAATCTGTCGGCCCGACTTGTCATCAGGGACCAACAGAACAAAAAAGATTCGTACGTCACGCACAGTGGACGTGGCGGTACGCGCAGTCCCTGCTTTTCACCTGCCAGTGATCTGGTGGTGTATGCGTTTGCGGAAACAGGCCCCCAACATCTGTGGTCGGTGAAACCAGATGGCAGCGACAAGAAGCAACTGAATGAGACGCAGGGGATCAGTAATTGGCCGACCTTTACACCCGATGGAAAGCGGTTGGTGTTCTCAAACAGTCGCGAGAACAATTACGAAATCTATACGATGAATCTGGATGGCTCGGACGAAAAACGTCTTACCGACAATACTCTGATGGACATCCGCCCAATGGTTTCGCCTGATGGCAGTCGGATCGCATTTACCAGCACGCGGGACGGAAATTACGAGGTCTATGTGATGGGCATCGACGGGTCGAATGTTCAACGTATCACGCACTCGGAAGAACGAGACGATTACCCAGCTTGGCATCCGGATGGAAAACGTCTGGTTTACGTGGCCGAGCAGGCGGGGAAATTCGATTTGTACATGGCAGATGTGCCATGATGGTGCTGGGTCATGGGCAGAAGCCATTGTGCGATCATGAGTTCCGCCGCAATCGTTGGGTCGGAAGTCGCCGGTTACCGATGAATTCGGTTTCCAGAACCGCGAGATTATCGCAGTCAAGTTTGCTATTGCGCGGTTTTGCGTTCTTCGCGTTGGCATGTTTTCTGGGCCTGTACGCAGCAGCAACCACATTGGCAGTGGAAATACGCGACGCAGATCGGGTCAGCTTGCATCCAACGGATCCGACAGAGCTGACGCTGACAGGTCAGGATCTGCGTACCGAGACAGGTGAGGTTGCTGACCTGTGGTGCAGTTCACCCATGACAGTAGAAGTGCTTGATCCTGAGGATAAGGATCGGAATCGTGTGCGTTACCGACTGACTCCGGCGCAGCCGCTGGGTGGTGTCGTTGTTATCCGTGCCTTCACGGGGGATTCTGTTTCGCAGGCGATGCTCTTTTTTGTGTCCTCTCCAGCCAGTACACCTGTTCCAGCTGAGACTGACAAGCCTTTGCAACTACCGTTCGGTATCGACCTCAAATCACAGGCCAACGGTGAGACAACGATCCGATTTGAATGTGAAAAAGGTCAGCGATTCATTGCCGAGATTGTTGGTGCGAGAATTGGCAGTGCAGTGGATGCCGTCCTGGTGCTGATGGACCGCGACCAGCATGAATTGACATTTGCTGATGACCACCCTGTCACTGGCAGCGATCCGATTTTGGAGTGGACAGCCGGATATTCAGGTTTGCACTCTCTGACGGTCAAAGATGTTGAATATCGCGGCGGGTTGAGGATGCATTTGCGAGTTTCTGACAAACCTGTGGCAGGACGTACAAAACCCATCGCAATTCGGCGTGGAGAAACACGACGCATGAGTGCCGTTTCTGATCTGCAGTCAGACATTTTGTTCAATCAGATCATGCACGTGCCGTTCCGCGAATCGGCCGGTCTCGGATATCTTCCGGCCAGCTCGGTGTTAGCACCCTTCATTAAATCTGACTTGCCGGTTTATCTTGAATCAGAGGGCACATCCACTCCTGTACCTGCTGTGTATTGCGGCGAACTTTCAGCGGCGGGGGAAGTTGATATCGTTCAGTTTGACGTCCGCAAGGGCGATGCATTAACGATTAGTTTTCTGTCAACCGACGGACCATTTGTAGGTGACATCCGTTTGTTTCGCGGTGATCAACAGGTTCGCGACCATCATTTCGGAACAGACCCTAACGGCAACCTGAAATATGTCGTTCCCGAAACGGATAACTATCGCATCGAAATTCGTGAGGTGCTGAACCGTGCAGGTTTCGGATTTGAGTATTGTCTTTCGATTCGAAATGATCTGGCCCCATCGTTGCTGAAAATTGCCAGGGTCAAACAGGAGGATCGGAGGATCCGAAATGACAAGCCACATCGACAAGTCTGGTTCAATGACGAGTCGTTGCCAGTTTTGGTGCGTGTAGACCGCCGAGGGTATAACGGACCGATCATGCTGCACGCCGAACTTGACGGGCAACCGTGCAGAGTTGACGGGCAGATCGATGAGAAAAAGAACGAGGTCGAAGTGCAGATTCATCTGCCTGCTGAAGTTCCCGCACGACAGGTCAAACACTTGACAATTTTCGGAACCTGTCAGATCACCGGTCACCGAATGTTCATTCCCATCGACCTGAGTGAGCACATCGATCGAGATTTTATGACATTTTCAACGATACCCGCGAATGTCGGGCATGCGATCGCCGTCGTAGTGACGCCGTATATCGGAAAAAAAGAATGAGACAGAATTTGATCACATGTCCGGGACTGAAGGCTGAACTGCCAGACGTGAGATGTTGTCGCGCCAATTCACGGTGGGTTCAGTTCGTCGCCAGAGTCGTGTGCCTTGGGTTGCTCGCGTCCATGCCAGCGGTAGGCACAGCCGATGAAATCACTGAACTGCAGTCGCTCAAGGTTTATCCAGCAACCTTTGAAATGAGAGGTGTTCGTGATCCATTGCAGTTGGTCGTGACCGGTTCACAGGCGGGAAATGCGGTCGACGTTACGCGGGAATGTGACTACGAAGTGATTGGCAATCAGGTCACGGTATCTGAGTCTGGTCTTGTGCGTGCCACCGCGGATGGGCAGGCAACGTTATCGATTCGTTGGGGCAAACTAGTCACTCAGATGAAGGTGACGGTGGTTGACATCCAACAGCACCAGCCGGTTTCATTCGATTACGACGTGCTGCCTGTTCTGGCACAAACCGGTTGCAGTGGTGGTTCCTGCCACGGCGCACCTCACGGGAAGGCTGGTTTCCATCTGTCACTGTTTGGATCAGATCGCGAATTGGATCGACTGTCTTTGACTCGTGAACTTTTTGGACGCCGCATCAATCCAATTGAACCTGCAAAAAGTTTGATTTTGCAAAAGCCCAGCATGCAAATTGCCCATCAGGGTGGGAAAAGATTTTCAGTAGAGGACCGACCCTACAAAGTGTTGCATGACTGGATTGCTGAGGGATGTCGTGATGACAACGTCGGGCCGCAGTGCATCGGGATCGAAGTCTTTCCAAATCGCAGCAGGTTATTGAAATTTCCCTCCCCACGCCAACAGCTTTCAGTGATTGCTAAATTTGATGATGGCAGTCGACGCGATGTGACACAGTTGGCAAAGTACGAGGTTTCCGACCCGTTAGTGGCTGAGGTAGATCGGGCCGGTTTGGTGACAGGGTTGCAACGAGGTGAGGCGGCTGCCATTGTTCGGTACCTGAACTTCATCGACACCCCTTTGCTGACCTTTGTACGTGACGTCGAAGGATTTCAGTGGACAGATCAGACACCGGCAAATGAGGTCGATGTTCATGTCCATGCAAAACTGAAAAAACTGCAATTCCTGCCAGCTGCTACCTGTCGTGATCACGAGTTTGTGCGTCGTGTTTTTCTCGACACGATCGGCATTCTTCCCACCGAGCAGGAAAGTAGTGAATTCATTACGGATTCTGCAACTGACAAGCGGAGTCGACTGATCGATCAGTTGCTGCAACGGAAAGAATTTTCCAAATTCTGGGCTCAGAAATGGGGTGATTTGCTGCGAGTGTCGACCAAATTGATCGGGACCGCCAGTACTCACAAGTTCAACCGTTGGCTTGAACACAGCGTGCTGCAAAATCAACGGTATGACAAATTTGCCCGTGACATTCTGTTGGCCACTGGCAGCACACGTCAGCATCCCGCTGGCAATTTTTATCGTTCTGCTGGTGATACCAGTGACGCCATGGAAACCGCAGCACAGGTTTTTCTGGGAACAAGAATTCAATGTGCGAAGTGTCACAACCATCCTTTCGAACGCTGGACGCAGGCAAACTACTACGGTCTGAGTGCCTTTTTTAATCGTTTGGAGAGATCACGAACGTCTCGAAAGGAAGAGGTTCTGCTCTGGTCCCGGGATTCGGGTGAGGTCAGCATGCCGACAACCGGCGAGATTACGCCTCCGTGGGTACCTGTCGCCGGAGAGGTAGAGGACACCAAAGGTGATCGTCGACAAGCGTTCGCTGACTGGCTGACAGCAGCAGATAACCCGCTGTTTGCGAAGGTGGAAGTCAATCGCATCTGGTCGCAGTTGATGGGACGGGGAGTGGTTGAACCCTTTGATGATTTCCGTGATTCCAATCCGGCAGCCAATGCACCACTGCTTCAGGCTCTGGCAGAAAACTTCATTGCCAGTGGCTATGACCGGAAACAGGTCATTCGCTTGATCCTGAACAGCAAGACGTATCAGGCATCTTCGCAGATCGCTGAATCAAGTCGCGATGGTGAAAAGTATGCATCCAATTACAACTCAAGAATGCTGGGCGCTGAACAGTTGGTAGACGCATTGGGATTCGTGACGGGGAAACGAAAAAAGTTTTTTGGCGTTCCGGAGAATACCATGGCGACGTGGTTGCCGGCTCCCGATTTGCGACCCCATGATCGAGGGCGAATTGGTGACGTTGAGTTCCTGAAAGTGTTTGGGCAACCCGAGCGGCAAAGCGCCTGCGAATGTGAGCGTAGCGACGATGTGAGTCTGGGGCAGGCACTTGAACTTCTCAATGGAAAACTCGTTGCAGAAATGCTGTCTGACCGGTCCAACACATTTCATCAGCAATTGGACAAAGGCGTTGATCCACCAGACGTCATCGCCGCAATCTATATACGGGCTTTGTGTCGCTCGCCAAGTAAATCTGAAATGGCTGTTCATCAAGAGTACATGAGCAACCACAAGGATGTTCACACAGCAATGGAAGACATCTGCTGGGCTGTCCTGAATCGAACAGAATTTCTTTTTCAGCACTGATGCCCAATCGACCACCATTTGCGCCGTCTTGGTCGACCGGGGCGGACCGGTGGCGAGCCTGTCGACTTCGCACTTGAGAGCACAGTCTTGCCAACAGTTTTATTCGTTGATCAAGGGGCCACCATGACATCCACACGTTCCAGCACGTCGTGCAAACTGATTGCCAGGCTCAGGGTGCTGCCCAGAGATCGATCCCGCGTTCCAACCGTGATTCCATTGATTGACGGCCAACGATTTCAACCAATGTTTTTTCATCTCAACTGGATGTTTGTCTTGCTGGTGTACTTTGCTTCACCGGCATTGGGCGATGGGAAGGTTAGTTTCTCGGCACAGGTCGCTCCACTGTTGCAATCTCAATGCGTTGCTTGCCATGGTGACGACGTGGCGGAAGCAGATTACCGACTCGATACCTACGAGCGACTGATGCTATTGGCAGACGGTAGCCCTGCAGTTATCCGTGAGCAGGCTGGCGACAGCAAACTGTTTCAAGTTCTGGTGCATGAAGACGAGGACTTGCGTATGCCGTCAGAAAGCGATTCGCTGCCGGTAGCATCGATCAACTTGATGCGGCGGTGGATCACTGAAGGTGCAGGTTTTGATGGTGAATCCAAGGATCAGTCGTTGAGCGAGCTGCTGCCGCTCAAGACGCATCCCCAGGCTCCGGAAATCTATCCGGCCCGAATTCCGCTGTCAGCGATGGCGTTCAATCCAGCGGGTGATCAGTTGCTGATCAGCGGGTATCACGAAATCACCGTTTGGAATCTTGAGGGTGAGCTACTGCAACGGATCGGTGATCAGGGTGAAAGAACGTACTCGATTGACCTGCACCCGACCTTGCCACTGGTACTTTCAGCCAGTGGTCGTCCGGGCGTGAGTGGCGAACTGCGTCTATTCGATCTATCGACTGGTTCATTAAAGTCGGTGCTTGTGGCCACGGACGAAGTCATCATGGATGCGCGTTTCAGCCCGGATGGGAAAACGATAGCGGTTGCCATGCCGGACGGTTCGACGCAGCTCATTTCGACAGAAACTGGAAGTGTTACAGGCCGGCTTCTGGGGCACTCGGACCAGGTCACCTCGCTCGCGTGGCATGCAGATGGAATACGGCTAGCGACAACAAGTCGGGACCATACGGCAAAAGTATTTGATTGCCAGAGCGGAGCCTCGGTGGCGACGTTTACGGGCCATACAAAGGCAGTGAATGACATCGTTTTTTTGAACAATGATCAGGCACTCAGCGTCAGCAATGATGGAACAGCCCAATTGTGGAATGTCCGTGACGGAAAGCGAATTCGCGAAGTTTTGCGAGGCAAGACGCCGGTGTTGACGCTCGCGCTGGCGCCCGACAAATATGCGGTTGGCGGATCAATGGCGACTCAGTGGTTCAAACGAGATGGAAACCAACCGATCAAGCGGTTTGATGAACCGAAGCATTGGACGACGATCAGCGTTTTCGATGCTCCCGGAAGCACTTTCGTCATTGGAACTCAGGCGGGTGATGTGGTCATCCGAAAAAACGAGACGAGCGTGACGCAATTTGAAGCCATCCCGGGAAATTGAACATGTCGGAAAACTTGAGTTTATTGTGGAAAGACAAAGCCCTGCAATGAGTAGCAAAAACCCTGATTTTAAACGAATTGCAGTGACAACAGAATTGTCTACCCGAGATGCAATGCTGCGTCGCGTCTTTCTGAAACGCAATATGACACAGTGCTGTGTGGGTGCCATTGCTGGTGGTGTGCTGAGTGGACTCGGAGCGGCGGCACGTGCTCAGGATGGCGCCATTGGTATCAGCCATGAAGAGTACGCCCGACATGATGCCATTGGACTGGCGAAACTCGTGCGAGATGGGAAGCTCAGTCCAGTGGATTTGTTGGATGCTGCGATTCGCAGATTGGAAATCGTAAACCCAAAACTCAATGCCATCGCGGGCAGGATTTATGATATGGCCCGCGCATCAATTGCAAAAGGTTTGCCGAGCGGACCGTTTACTGGAGTTCCACTGCCAGTCAAGGATATCAGTTTTTCCATGCAAGGCGTAGAGTCGGAATATGGCTCGCAGCTGTTCGCCGGTTGGGTGTCAGATGCAGACAGTACTGCAGTCGTCCGGCTTCGTCAGGCAGGTTGCGTTCTGTTTGCTCGGACACAAGTTCCAGAGTTGGGGATTTTGCCCACCACTGAATCGACTTATTCCGGGATCACTCGCAACCCCTTTGCGCTCGATCGAACCGCAGGAGGCTCTTCGGGTGGCAGTGCGGTCGCGGTTGCTGCAGAGATTGCACCCATGGCGACTGCCAGTGACGGCGGTGGGTCCATCCGTATCCCTGCGTCATGTTGTGGACTGTTTGGGCTCAAGCCAACTCGTGCACGAGTGCCGGTCGGTCCCGATGGTTTTGAAGCATGGGGCGGCCTTTCCGTTTTGCATGGCGTGACGCGCTCGGTTCGTGACAGCGCTGCGTTGCTGGATGTGATGGCGGGCCCTGCTCCAGGTGACCCTTACAGTGCTCCGCACCAATCAGGAACCTTTCTCGAACAGGTTGCCCGCTCTCCGGGGAAGCTACGCATTGCCATGGTGAAAACGATGCGACCCACAACTCATGTGGATGTCGACTGCCTGCAAGCATTGAAGCAATCAGCGGACTTGTGCGAGTCATTGGGGCACACCGTCGATGAAGCCACAGATGACTTCAATCGGCAGTTCGTGTTTCAAGAGTTGCGTCAGGCGCATGGGCTGACGGTTCTGGTTGCGATTCGCCGGCGAATCAATGCTCGCCTAAAGGAACTGGGGCGAGAACTGCGTGATGACGACCTGGAACCGGTAACCCGTTTCTACCATGACTATGCCGAGCGATACACGGCGGTCGAACTCGATAACGCTCGTCATGCATTTTTTCGTGCCGCCCGTAAAATGGCGAAATTTCAGTCACGTTACGACGTGATCATGACCCCGACGCTCGCGATTCCACCAGTGAAACATGGGGAAATTTGCATGACGGGGACCGCTCAGCAAGTACTTGATGGCTTGCTGGAATTCATCCCATGTACGCAAATGGCCAATTGGACGGGACAGCCGGCCATGTCGGTGCCGCTGTATCAGGCCGATTCGGGATTGCCGATCGGAACACAGTTCTACGGGCGATTTGGTGACGAAGCAACGCTGTTTCGTCTCGCAGGTCAGCTGGAACGGGCACAGCCATGGGATGCCTGTCGTCCCGTGGTTTAAGCGGTTGCCCGGATGCAGGGGACGAACAACACTGACCGTCCGTGTTGTTCGCTCAGTTCTATGACTGCTCAGTTCTATGACTGCTCAGTTCTATGACTGCTTAGTTCTATGACTGCTTAGGCGATGGGACCGTTCAGTCGATGAAGATGACTTTTCCGGTATCCATGTCATAGATTCCACCGACCAGAATCAGATCACCATTCTCTTCCATCATTTTGAGGATCGGGCTGTTTTTTCTGATGTACGAGATGGTCATCAGAACATTTCTTTCGATCACTTTGCTCAGGAATTTCGGGTCCTTGCTTGTTTTCTGTCCGGGGTAATTTTCGAGACTCGCAACTGCCGGTTCGATGCGGGTCAGCATCTTGGTGATATTGCCGAGTTCGACGCGATCAATCGCCGCACGCACGGCTCCGCAGTTGTCATGCCCGAGGATGACGGCGACCTTGGATCCGGAAACCTTGCAGGCGAATTCCATGCTGCCGAGGATATCGGTGTTGGCAAAATTACCGGCAACTCTGGCAACGAAGAGGTCGCCAATGCCACAATCAAAAACATCTTCCACTGGCACGCGGGAGTCGACGCACGAGAGCACTACTGCTTTGGGGAATTGGCCTTTAATGGCAGACCGGATTTGCTTGGAATGGTTACGCTGTGTCAGCGTACCTGCCGCGTAACGCGCGTTGCCAGATTTAAGAAGATTCAGGATTTCCTGTGGGGTCAGTGCCTGCTGTTCCTCACGCGTCATGACACGTTTCTCGCGTGGCAGTAATCCAGCATCGATTTCTTGGCTGGATGCCATCTGGGATGACAGCACGAACACGATGGAAGCAGTCAGGGAAATGGCCAGAAATGGAAAAGTAGATCTAATTATCATGAACTTCAGTGGTGTGAGGAATCGATTGAAGTACCCGATTCGGGTGGGGGCAGATTGTGTTGGGGTTGTTCGCTGCGGTTGGTGACAGTGCGTTGGAACAATTCGGTCATCATTATGCGGACTGGCATAATAACCCGCAACCGTTTCGCAGCGTATTTAGGAGGGTTCGTGTAGTTCCTGTCGCGAGGTTGGAAAGTTTTGGTGGTGCCAGTCAAAGGGACAGCAATGCCAAGGTTGATCGATCACAATGCCGCCCCTCTGTTGGACGATGATTGCAAACCGCAGAGGGATAAATTTTCTTCTGTTGCGTGACGAAAAGAAACCGCCCGAGGCGGCGTTGATCGACGATCAGTTGGCAAGCACTTCGTGCGGAGCGGCCAGATGGTTCCGGTGCAAGATGCGTTTCACTTCGACCCAGTAATCGGCAGCTGCCAAATAGCAGGAACCCTCACGCGGGTGAATGCTGCCGGGTTCGGTATCACAGTGCTCGGTGGTAACGGCCACTTCGATCAGGCCGATGGATTCTCCGCGAAAGTCCACTGTGGGTATGCCCCATGGCGATGGCAGTGGATGAAAGTTGCAGGCTCGAACAAAACGTTCAATAAGATCAGCGCTGGCCCATGGGATTTGTCCCTTGAACGGGATTTCGAATCCATGATACCGTCGTGCAGATAGATCCTGCGGCTTGCGGGGGATAGCGTCAGGTTGAGTTGCCAATAGCTGTTTGATCAGTTGCAGGCCATCTCTTGCACAGCGACGACTGACGCTCAGGCCTGTGTCTTGAGGCGATAGTTCAAACATGGTTTCGAATGCGATATCACCGGTGTCAATTCCAGCTTCCATCCAATGCAATGTCGCTCCGTGTTGTGTCTCGCCATTCATGATGGCCCAGTTCACAGCATTCATTCCTGCATAACCCGGCAAGGGACCCGTATGCAGGTTGAATCCACCCACGCGGGCCGCTGAGAGCACCTCTTTGTGAACGATATGCAGCGAATGCACATTAAGAATCAGATCAATTGATTCGTGAAGCACGCGTTCAGCGAAGCTTGGGTCTTTGACTTGTTCGGCCGCCCAGACAGGGACCTTCAGATGTTCGGCGACTCCCTGCACGGTTGCGCCCAGTCGGTTACTTGTTGTGCGGTGAAGGCTGGTCAGCACAGCAACCACTTCGTGCTCGCTGGCATGAGCAGCCCGCAGAGTTTGTACTCCGGCAGATTCTTCAAGGAACAACAGGATTCTCATTCAGAGCCGCTTGGGTCAGGCATTGGTTTTCATCCAGTGTTCACCATCAAATCCGGTGAACAGAGCATCTGCCCGTTGAAAGGCGTCAACGATTTCCTGTTGTTGTGAATGAACCAGCACCCAGGGCGTGCCTTTGAACACACAGTGTTTTTTCGTCAACAGCTTGTTTTGTCCCGGTTCTGTACGTCCCCACAAGGCATTCAATCCATGCTTGCTGGCGTCATGGATCAAGCTGTCCAGAACGAGTTCGAAAGAGTTTCCAAGTCCGACAAGTTGCAAGACGCGACCAGTAGCGTTGCGGCTGCGATAGTACACAAACCATCCCAGAACTGTCCCTGACTGCGAACGTACCATCCGTTTGGTGAGGGGTCCTTCTGTTTCACTTTGCTCTGCCATTTCGACAAGCCAGGCCAGTGACTTCAGGTCATAGTCTGGCATGAGAGCCCTGCGTGGGACTTGCTGGTTGAGTTCGAGTAGCTTACTCACGGTGATGTCCGTGATCTCACAGTCCGTCGGCTTGGGTTTTACAGGTGGCAACCGTCGCAGCACGGCATCCCCAACTTTTAGTAAAGGACTCAATATGCGTTTCAGATTGTCAGACTTCAGTCCGATATTTAGGCATGCGTTCAGCGGTTTAAGCACGCGAATCCATGTGTAGCTGTAAGGATGGGCGATACTGCCGCCGGATCCTGTCCAGATCTTACGGGTGATCTCATTGGCGGTGTCAGTGAGCGACAGATCCTGGTCACCCTGCAGGAAACGTCGCAGCAAACTGACTCCGGTGATGGGATTGCGTTTTCCGGAATGATCTTTTGCGACCATCAGCCCGCTGGAAACAGCGGTGGTAATCTGGCTGCCTTGAAACTGCATCTTTTGTGGAATGACGCCGAGGAAACCATCGATTTTTCCTCCCTTCTCTGATACCAATGACGGAAAACGTTCACTGGCCCATGGATTTTCCAGATAGGCCTGTTCCAGATATTGCTGCAAGTTGCCGCTACGGCCTGATTTTTTGCGTAGAAATATTTTGTTGTACAGATTGGTGATCTGCGCAAAGTCTTCTCGGATGCAGGGACGTATTCCATCAGCCATGGATCAGGTTTTCCTTTGGGACGCCTGGCAGGACCCGGTTATGCACACGAGCGTTGCACATATTCAGCGATCGTTTGTAAGGTGCGAAAGTACTCGGGATCCAGATCTTCCATCACGACTGTAAAGCCGTAATTGTTTTCAAGATGTGTCAAAAGATCCACCATGGTCAGTGAGTCGATGAGTCCAGTGTCCAGCAGGTCGGTATCAAGCGTGGGAATCTCGATCGACAATTGAGTGGAAAAGATAGAACGGAGTTCATGACTAACATTAGTTTCAGTTTTCATGGCAAGTAAGTCGCAACCGTGACAGATTACGTTATCGAATTAGGAAAGGTAGCCCGATGATTCAGGCGAGTTGTCTGGAATGAGAATTCAGTTCGTATTTTCGGATTCAAATAGTTCCTTGATTTTTCGGCGGTCCGTCTTACCGTTTCCGGTTTTCGGAAGACTACCGAAACACAGCCAACGTGCTGGAATCATATAGCTGGGAAGCAGTTTTGAGGCGTTGCTGCGAAGCGTCTCAGGAGAAACTCCATCGTCGGTCTCTGGAACGAAAGCACAGCAAATCGCAGTTCCTTCATAGCCGCCCGTCGGCACGCCGATCACAGCACAATCCTTCAGCGTCCCCAGAGCATTCATCGCAGTTTCGATTTCGCCCAGTTCAATCCGGTAGCCCCGACTCTTGATCTGCGAGTCATTTCTTCCGAGGAAGTAAAACAACCCATCGTCGCCAACATAGGCCAAGTCGCCGGTGCGATAGATTTTTCCACTCGAGGGTGTGTCACCAGTCGTAAGGAACACTTCAGCACTTTTGTTCGGGTCTTCCCAATACTCAAGGCTCAAGCCCTGTCCGCTAATGTACAGGTCGCCTTGCGTTCCCTGAGGAACGGCATTCAGGTTGGCGTCAAGCACCGACAGTTCTTCACCATCACACGCTTGCCCGATTGGTATCTTTTGCAGGGGATCTGTGGGGCACTTGGGAACGGTGTAATAACTGCTGGCAATGGTCGTTTCGGTTGGACCATACAAATTGGTGAACTGCACGTGTGGCAATCGGTTCATCCAGTGGATGAGAGTCGGGGTGGGGAATGTCTCACCGCCCCAAATCAGCCTTCGCAAGCAGGGGAAATCGTTCTCTCCTACCGCATCACTGCGGGCCATCAAAGTCAGCGCCGAAGGAACTGACAGCCATTGGGTCAATTCCGAATCGCGAATGAACTTTGCCATAAGATTAGGCAGCAGGTTAGCCATGGCAGGCACCATGTGCAGTTGCGCACCTGCTGAGATGGTTGTGAAAATGTCTAAGGTGGAGAGATCAAAATGCAGGGGGGGATGCCCCGATAACTTGTCGTCGCTGGTGATGCCAAGATACTCCCGAATCCAGTCGATAAAGTGGGTGACATTGCGATGCGAGAGGACAACTCCTTTGGGTGTCCCCGTTGATCCTGAAGTGAACAGGATATGAACAGGGTCGTCCGGACCGTTGCTTGAGTCAGGAGCCGTAGCTTTCATGTGGTGCAAATCGGAGGCATCGAAGCTGGATCGACATTCATCCGTCTCGATTGCTGTCGAATCCATGCATCCGATCACGGGGCGTTGATTGTTCGCTAGTTCGGCCAAGACAGCATTGAGTAGTTTGATTGCGGAAGAATCAGCCAGAATCAGGCGGGGGCGGCAAGACTCAACGATGCGTTGCACGCGGGTCGCAGGGCTCGAAATGTCAATGGGAACGTAGACGCAATCTGCCTTCATGATCGCGTGCATTGCCACCACGGCGGATGGTGATTTGTTAAGGAATAGGCAGACCCTGTCACCACGTTTACAGCCAGACTGCAAAATCAGATGTGCAAGTTGATTACTCTGCTCTTCCAATTGCGCATAGGTTAGTGTCCGTTTGCCGGCGATGATCCCGATAGCATCAGGCCGAGTGGCTGCCTGAGATGTGGCGTACCTTTGTAATAGGTGTGTCATTTAGATGCGTTACTGATAAGTTTGAAGACTGAATTGGCATGTTCCAGTTCCTGCTGACAGGGTGGGATGTCCAGAATGAATGTGCGATGTCCCATTCGGACATAGTCGGAAATTTCACGAGAAATCTCTTCGTAGGATCCTACGAGGTAGGGACAAAAAGTTTTGTAGGTGTGAAAAGGCCGCATCCAGTACGGACTGTTCTCGCCATCAGGTTTCTCTTTCTGTTTCGAGAGCTGATGATGCCAATGGGAATCTGATGTTTTCATTGCCAAGAAGTGTGTTAATCGACCCTTGCGATCCTCCGGGAACCGATCCTCGGCCACTTTCCAGGCCTCTTCCTTGGTTTGGCGAGCGATGATCCCCACACGGACTCCCGTCGAAGTTAATCCTGGATGCGATTCTTCGACATCGTCCGTGGCAGGTTTGGGATACTTGATCGCCGTGACGCCGGTAGTAGTTGCTGCCGCCAATCCAGCAAAAGAAGAGCCGGACATCATGAACTGCGGCTGTAAATGAGACGGCAATTGCGGAGTCAGTTTCAGGTTTTGTACGCGGTAGTACTTGCCCTCCATCGAAATTCCAGATGATGTTCCACACAAGGCCTGAATGATTTGCGTGTACTCGACGAGACGGTCATACCGGTCGTCATGCGGTGTCTGGTCGTCGAGAGCGAACAGATCATTTCGGAATCCGCCGGCAATCATGTTCAAGCAGATCTTTCTTTGATAAAGAAACGCGAACGATGTGATCATTTTCGCCACTGCATACGGATGCATGTAGGCAGGTTGGATGGCCACCAGCGGGCAAATTTGTTCGGTATGTTCGAGGATTACCTGACTGACGCTCCATGGATCAACGATCCCGTTATCAGCGTAAACGAGAATCCCACGACAGCCCGCACGTTCACTCCAGCGTGCAACCTCGATTACCTGCTCTAGGTAGGTTTCTGAGTCTGCACCCTTTGACGAGCAACACGTCGAAAATACCTCGATCTTAATATCCTGGCGGCGATCATTAGCCGGTTCGTGAACCCAATCGATCTTGTTAGCGTCAACGGTGAAGCGAGAATCCAACGGAGCTGTCTGTGGATCAGGCATGGTCTTGGCTTCATCAGTGGGTGTAGATCCATGGGACTTGACTTTTAACCACGTTAATCGTCCTCAGAAGAGTGGTAACGGTGGACTTCACCATTCAGAAGCAAGACAGAAACTAGGCCGTCTTTGTATCGGTTTTGCGTGTTCTGACGATCAAAAACTCAGTTCTTGAGACGGGGTTGTCCTTCTCCTGTCACTACCGGGTATCAAGTGGCGAAGTCGACGCGCCTGCTCATCGCTCATGTCCGGAAGACCGGTCAGGCTTAGAAAAATCAGCGTCAGAGTAGAGGTTGTCCACTTGCTCAGGCGAAACGGTGTCTGATTTGTAGAGTGCGTGTGCCGGAGTTCATGATTTAATGCTGTTGCGGAATCTAATGTTTGACGTGAGGCGATCGTCAACAGCGATGATTTTGACATCGCGGCGTCGCAACAACACCGAACGGATTGCCGCTTCGTGTTCAGCGAGTAGTGTTTTCTCACTCTCCTAATGCACGTGACAGTAAGCAATGCAGTGGCGAATCAGATGGGTGTAAAGCAGGTGACAATATTTGTTGCCACTTTGAATCAACAGGTTGCCCGGTCGATAGGGAAGGTGATCCAACAGGATTCGTTTGTCCGACGCAGTCAGCTTGCTTGCTATATCAGGCTCGTCAAAAATGGACTGACACCGTGATGGTGAACGCCTGTGGCTGCTGCTTAGCTGTGCAAGAAGATCCGAAATTGTGAATGGAGGTCCTTGATAGCGAGGCGTAGGGTAACGGCCCGCACCCTATCGCAGGGCGTGAAGTGGGTGATGATATATTCCTTCAATTTCTTCGATGGAACGCTTGCCAAAAAACCATTCCCATCATGCCAGCGAGTTGCCCTTCATCCAGCCTCGCATTGCCGCAATGGCCTTCGCCAAAATCCTATGCTTGATCGAAGACATTCCGCCAATCCTGTTTTGTTGACAGCGGATTATCGTCGTGCAGAAAGGCTTCATGGAGTTTTGGGAATAGATCAGTGGTGGTTTTTTCCAGCTGGATCATGAAGCGGTGTTGAGAGGCTGGGTGTTGATGCTGGTCACGGAACCACCTGAGGTGGAAATTCCGGGGTGGAAATTCCGGGGTGGAAATTCCGGGGTGG
>JAPKCI010000422.1 GCA_028823035.1 Rubripirellula sp.
TCGATAACTCTCAGTCACTCGATAACTCTCAGTCACTCGATAACTCTCAGTCACTTAATGAAATTGAACGCTTCACGTCCGTTGTACATGCTCCTTGCCGTCGTCAGCGCGTTGGTATCTGGTGTTGCGTGTGGCGATGATGGAGCGGATGAAGTTGTCTTTCGCGAGCAGTTGCTGCCGTTACTGAAGGTCTACTGTTACGACTGCCACGATTCAGACAGCGAGATCGCACTGGAAACTGATCAGACGGCCGCTGGTCTCAAGAAGCATCGAACGGTATGGGTTCGTGCACTTGCCCAGATCCGGCTAGGGACAATGCCACCTGAGGATGGTGAATCTCTTGATCCGGACACTCGCGCCCGAATGTTGCAATTGATCGATGACCTGGCCAATTCGGTGGATTGTGTCAACAACCCAAATGCAGGCAAGGTCGCCTTGCGACGTTTGAATCGGGCTGAGTACCGCAATACTGTTCGCGATTTGACGGGCGTTGATTACAAAGCATCCGAGGGTTTTCCGGGCGATGATGTTGGGTATGGTTTTGACAACATAGGCGATGTACTGTCGTTACCTCCTCTGCTGGTCGAAAAGTACCTTGATGCAGCCGAGTCGATTTCCGGGCAGGCGATTCATACGCCACTCCCGCCGCGGGTGTTTGAGGTGGATCGACCTGGTTCCAAGTTGATTGATGCAGAAAAGTACGGATTGCATGATGGTCGAGTGACGCTGGCCAGTCATGGAACAGTGGCACTGCAATGCGACATCCCCTTCTCAGCGACTTATGCGCTGACCATTTCAGCCAGCGGAGATCAGGGCGGCGATGAACCCGTCAAGATGGAAATCAAGAGCGGGCGATTGCGTGAAATCATCGCAGTGCCCAAGAAAGGTGCGGCTGATTACCAAGTAGGGTTGCGTCTGGTCCGTGGCGAACGGAAGGTCGAGATCAGCTTTATCAACGACTATTATGTGCAAGGTAAGGCAGATCGTAATCTGCACGTGCACCATGTACGTTTGCGAGGGGTGGAAAAGCGTGCGCTGTTCACCGTTGATGACACACTTCCTGCCAGTCACAAAAAACTGATTTTTGTAACGCCAACGGCAGAGGTTTCTGCTGACAAGGCGAGTGCTGCGATTATTGGCCGCTTCGCAAGTCGTGCATTTCGGCGACCAGCCACACCGCAAGAAGTCGAACGACTGGTTGCTCTTGCAGGGCAAGTGAGAGCGGACGGTGGCATGTTCGAAGAGGGAATCCAGGTTGCGATGCAGGCGATCCTGGTGTCTCCGCATTTCCTGTTCAAAGTCGAAACGCCCAAAAAACTGGATGCTCAAGGTCAGATGCCGAAGGTGACCCAGTACGAGTTGGCAACACGGCTTTCCTATTTTCTATGGAGCAGCATGCCGGATGATGAGTTACTGCTACTAGCCCATCGTGGTCAGTTGCGTGATTCTCAGAGATTGCTTGACAAGGTTGCCCGCATGTTGAAAGACACACGGGCAAACCGTTTTGTCAAAAATTTTGCGGGGCAATGGTTGCAGTTGCGAAATTTGGATCAAGTGAGACCTGATGCAGGCCGGTTTGGCAGCTTCAATGATGAAATTCGGGAATTGATGCGTCGTGAAACCCTGACGTTTTTTGCCGGAGTGATGCGAGGGAATTTGCCGGTAACGACTTTGTTGGACGGGCAGTTCACTTACTTGAATGAGCCGTTGGCGCGTTTTTACGGTATTGCCGACGTGATCGGCCCGGAGTTTCGCCGCGTTTCACTGGTGGGAACGCCGCGTGGCGGTTTGTTGACCCACGCCAGCATATTGACCGTGACCAGTGACCCCACGCGAACGAGTCCAGTGAAGCGGGGGAAATGGATCCTTGAGAATCTACTCAATACCCCGCCTCCGCCTCCGCCTCCCAACGTGCCGGAGCTGGAAAAGTCTCGCCTTGTTGGCACACTTCGCGAACGCATGGAACAGCATCGGGCCAATCCGGCCTGCGCTGCCTGCCACAATGTGATGGATCCACTTGGCTTTGCTTTGGAGAATTACGATGCAGTGGGACGGTGGCGTGACCAAGAAGGCGGTGTCAAAATTGATGCGTCCGGTAAGTTGCCCAATGGGATAATATTTCAGGGAGCCGGCGAACTGAGATCAATGTTGGTGGCAGAACGCAAAGATCAGTTCACCAGATGTTTGGCCGAAAAACTTTTGATTTACGCCATGGGCCGCGGTACGGAGTACTACGATAAATGTGCAATCGATCAGATACTCGCGGAAACACAGCAGCACGAATACAAATTTGCCTATTTGATTGCCGGGATCATCAAGAGTGATCCTTTTCAAAAACAGGGATACCGGGAATGAAAATGCCGAGCACGCTTTCACGACGTACGGTTCTGCGAGGACTTGGAACTACAGTCGCATTGCCGTTACTCGATGCGATGTCGAGTACACGCTTGCTTTCTGCAGCCAGTCGTGAGGATCAGGTGCCACTGCGAATGGCTTTCTTTTATGTGCCCAACGGCATGCATATGCCTGATTGGACACCCGCCGAAGAAGGCAGTCAGTTCGCATTGCCGCCGACGTTGGCCCGGTTGTCAAAACATCGAGAATCTTTCAACGTTCTTACCGGGCTGGCGCTTGATAGCGCCAAAGCGCACGGCGATGGTGGTGGAGATCATGCCCGCAGCGTCGCCGCGTTTCTGACCGGTGCACACCCCCGCAAGACCAATGGAGCAGATATCGAGAATGGAGTCTCGGTCGATCAAGCCACTGCCAAATATGTCGGCGAGGCCACGCGTTTTGCTTCCCTTGAATTGGGACTGGAATCAAGTGCACAGGCTGGGAATTGTGATAGTGGATACAGCTGTGCCTACGCATCGAACATGGCATGGCGTGGACCTACCAATCCAGTGGCGAAGGAGATTGATCCCGCTGCGGTTTTCGATCGGTTGTTTGCTGGACAGACCATCAAATCAACCAAGCGGGCGCGAAGCACCCGCGAAAAGTACCGCAAAAGTGTGCTCGACTTTGTCCTTGATGATGCCAAAGAATTGCACAAGAACTTACCGGCCGTCGACCAACGTAAACTGGACGAGTACTTGTATTCGGTACGCGATGTCGAGAAACGGCTCTCGGGTGCCGAACGATTGAGGTTGTCCGAAGATGGAGTACCCGATTATCCGAGGCCGAGCGGAGTTCCCAAGGAACTCAGTCAGCATGCCGAACTGATGCTCGACATGGTCGCACTGTCCATGCAAACCGATAGCACGCGGATTCTGTCGTTCATGTTCACAAATGCCGGGTCCAATCGAAGCTACCCGGAAATTGGTGTCTCTGAAGGCCATCACTCAATTTCCCACCACGGAAAAAGCGAAGAAAAACAAGCTAATATCGCAAAAATCAATCGCTTCCAGATTGACCGTTTTGGTTATCTGTTGAACCGGCTGAAGTCGATCTTGGAGAATAATGGGAAGTCCTTGCTTGATAACTCAATGCTCGTTTATGGCAGTGGCATCAGTGACGGCGACCGGCACAATCATGATGATCTGCCCATCATTCTGGCTGGTAACGCGGCAGGGCGAATCAAGAGCGGACGACACATCCGATATCGCAATGGGACGCCACTGTGCAATCTTTATCTCTGGATGATGCATCAAATGGGCGCCAAGGCAGAGAGCTTTGGAGATAGCAACGGCTTGTTGGACGAGCTTGCTTGAGCTTTGGAAGTCTATGGTGGGTCGTCGTTGAGCCTTGCTGTGATGGGACAGGAATTCGGGCTTTGGCCTGCATGCCTCCCCAGCCACTGTGTTTTTAGATCAGCGTGTTTTTAGATCAGCGTGTTTTTAGATCAGCGTGTTTT
>JAPKCI010000423.1 GCA_028823035.1 Rubripirellula sp.
AGTACTTGATCATGGACCGCGATGCAACGTTCAGTCAATCGTTTCGAGACTTCCTACGCAACGAAGGTGTGAAGCCTGTTCGGTTGCCACCGAGTAGTCCGAACTAGAACGCGCACCTGGAGCGATTATTTGGAACGGCTCTTTGAATCTTTGAAATCGGAGTTCGTCGATAAACTGATTCTCTTTGTTGAAACCGCGATGCGCAAATCCGTTCGAACTTCCTTCGTTCATAATCACCTTCCCTCGTTCATTATCACACTGAAAGAAATCACCGGGGTTTGGGAAACGAGCTGATCGTTCCGATGGACCGTCCGCCTGACATGAATGCTGAGATCGAAACGACGGCGTGTCTTGGTGGCTTGCTTCGCTCCTATTGCCGCGCAACCTAGCTCGGCCTGCACTGTTTCGCTTGCTGACACTGACTGTGAATCATTGGGTGCGTTCACTGCTGCGCGGTGACGGCGAAATGGCTCGTTTTGCCTGCGTTGCTGTCCACGTTGAATCAAATCTCGTTGCAAAATTGATCGTCCGTCGACCTTGCAACCCAGGAAATCATTGACCAAAGTGATCGTTCGACTTTTTTGACCCCTCGGGATCCGTCACCCTGTTGAACAGCCGCGGGACGTCATGCTCCGAAAAGATAAATCTTGACCTCGCAGAATTGTGAGCACGTCGAGTTTTCGTGTCCAATCCTGCCACTGATTCGTCACTGATAATCCAATGATCGAATGCGGACTTTCGAGTGCGGTTACAACAATTCCGGCATCGGTTTGTGACCGTCCACCAGATAATGCGGACGACCCGCTAGGTCCTTGACGGTCAACGCATTCGGATTGAGTCCCATTTTGGTGTAGAGCGTTGCCAGAACTTCGCCGAAATGAACGGGACGATCGGCGACTTCCCCTCCCAATCGATCGGTCGCTCCGATGACTTGGCCCGTTTTCATGCCCCCACCGGCGACCAATCCGCCGCCAACTTGCGGCCAATGATCGCGACCACCATTCTCGTTAATCTTGGGTGTCCGGCCAAATTCACCCCATGCCACGACTGAAACATCTTTGTCCAGGCCGCGTTGATGCAAATCCTCGATCAATGCAGAGAGCCCCTGATCAAACATTGGTAGATGCGTATCCTTTAGCCCCTTGAAATTGCCGCTGTGAAAATCCCAACGCCCGAAATTCAAGGTGACGACTCGTGCACCAGCTTCCACCAACCGCCGTGCCAAAAGGAAGTGTTCAAGATTTCGTGGCGCACCGTCGCCAAAGTTCTTAGTGTCTCCTTTGCCATACCGCTCACGAACCTTCGGGTCTTCTTTTGAAAGGTCCAGCGCATCGGCGAGCTTACTGGAAGTCAGAATACTGAGCGCTTGCTCGGAAAGATCATCCATGCCACGCATCATGCTGCTGGCATCGCTCTCGCGACGGAACCGGTCAAGACTGGTAAGCAGACTCTTGCGATCTTCGAGTCGATCAAGTGTGATGCCCTGCAACTTCATGTTTTCCCGGGCCGGACCCGATGGGCGAAACGCGGCATGAGAGACGCCGAGAAATCCAGGATGTCCCGGCGAACCGTAGGGAGGATGGCCAGCGTTGGGTGCTAAGCCGACGAATGGAGGCACTGTTTTGTTGGCCGGGCCCAGTAATTTCGATACCGATGATCCGACCGATGGCCAACCGCCCGTTGGCTGGTTGTTGGTTGTCCGCCCCGTATAACAGATGAAAGAATCATGCGCGCCGCTTGACGAGCCAACAACGGATCGCAACGGAACACATTTGTCCATGATTTTTGCCAGTTGCGGCATGTGTTCGCAAATCCTGATACCGGGAACATTGGTATCGATCGGCTGAAAATCTCCGCGAATCTCGGCGGGCGCATCCATTTTCAAATCGTACATGTCCTGATGGCTGGGGGCACCAGCCATGTAGATCATGATGATCGACTTTCGAGAGCTTCCCGCGTTGGAGTTTTGTTCCGCTCGCAACACATCGGTCAATGTAAGCCCGCCAAGCGAGAGCGTGCCGATTTTGAGAAAGTTGCGGCGGGAAACTCCATCGCAAAACCGCTGACGTGATCCGTTGATGGTCAACATGGCAGTTCGTTACAGTCACATGTGGGAATGTTGAGGTGGGATGACAGCCTCCTGCTGACAGGTATCAGTTTACTTCGATTCCCGCGTGACATCAACACTGGTCCAGTTCAGGCTGGAATACCTGGCCAAGTAGTACCCCATATCGGCATTAACGACGCAACCAACTTCGCATCCCAGTCACTCCGCCAATGCCGCCGCCAACAACTGGCGAGGCACAGACCGGAACGAAGAATAGGTAAGTGCACAGGGGGTGACGGCTGGACATCACCATCTTCGTTTTTTCTGATTCATTGAATGACTCTCGTTCAGTGCGATATTCAGTTTTCATCGCAGCCTTCCACGATGGCGGACCAACTGGGCACAGGGAAGCGGAGAAGAACATCATCTCCAGCACCACTCCCAGGAACAGTCCCAACAGCAGGCCAACGAGCGTGCCCACCAGGGTACGCTTCATCACTGCGGCGAACGAGTCCAGAGGTGCTTTTTCGACTACTGGATACTTTTCTTCCCGTATCTTCGGCCGACTGTTTCTTATCAAGCGACCTTTACCAAAAAACGTCATTTTCACCCCGGCTGCAAAACCGAGTGTCCAGGCAATGTCCCCGTGATAGACGACCTATTCCGGGTGCAGGTAAAACAGTGGAAGAGCGATGCAGCCTCGAAAGTAATAGAAGGCCAGGGACATGAAGGAGCCAGTTACCAGGGCGACCAGGGTAGAGAGCGTGCCGATCAGCAACCAGCCGACCAAGGGCACCGGATCTCCCTCTTGCCAGTCTTTTATCGGTGCTTTCATCGGAGACTCCACTCAAGGGTATTTGATTTGCCACCACCGATCGATGCGCTGATTACGAAAATCCGCGGGCATTGTTTGCTTACTGACCTCACGCACATCGTAACCCGGCAGGCAGCTATCATCGAAATTTAAACAGCGATAGTTGGTTGAGAGATAGATAACACCTTTCGGTTTCATGCGCAGCACGCAGTCGTTCAGCATGCCTAACAAATGTTCCTGCAGGATCCAGTCATTGTCAAGTTCATTGCTGTTTGACGATAACTGATAGCGACTGCCCGCAAAAATTTGGTGGGTTTCTACTCTGAATCGTCCTCTAGCTATTACAGCCCAGCCCAGTCGCCCAGTCGCCAGTCGCCAGTCGCCCGCGTTTGTTTTTTGTTCATGCTTGTTACGCTGCGGAAATTCATGCCGTCCCGCGGGAACTCACGCACAAAACTCCAGAATGTTGTGACTGTTAGCACCGTTGTAATCCAGGAATGAACTCGGTTTGCCTGTTTCTGAGTTTCGCAAGATTGTGATAGTTTTCCAACAGGACGCGAGTTACGCAAATTTCGTAACGTACGTTGCGTATTGGCCTAGGAGGCCAATCGGTGAAGTTAGCGACTAAACGTTCCCCGATTGCACAGCGTTAGTGTGCAATAGGCTTTTCGTGTTGCACGTTTCGCAATCTCGGTAAAAGCAGTTGCCCTTCTTGCGAAGCTTGGCCTTGCTGCCACAAGACTCGCATTTCTGCGGTACCGTTTTCTTAGCATCGCACTTTCGGCAACTGACGTAGTAGCCGTAGCGGCCATACAAAATCTGAACATTCGCTTCATTGCAAGTTTCGCATTTTAGCGTGAATGCTCCGGATTCTGACGGACTGTCTGGGACAACCTGGACTTTTGGTGTCGCTTTTGGTGTCGCTTTTGGTGTCGCTTTTGGTGTCGCTTTTGG
>JAPKCI010000424.1 GCA_028823035.1 Rubripirellula sp.
GCGGCTTGACTCGAAAGTTTTTGTGTAAGGCCGATGCAGAAAAGTATCTCGACTTACAAGAGAGTGTTCGCCCCACAATGAAGGGCGACAACCTTCAAACAGCAACATGAAAAGCGGAATATTCGCTAACAACTAAAACGGATCGTGGACTATCTTGCCAGCAGCCCGTTCACGGTGACCGGCCAATTTCTCCAAAACATGAATTACCTCACGCACACCCTGTGGAATGCCCCATTCTTTGATACGGCGATATGAGGGTACGGGGTGGGGAAGTAAATCAGGGTGCTGTGCTGCTAAAGCGAAGGAATCGCATCGTCTGAAGTGAAAGCAGCACAACGCGACGCGAACGCGGACCGGCCGTAATGCTGTCACCGATTCCAATCAGTTGTACGGGGCGTTCTGACCAAGTGTTTTGGAAGTCGTCCGCATTGACCGTCGGGCCAGCTGGACCTTTACCTGTTGGCCCAGATAGATAGAACTCGATGAAGCCGAAGGTTCCCATGATGAACAAGAGGGCAACCAGGAGCAAAATTCGCAGGTGGAGTTTTGGACGCTTTTGGTTGACTGGTGTTCACAACAATCTGCTTTCATCGTGATGAGGACTGCGACAATACGTGTGTTGCACATCGCTGAAGGCGTCGTACTTGTCAACACTTAGCTTCATTTGTGCTGGATCCGGCAGGTAGCTGATGTTTCTGTGAATGCTAAACAAAAGCAAGCTGCCGATGGCTTAAATTGCATCGGCAGCTTGCGTTTTGAAAATCATGACTCAGGCAATGAATGCCGGTTTACTTGTCGCTATACGAGATGGTCGTAGTTCCAAGTGTGCCTTCGAACTTGTAGAGAGCATCATCGAAGTACTCGGTTGAGCGGGGTGATCCCCAGCCGTATTCGATATCGAGACAATCGTTCGCTGTGAAGGTCAGTGGTGCGGTCATGGGCACGCGTCCCCCGGCGACAGCTTTGCCGTTGACGCTGATTTTTATATCAAGCGGTGCAACTGGCTTAGGTTCTGCGAGTCGCGACTGTACCTCGATCACCAAGTCACCGGACCCGATCGGCACTGCTGATCGAAATCGGATGCGTTGGATCTCGAACAGGTTGTATTCGCAAACGAGAAAAGCTGATTGCTTGCAGCTTTACTAATCGCTGCGGGGCGCTTCACGTTATGGTTACAGAGCTGTTTGCGTGGTTGAAAATTCGATGTCCCTGGTCGATCAGTGCTCATTGCCATACGTGATCATGTCGAAGTTTTCCGCTCTCTGCGGAGTCTCAGCAACGTCCTGAATCAATGGTTCCAGCTCACTGCATCTTTGCCCGAGGTCCGGTTTCAAACGCTTGGTGATGTCATTGGCTGATAGTTGTGGGGAACCGCAATGCGTGAGCTGACGAGAGGATGGTACCTGCATCGTCGGAAAGAATGGATTTCTGCGGCAAAAGATGTAGCTTTCTGCTTGACGCGGGTAGTGTGTAGTATATGGTACACGCATGAGCAATTTCGGTGACTATTTACGCAAGGTTCGCGAGGAGCGGCGGTCCGGGGATGCAACGTTCTCGGTGCGGCAATTGGCTTCGCGTGTGGGGGTTGAGCCGTCGTACCTCAGCAAGGTTGAACGTGGGCAGCAGCAGCCGCCTTCGGAAAAAACGATTGCGGCTCTCGCAAACGAATTGGATGAGGACCCCGACGTTCTGTTGGCGCTGGCCGGAAAAGTGTCGGGTGATTTGCAGTCGATCATTCGTCGTCGGCCAAAGCTGTTTGCCGAGTTGATAAGGCAGTTGAAGGACATGCCGGACCATGCAGTGTTACGTCTGGTGCGTGAGGTTCGAGACGGTGAATGGTGAGTACATTTTTTCCCAGTCAGAAGAAGGGTAAGTGAATGATTGAGCTAGCAAACGAAGAACTGAAGTTCTCTTTTCCGGACGTCCATCCTGACGCCGAATTGACGATTGAATTTCAACGGACTCTGCGGATACCCGACGATGACCAAAATCATCCACTGCCACCCGGACTGGGCTCGTTCCCGGTCCAGCATGTTGATGATCACGCTGTCAACGTCCCGTCGAAATGGCTGCAGCACGGTGGTGTGATGTTGCCAATGTTCCAGTCGGAAGCGATGTGGTTGAACTTCGATTCGATGTGGGTGGAAGACCGCGACGTGTCTTATCCGTTTGCGATCAAGGTTGCTGCCGGCAAGCAATGCGCTGTCAGCGGAGAGTCTTGGGCAGAGGGATTGGCACGAAATCCGCAGAACTACATGATCGCTCCAGAGCAACCATGGCTTGATGGGTTTGTTGTAGAAAAAGGCTGCGTTCGACAATTTGTCGCGATGCCATTGGGGGCAGGTTACTCAGCCGAAGAGCAGATCACCGGCAAAGCTGAACACGGTGGGCTGCAGGTGGCTGTCTATCCCATGAAGCGAGATGTTTTTGAGCGGCGTTACCCAAAACCGAAACGCAGGATGCAGCTCGGGCGGGATTCTCTTTGCCAGTCGATGGCACCTGAGATGGCATGCATGACACCTGACATGGGGCTTGCACCCGGCGGACGAATGAAGCAGGAAATTTACGATGATCCCTATGACTTGAACGACTGGAAAATCGATGCCGGTGGTCGCTGTTTCATCCATCTGTGCAATTCAATGATCTGGCAATCGATGACAGGATCGTTACCGCCCCATCCCGCGCCCACTGCTAAAACCTACACCGACTCAGGTTTACCGTGGTTTGACTATTACGATGACTCCATGACGGCTGTTGATGGCTCGTCAACTCTGTCCAACCTGAAAAGCGTCGCGCAGCTCAGCGCAGAGAAAGGAGATGTTGCTCTGCCTGAAAACGAGTCGGTAACCCCCAGTAATCTGGTTCTTTGCCGCAAAGGGCTCAAAAAGGGGCAGGTCCGAGAAGGCGTGATCTAAAGTTTTGTCCGCGGCTTGCCGCCCGCTACGGTTCAGGGTCGCAAGCGTGAAAGAAAGGCTGCGATGGCATCCTCAACTCGTTGTGAAAAAACGGACTCCTCGGATCGCAAAGAGAAGAAACCGGATCGGCCAATGACCCGACATGTGGTCGTTGATTTGACCGTCAAGTATGCGAAAGAGAATCCAACCTGAGGTTACGACCGTATCAGCGAGGCGTTATCGAACGTTGGTTGCAAGATCGGCGACTCCACCATTGGCAGCATCCTCGAAGTCCACGGCATTGAACCAGCACCGGACCGCAAACGCACAGGATCCTGGGAAACATTTCTAAAGGCGCACGACATCATCATGGCTTCGGTCGACATCATCACAGTGGAAGCCTAGACCAAGGGCGGCCTGACCACTTTTTATCTGCTCTTTGTCGTGGGACGGGAAACTCGCCACGTCAAGTTCGCGGGCTGGACCACCAAACCGAATGAAGGGTGGATAAAGACAATTGCCCACGAACTGACCAACTACAAGGACGGCTTTCTCAAAGACAAGAAGTAGCTGATCATGGATCGTGATGCGACCGTCAGTAAGTCGTTTCGTGCTTGCCAGCGACGCGAAGGCGTGAAGCCAGTTCGCTTGCCACCGCGAAGCTCGAACTTGAATGCACACCTGAAACGATTTTTCGGATCTTTGAAATCCGAATGCCTTCAGAAACTGATTCTGTTTGGCAAAACCGCGACGTGAAGAGCTGTTCGAGCTTTCCTGGATCATTACCACGCTTCGCGAAATCATCAGGGTTCATGCAACGAAATGGTCTTGCCGCCCGACATCGAAGTGACCGAACGCCTCGATGACCGAACGTCTCAGGACCGAACGTCTCAGCGGTTTGCCTCGATCGTTTCGACAC
>JAPKCI010000425.1 GCA_028823035.1 Rubripirellula sp.
GATGTAATTTTCCTGCCATCGTGGACTCTGTGCCGTTGAATTGGCAATTAGTGTGCTGCTGGCTGAATGGCCCCAATAGCCGTTCAGCATGACTGACCGTTAAACTTTGCGTCATCGAACCCACGGGAATAGCGAGTTTTGAATCACCAGCACGCAAACGGAGACTCTGCTTCTGAGCCGATCAAAGCATCACTTTGGTTGCTCTGGCCAATCATCATTGCCGGTGAGGCGATCTTCCTGCTTCCGTTTATCCTGCCGCGTTTGTTTCGCCCTTCCATTCTGGAGGCATGGCAGATCAGCAATCTGGAACTAGGATTTGCATTTTCCGCATACGGATTGGTCGCGATGATCTGCTATGGGTTGGGAGGCCCGCTCGCTGATCGTTTTTCCCCCCGATTACTGATGTGCAGTGCCTTGATTTCGACTGCCATTGGGGGCCTCGCCATGCTGAGAACCCCATCCCCAACTGTCTTATGCTGGCTCTATGCCTACTTCGGAATGACGACGATTCTGCTTTTCTGGGCTGCCATGCTCCGGGTCACCCACAACTTGGGAGGCTCCCAGCAGCAGGGAACAGCATTTGGGATTCTGGATGCTGGCCGGGGTTTATTCGCAGCGGTGATGGCCACGTTCATGACACTGCTCTTCGCGCAGCTCCTCCCCAAAGATGCCCTTCCCACCTCAGCCGACCTGCTTTCCGCCCTGACCTGGATCGTTTCAATCGCGATCACCATGGTGGGATTGGCTGCTTTCCTCGTTGCAATCGCATTTCGGTCTTTGCCCAAAAGTCAGGACCCAACTGCCGCAAAAAACTTCGAATGGAGATCCGTCTCACCCTTGATTCGACGTCCTGCGATGTGGCTGCACGGTCTAATCGTGCTCTGCGCCTACTGCGGTTACAAGAGCATCGATAACTACGGGATTTTTGCGGTTGACGTCTACCACGCGACTGACGTTCAAGCTTCACAATTGACGACACTCGCCTTCTGGGCTCGTCCCTTCGCCGCCATCGCGGCCGGCTTGGTTGCAGATCGTTTGAGCCACTTCAAATCTCTGGCTGCACTGTTTCTCGTCACTGCATTGGGAAACGCAGCCTTGATCTTCGTTTCCCCAGTGAGCATGCCATGGTTCGGTTTGCTGATGATTGCCGTCACCACCGCAGCAGCCGTCTATGGTTTGCGTGGAATCTACTTCGCCGTCTTCGATGACCTTCGAATTCCTGCAACTCTGGTGGGAACGGCCGCAGGAATCATCTCATTGGTTGGTTTCCTACCCGATGTATTCTTCGGACCGTTGACCGGTTACCTCCTTGACAGTTACCCGGGACGCCCCGGACACCAATACGTGTTCGGGTTTGTTTGTCTTTTGTCAGCGATCGGTATGATCGCTGCCATATGGAACGGAAAACACCTGATGGCATCCAGGCACCAAGATGGTATTCCTGCGTGATTCGAAAATCACGCGTCCAATCGAACTCACCTCCACGCCTTTCAGCAACACCCAAACCGACCCCCGATGTTCAACTAACACTGCGCATTCAAACAACAACAACAACAACCAAAATCGCCGCTCACGCATTTCCATTTCACAGCAGGGGTGTAGCACAACGATGCCGCAGCGTTCGAACAAAAAAAAACGGCCACTCAATGATGAGTGACCGTTTTGCGTCAGGACTTCGTTTCACTACCTTCTATCGAAGAAGAGCAAGAACGTTTTGTGGGTTTTGGTTGGCGAGTGCCAACACATTTGTGCCAGACTGAACAAGAATCTGTGCACGAGTCAGGTTTGCAGACTCAGCAGCAAAGTCAGCATCACGAATCGAGCTCTCTGCTTCTTGCAAGTTAGCTGCGGTTTCGTTAAGGCTAACCAAGTTACTTTCCAGTGTCGTTGACTGAAACGCACCAAGTCGACCGCGAACAGAAGTAACCTTGTTGATGACTTCGTCGATCACATCTGCGGCTCCGCTGACGTCGTTTGCCAGGCTCTTTGCCTGTCCACTGCCCAGCTCATAAAGGCGTCCGGTTGCACCGCCAAGTTGTCCGGTACTTACACTTGCGATGCCGATACTGGCTTGCTGAGTGCTGGTCACGTCCGATCCAAGCTGGAAAGTTGCACCACCGCCAGTGATATCGAACGAGAAGTTAGTGGAACTTCCGGCATCAACGGTCAGGCTCAAGTCAAGCGTGCTGGTGTTGATTGAGAGAGTGTTTGCTACGCCCTCAGCCTCGATACCATTCACGGTGGCAATGATATTGCTTCCAACTGATCGTGCAGCCGAAAGATTAGAACCGAAGGTACCAGCAGATCCTTCGCTAATCACATCAATGTCGACGAGTGAATCACTTCCGTAATCCGTCGATGTGACGGTCAGAACACCAGTATTTACAGTGGATGCCACGCCCGTGCTGTCCGAAACCAAGCTAATTGCTGAGGCGATCTGATCCTTCGAGGTACCAGCACTGAAGTTGAATGTTTCAGCTCCGCCAAATCCAGTCAACTGAAAGACCAACGAGTCATTAAGAACTTCACCACCAGTCTTCCCGGTGGTAGCAGCAGTTGCTGGCTCGACGAGTGCATCCGTACCAGTACCAGTCAACACTGCACCGAAATCTCCCAATCCGCCGATGGCTGCTGTGACTGCAGTCAAGTCGCTATTGGTAGAGGTAGCAGCGGCAGAGTTGTAGGTTACCGTAACAGTACGTTGCGTTGCATCATACGCAGCGGATGCAGCAACGTCACCGAGGGCAACATCGTCATTGAAAACGATCTGCACATCATTGAAATCTGATCCATTGGAAGCTGCCGTCACAGCGATGGAGTTACCTCCACTCGTGACAGTTGTGCTCGCGGCGGCAGAGGTTGTAAAACCGGTACTCGCAACCGTTGAGTTTGCCTGCGTGGCAGCCGAATCAACAACCACATCAACGGTAAGCGAACCACTCGCACCTGTTTGTGCACTTTGGATACTCGAATCGGCTACCGACCCGACGCTGCCAATGGTGCTTGTGTAGTCAAGGGAACCGTCAAGAAGTTTACGGCCTTGGAAGGTCGTCGATTGGGCAATTCGATTGATTGCCTCAAGTGAGCTGTCAATCTGCAACTGGTTAGCCGAAATTTCCTCACTGCTCAAGGCACCTGTATTGGCAGCCTCAACGACCAGTCCGCGAACATCGTTAAGCAAACTGTTGATCTGTCCCATGGCGCTGTCGGCCGTGGTAATGATCTGGCCTGCACGGCGTGTGTTTGTGACAGCTTTGTTCAGTCCGGTGATCTCACTTCTCAAAGCCTCACTGGCAATCAAGCCCGCAGGATCATCTGCACCACTGTTGATTCGAAGACCTGTACTCAATCGGGTCAGAGCCGAGTTCAGGTCACTGTTACTTGCTTGCAGTCGGTTTTGAGCGACAAGCGAAGGTACGTTAGTATTGATTCTGGTCATTTGCTTTCCCTATGCGGCGAATCGTATTAATGTGATCCGGCCGCAAGGGACCGGAAGAAATAAGTCGCTGTCGCACAACGGATACATCAGCTGCGCACCGAACAACGCCTTTTCATGTTGGTCAAACATGAGTCACCCGTAAGCACTCTGGGGGAAAAGAATCCAATAAAGGCAATCGTTTAAGGTTGCTTGCCTGCTACAGAAGTTCTGACCGTCACGACCCTAACTCTTTACGTGTTTACTAAAGTCGAATTGTGCTGTTAATACAGATTACACGAGTACATCCGAAACGGGAGCTCACCTTCTTTCGGCGAATACTCGGCAAAACGCCTGAATCAAGGAGCGGTCTTAGAGAATCAGCATGGCGTCG
>JAPKCI010000128.1 GCA_028823035.1 Rubripirellula sp.
GGCAGTACCAAGCGGCAGTACCAAGCGGCAGTACCAAGCGGCAGTACCAAGCGGCAGTACCAAGCGGCCACAAGCTGCGTTTAGATACTGCTTCGTATCACCGGCACTCTTGAACGAATCCTTTAAACCTCGAAAAAGGCATGAACGTAAGCAGTGCGCGGATGCCTTTGATACAAGAACGGTCCTGCATTGGAGATAACGCTAGCTGCGATTCACAGATTCTCTCTCACATGAAACGAGCTTGCGACATGCGATCAGGGAGCGACAATAGCTGGTGAGGCCACGATAATATCGTCGCCTCCACCAGTGGCTGCTGCAGCAGCTGCTGCGGCTGCCAACGCTGCCAAACCACCACCTCCGCCTCCTCCGCCTCCGCCGCCTCCGCCGCCTGCGACGAGTGGCGAGACTGGCGTTGGGTCGGGGTTCGGAGCAGGCCCAGGATTCGTCCCCGCTTGAATGACGAACAGATTTTCATCATTGGCATCCTGTAGCAAAGAGACGAATTTCTTGCCGTCATCCGTGTCAAACAACGCCTGACCGGGACGTGGCACGGCGGCCGTTAACTCGACGCCGACAACAGAACGACCGAATTCTCCAAACGCAACAAAGGCATGAACGCCGGGCTCAACATTTTTAATTTCAAAGAATCCCGTCGCGTCTGACTTGGCTTCGCCAACCAACGCACCGCCTCGAAGAAGCCTTACTGTCTGGTCTGCTGCGGGAGCAAGAGGGCTGCCTGCTTGACGAATCGCACCCCTCATTTTTCCATCGACGATCTGCACCTTGACATAGCTTGTTTCCTCGCGGCAGCCCGGCGGCACATCAAAACCCTCTGCAGCAACTTCGACCTCTTCAGTTGCCAGCTTGTCTTCTTCATGCTTGACCATCTGCTTGGCCAGCTTCTCCTGCGCCATCATCTCCTCCTCCATCATCTCCTCCATCTTAATGATGGTTTCTTCCGGCAAGCGAGCGCAGGAAACTTGTGCGCGTTCGCAGCACGTGAGATCGTCCACCTCGTTTTCGCTCACAACATGCATTTTATAGTGAGCCCACACTCCAGATCCTCTGACCGAAGATCCTCTGACCGAAATGGTGTAGGCACCGGGTTTCACATCGGGGATGGTGAACCGACCCAAAAGATTTGTTTTGCCGGTACCGACCCAGCCATCCTTACCCCGCATCTCTACCTCGGCATCGTCAACCCTCGCTTTTTCTACTCCGTCAACCAATTCTCTGTCAACCAATTCATAGACACCGCCCTTGAACACACCCGCTGTTTTCGGTTTGACCCACTGAATCACCGAGGTTTGGACAATTGCTCCATCGCCGCCAAGCTTTGCCTGAGGCAACTCTTCCTGAGCACTGACATTGACAGCGGCACTGAAACTAAACAGTACCAAGCAGGGCACTAAGAATGAAATCCGTATGTTCATGTTGCCAACCAAGCTAGGAATCAAATGTCGATGCATGCAAAACCACGCGCATCAGAATAGGAACGTTCCTCCTAAATTACCCAGACTGCATCATCGAATCAATGCTTTCAGACCAAATATCCGGTCATTCTGCCGTAAAAAGCACTGATTTCAGTTCTCATCAGGGTGTGGACACCCCCGCAGCAAGCCAAACCCAATGACACCTACTTTTTCAGTGACCCCTTTCTCGATTTCAAAAACAGGGGAAGCAATCAATTGCAATACAACGGTGAAACGATGCCTTGGGATGATTAAATCGCATAGGTTGATCCAACAACCGCAGTGATTCACTCGCTACGATCGGCAGCCTCAACCTCTGGCTGAGCCATCGACGCCGATAGTACAAAGAGGCAAAAAAGCACAGCTGACGAGGCAATTCCCAATGCCCCTCCTGCCAGCAGGTGTCCCCTCAGAACAGGTTCCACCCGCACACCGGAGTTGGCCGATTGAAGAATTTCGCACGTGATTTCACCACGGTGTTGCTGTCCGGAAAGTTCCTGTATTTGCAGAATCAAATCTTTCCTGAGCGTCTGCTGCTGTTCAATTTCCTGAAAGACGAATTTCTGCTGCCGCAGAGATTTTTCCTGCCAAGCAACCTGTGTCGAGAGTGTTTCGAGGACCGGATCCAATCGCTCCAATTCAGCTGTGACTGCCTTGAGTTCGGAGCGGAGCGCCCGCAGCAATGTCACAACCGATTTATCACCTGACGCATCTCCAGTTAGGTCAAGGCGTTTATCTTGATTCGCCTCAACGATTGCCAAACCTTGCTTCGACCGCTCACCAGGGTAAACCACGCCTTCGACACGAGGCTCAGGAGGTAAGCTGGCCATTTTTCCGAGAACCTTTGAAATCTTCGCCCGCAAATGAACAACAGTGGTGTGCTTGGGACCAAGGTTCTCCAACAGGGCATTGAGTTCACGCTGCATCGGTTCCGCCTGAAGATTGACTTCAGCAATGAGACTGTCGCGTGCCTGAACCCACTTTCGATGCTCCTCCGCTTGTTTTCCCATCTGGCTGTCTTCCGCCGGATCGGCATTGGTCACGGTCCGAGTTGGCGTCTTCGGCAGTGGTGCACCGAGCGTCTCCATCACGAATCGCTGCTCAACTCCCTCCGCAATCAACGCTTCAGCTCGACGCAACTTCTGCTTTAGACCGGCTTGGTTTACCTGCAATCGCACCACATCGTCCAGAACGGCTGAAAGCCGGAAAGCAACAGGCGATACGACCTCATCGCTTCGCAACATCGCGTCTGGAGGCAAAACCAACTGATCCAAATCTCGCCGCAATTCCGTAGACAACTGATCGATCGCATCTCTTCCATTCGTTAAAAGATCAATTTTTTTCTGTATCTGTTCAGCTGCCGTCGATGTATCGAATGACTGAACAGCCGCCTCTGCGATTGAGTCGACAACCTTTTTAGATGTACTGGGAAGCCGCGAGCGAAATGCCACCCGATACACGCTCCCGAGAGAGGTGCGATCAAGCCGCTTTACGCTCAAGTCTCCGCTTCGCAATAACTCTCGCGAGAGGACCTCGGGACTCCGTTCTCGAACGCCCACTGCCCACGGTAAATCTTGCAACTTTGCAAGTTGCCCTACGCTGATTGCCTTTGCCAGCACAGCTTCGCTAGCCAAAAGCGTAGAGTCGTCCACATCGGCTACGTCGCGTATTGGCTTGCGATTCAATGTTTCAGTTGAGCTCTCATCCACCCGGAGAGTTTGCCCGACATCAGATTGATCAAGTCCGTCCAGCAACACATCTTCTGATGCGTTGTCACTCATCCGTACCCCTGATACGAATGCTTGCTCATGACTCTCGCCGACCGGGTCCGTCACCGAATTTTGAACTACTGCCTGTCCCGTCTCAGATGGAGCGACGCGTGAAATTTTAAGAAACGCGGACGATTCAAAAACAGCGGGCTTGCTGGCGTAAACGAAATAGCTTGTCGCCAACCCAATCGCTGCACCCAAGCAACACCAAGAACAAAAACCAGCAATTCCCCTGCCTCGTATATCAGTTTGATTCATGTGGACCATCTCAGCAGTTCCAATTGGCTGAATCGAGCAGTTTCAGTTAACAACAACCTGAATTGACTGGCGATCCATGAATTCATGGCGATTCGCTACGGATCTCGCAACACGGATCGCGCAACTTCGACCAGAGTTTGCACACTCGCATCGTACTCCACTCACTCAACCGCCAAATCACCTAAAGCGTCATTCCGAAAAAAAACAGGACGACGACAATGACAGAAGGTTCCGCCGAAGTTTTAGCCGCTGGCTCAATCCATCCCTCTTTCCAAAGGCTATTGAGTAAGCAAGTCTTGCCGAATGCGTTGAATTTCCGACACCGACATCGCTCCCGGGTAATCCTCCGCCAGCCAAATCAGGTACTTCAAGTAAGATTCTGTTCGAGATCGCAATCGAGCTGCCTGACTCAGCAATTCAGCTGAATCAGTGTTTGCACCTAGCCGAACCCTATCAAGTTCAACCAATGCCAGCCGCGCTGAATCGTCAAGAGGATTCAGCAGTAAAGCGGCGATCAACTCTTCCCTCGCCAAACGCCACTGTTCCACATCTTGGGTCGGCAACAAGAAGTTTGCAAACGCCACGTCACCCTCTGAACCATAAGCAGCATGACGGACGTTAGCCGGGGTAACCCACGCTGAATGTGCAGCGTAATTCTCTGGCTGAATGCTAAATAGGTAAGTGACTCCCAAGCGTTCCTGCTCGGCCAGCCTCAACGTTGCCAAAGTCCTCCAAACCAGAGAATTGCCGGCATTCGCAGCCGAGATACTCTCAAGCCTCGCCACACGTTCGGACAAATCAGGCATGTCAACCAGCAGGCTCTTGCGGTCTCGCTGAAGCTGCAAATCCATTTCCTGAGCTGATTTTGAGGCATCGAGGTCCTTGGCAGCCATAGCGAGAGCGACTGAAACCAAGATCAGGAAAGCAGGGCCTGCCAGCAGCCGAGCCAGTTTGACGGACGAACGGCCGCCCGATTCCATGCCAGTCGCCGCATCATCCGCCAGAGGATTCAATGCTGGGTTGGCCGACTGCAATGCGAACTCGCCCGCGGTTCGCGATGTCCGCAGGATCGCCCCGGTAATGGCCGCACAGACAATCAACATTGGTGGAAGAGTAATGCCGTAGTCGAAGCACTGAGTAACGATTGTCGCCGGGATCGCAAAAGCGGCAACAGCAACAACAGAACGGGCAAGAGCCACAAATTCAGGCGGCAAATCCGAGGATCGATGAAGCACTTTACCGATCCTCAAGACGTCACGCAGCACAATCCCAATCCCCAAAATCACCAAAGGAAGCAACCAGAGACCTCCTTCAACCAACCATTCCATATGCATGCCATCTGCATTCACAAACCACACCGACGCGCCCTGTTCTTGAAACGGCAGACAAGCATAGCGATAGGAGCCCAAACCAGATCCAAAAGGCAGGTAATGGCGGGCCGCGACCAATGCGTCAGCCCAGTGATCCAACCGTGGATCCTCAAATACCGTACGATCGGTAAGTGTCCCCAGCCGATCCCCAGACCGCTCACCTAACCCCAAACCTGCAACGATGAGCCATGCGAGCGTCCCTGTCATCAGTACCGCTGCAATCCCTTCCCATTTCGCGGTACGCGGCAGCATGACTGCTGCCATTACCAAAGTGCCTGCCAATAACCCAAGAAAACCACCGCGTGAATTGCTACCGATCACGGCGGCAACCATGACGACAATCATGAGCAAGCAGCCAAACTTGATCACGTGCCATCCAGAGGACCGCGCAGAGTGGGATTCGGAGTTCTTTTTTTGAGTGACGCTGGACCAGTGGTTAACAAATACCAACAGTCCAAACGCGCAGCCAATCGCCAGACACAAAAACCCGGCACAATTGTTATTGTTCACAAACGGCCCAAACGGGTCCTCAGCACCCACCGGCGAAATCGTCAAAGCCTGACGAATCTCAAACTGCCAATCCCGCGTTAAACGGATCGTGTCGACGAGACCAAAAAAAGAGAAAATCGCACCTGAAGTTGCAAGCACGAACAGGAACACTAAGACCGCACGCAAACTGACGAAGCACAGGTAAGAAAGCCAACAGACGACAGCGAAAGCAGCTGGCCCCAACATCGCCATCCGCGTGTAACTACAAGCGACACTGACCTTGGTTCCCACTGATGTTCCTGCCAAGCCCGCGAGACTAGCAGTCTCAGCGTCCAATGCCTCGCCATGGATGCCGTCAGGAATCCATTCTGTGTACACGCTTAGAGAACCGGGTGCCAAAAAACTAGCCATACTCGGGGGAATCGAGAGTGTTTGTAAGAATGCAATGCTCCAAACAGCCATCGCGATCACGGCAACGAGCGGAGGAAGCAAGACGGTGTTCTTTAGACGCCCCGAGCCAGTTACCCAAGAACCAATCACCCCCAAGAGTCCAGTTAGCAGCAAAAAACCAGCCACCATCATTTGGGTCCGATAGTACCCTCCACCGTTGTCCCAAGCAGACCAGACTGCCAGTCCAGAGACGACCAAAGCAATCGAGCAGCAAAGTAAATGGACGCGATGCATCATGAACGAGCCGCATCGGATGGGGTGGCGACATGTAACGGGCAGAGGATTCGCAAGTGTGCTGCCAGAATGAACGGGAACATGAAAATCCTAATCAACCAAGTTCCATAGCGTGCAGATTTTCGCAGCATAATGCACAAAAGCCAGATCTCATGGCCGCCCCTTAACGACAAGGCGACCAGAACAGACCCCACGACTTGGGTCAGCAACTCCCTAAGGTGGGAAATGGCAACATTTCCGTCCATTTACGTTCTTTCCTTCGAAATTACCCGCTAATAAACGCCACCTCAACTCAGCGGCAAAGTTGCCTTCAATCAAGTCTCGACGCACCATATTCTCCTAAAAAAGGGCCTCACAGCGTTCGATTCAACAAGCAGCGTTCGATTCAACAAGCAGCGTAAAACAAATAAAACAGATGGATAATGGCGAAGGTGTAAGTAGAATGCGTCAGACCGTTACTGCAATTGACTTCTCCTATCAGGCTGAGTGTTCATGATATATTTGATTAGAATCAGATGACCTCTTTCGTTGGGGAGTCACCTCATTCCTGAGGAGTCCATTCCTGAGGAGTCATAGACCCCAGCGTTAGCAAGCCCACTGAGAATCAGATATCTGATTCCTGTCGCTTGGACAATGACTTGTTTGACGAAACCTAATTGTCCACCTACGATGACTTTCTCACGGGCGGTTTAATGATTCGCAAAGATCGCGAATTTTCTAGCCGAGGAACGGCGAAATCGACTTAACTGCACAAGTTTTCCATCGGATCTCTGCATTCATTTTTTTGAGTACATCCTAGGGATTCACTTTGTTCCGATGCGGGAGGCATAGTCCTGTTGCCCCCCAGCACAACGAAGTTGCGCAAAGGCAGATCATTGGGTGGACATCGCAACCGCAGTCGGGTGAAAGGAGGCTAGGTTGAGCAAAAAGAAACGCAAAAAGAAAGAAGCTATTGGTAGAGCGGCACTTCGTGACGTTCAAGAGCGTGCCGTTCCCAGACCTTCGCAGTATTCCAACACCAAAAAACACAAACAGAGTAACAAGGGCAAAGTGGCCGTTGAGGCCAGCAACAAGAGCATTGACAGGGCTTCCAGGAGTGCAGCAAAACGCAGCGAAGTAGAACGCGTCAAAAAGCGTCTCAACCCGATCGTCCCACTCGATGAGCTTCAAGTCAGCAGAAAAGCCATTCTCGCATGCCTGTGCCTGCTGATTGGGTCCGCGGTCTACTCTTTTTGGCCTACCCTGCAATGGGCCGAAGCGACGTGGCGTATCGAACCTGACTACTCACACGGCTACTTAGTGCTGCCGCTTGCTTTAATTCTCATCTGGCTGCGAAAAGACACCTTTCCGGGGGTTAAACAGCGAACTCAATGGGGTGGTCTGTCTTTAATTGGATTTTCGATATTGATGCGGATTTCAAGCCGCCTGTTGTACATGGACTTCCTGGATGGTTACTCAATCGTCTTCCTGATTGCCGGTATTGTTTGGTTGTTAGTCGGTCTGCCCGCTCTAAAATGGGCAGCGCCTGCAATCGGCTTTTTGCTTTTACTGATCCCACTGCCATACAAATTCGAACACGCCTTAAGTTGGGAATTGCAAGGAATAGCGACAACGATGAGCACGGGTATGCTACGAATCATTGGGAAACCAGCTATCGCAGAGGGACACATGATTTGGGTCGGCGAAACAAAGTTGATGGTCGCCCAAGCGTGCTCAGGAATGCGAATTTTTGTTGGTATGATCGCGTTGGCTTTATTTTGGGCAGCAACTGTAAAACGATGCTGGCTCGACCGGATCATCCTGTTAATTGCGGCTGTTCCACTGGCATTATTTGTCAACTCCCTAAGGATCACCGTCACTGGCATCCTTTTCGGCTGGTATGAAACGGAAAGTTCCCACCAACTCATACACGATTGGTCGGGGTATCTAATGATACCCATTGCGGCTGCATTGCTTTGGATGATCAAAGCTTACTGGGAACAACTTTATCTACCGGTGAACGTCCTATCAGCGAATGAGTCCCTGCGTCGAACCAAGGCTCACCACCAAGAACGCGTCGAAGTATGAGCTTTGACAAGCTCCGATTTTTCATTGTTTAGTAATGAGGGTTAGTTTTCAGTGATCCAACGAGAATCCACCATCAACCAAGTACCCACCACGCAGCAACCACCGAGTCAACAGACAGGTCCTCACGCAGCACCAAAAACTGACACCCTGGAATTTGACCCAAAGCTCGTGCTTTCTACGATTCGTCACTGCTGGTATTGGGCAACCCCGCTGGGGATAGCCATTGGTTCTGCTGCCGCATTTTCAATCTATGTGTCATTCGTTCCGATGTACCGTGCATCGTACATGCTGGAAGCTAATCAGGATTACATAGTTTTTCGTGATGTCCTGTCAGAGTCATCAAACCTGGAGGCTACTGAGCGTCAGATCATTCTGTCCGACATCGTCATGGACGATGTCGTAGGCAACCCTGAGTTGCAATCCGTAGGATTCACCGACCCAGTAAAGTCAAAAGACCTAATCAAGGATGAACTGAGAATCAGGAATGCTGGCACCCGCACCTTACTTCAAATAAGCTTCGGTGACCCTGATCCCATAGTGGCGGCTTTGGTGTGCAATGCCGTCGCAACATCTTTTCTAGAGCAACGTGAGCGGCTTGACACCCGCCGGGTTAGTGATTTGGAAGGTTGGCTAACGCCCTCTATCGATCAATGGAAGGCAGAGGTGCAAGGACACGAGAGTCGAATTGCTGAATTAAGCAAATCGTCGCTTGGTTTCGATCCAAACAACCCGGTTGAGAGCCTTGAATTCGACCTTGGCACGTTATCAAAAATAAGGAAAGAGGTTCAGGAACTGCGGGTGCAGGAATCGTGGAAGGAAGCGAGAATGATTAATTGGCAAAACCCATCAGCGGTGGAAGGAAAAAATGGTAGTAAGCTGATCATTCCAGAACCCACAACGGCCGAAATTAATCGCTACGTGGAAAACAACACGGATGTCACGCGGCAACGAAGTTTACTTGCCGAACAAGAAGGAATAATGCGGTCCTTAAAAAAGAACGGTCTGGTTGCCTTACGGCAAGATTACTACGCGCAAGTTGAAGTCAAAGTCGAAAACCATAAGCAAGATCTGGAAAAAGCAAGGGAAATTGCAAGGAAAATCGCCCCCGAACGTATCAAGCAGAATCTGCGGGAAGTAGCCGAAAGAGCGAGATTAATTGCGACAGAGCAAGCCGTCGTACAAACGGAACAGGATAAGCTGGACGCGAAGAACGAACTCGCTCAATTGAAAGTGCGTCGCGCTCTGCTTGAGGTTGAGTACGATCAAGAGAGAGAGAGAGTGGAACGCAAAGGTGGTAATGCTGTTGAACTGATGTTCGCTCAAGAAGATCGAGCAATTGCTGCTGAATTATTGGGGACAATGCGACAGCGTCTGGCTGCCATCAAAATTGAACGTCGGCGCGGTAGCGGACTCCAAACGGTCGCAGCAGCTAAACCTCCAACACGACCTGAAGCTCCGCTTCCGTTAAAGAATATGGTGCTGGCCGGTCTAATGGGATTGATAGCACCATTCGCCTTCGGGTTGTTACTTGAACTTAAAGGCAAACGCATCAGTAAGTCCAATTTTTCGACGGACCTGAATCTTGCACCTTTTGGTGAAGTGGCCACACTGCCATCAAGAGTTGGACAAAGTAGGAAGCAACGAGTCTTTGAAGAGAGCATCGACACTTTGCGGGCGAACTTAATGCTCTCGAAAAACACACGGTCGGCCAGAACGGTGACGGTGGCCAGCAGCATGTCCGGCGAAGGCAAGAGCAGCGTCAGCTCACAGCTCGCAATTTCGTTAGCCAAGGCGTGTGGTGAGACGGTGCTGCTCATTGACGCAGATCTGCGGAGCCCAGACCAGCACGATATTTTTGGTTTGGAAATGGGTTTAGGTCTGGCTGGTGTAATGGCGGGGGAATGCGAATTGGCAGACGCTGTGGACGAGACATTGGGCGATTTGGTGCATGTGCTCACAGCCGGAAGGATGAGTCAGAGTCCCCACAGGCTACTGTCCGCACCAGCAACAAGAGCATTACTTGATCAAGCCTTGGAAAAATACCGGTATGTGGTTGTCGACACAGCACCTGTTCTCTCAGCCGGCGAAACACTCGCCGTCGCATCAGAGACTGACGCGACTTTGATTTGTGTCATGCGTGACGTCAGTCGCTCGGATGCAGTTCTCCGCACTAGCAGTCGACTGGAGGCTGCTGGCGCAAATATCGCAGGCACTGTCTTCAGCGGTGTTCCATCAAGACAGTATGCTTATCGTTACGGTGACTATCGTTATCTAACACCCCAGATTGGTTCCTAACCGCTCATTAAACGACAAACTGAGACGACAGAAAACGCAGCCGACCAAAAATGGGTAAGACAACTAACTCGAAACAGCAGCACTCCGCTAAGTCCGATGCAAAACAGGGCGGGATTCGCCGTACGCGATGGGAATTCAATCGCCGCTTGCTCGTACTATCGTTCGGCTTCCTCTCCACGGCCATGCTATTTCTAGGAGCGGCTTATTGGTATCAATCCAAGAACATCGCCACTTCGATTCTCGCGAGAGCCGATCAGGCCGCCTTGGCCGGAAACTGGGAGGCTCAGCTCGCATGGCTCAAGCAGTTGAAAATACTGCAACCTGAAAACCTGACGGTAACCATTGATATCGCGGAGGCTGCCGATAGAGCAGTAGACCTACCACCTGCCAACCGGCTCGATCGCGTTGAACGCGCCAAAAACCTGACCTCTGAAGCAATCGCAACGCTCAGAGAATTCAAGTCCAACGATCACCAAAAAGAGCAAACCGCACTCATCAGAAAGTTGATTCAAAGAGAGCTGCAATTTGGCCAGCTGTACGCGACGAGCATTCGCCGTCAAGTGTTGGACTTGAATGCCGAATCTGCAGACAACAACTTGCTCCGAGCATTTGCTCTATCCAAACACGCTTTATCTCTGACGAAAACTGCGGAAACTAATGAGCCGCCAAAAACCACATTTGACCAGGACCAAAATTATTGGCTTTGGCTCGACCAACAGACGCTACCCGAAATTTTGGCTACGGCTTGGCGTGCAAACTTAAATAGTACTGAACTGGCAGCTTACCTCGCTGATGCCTGCTTGCGTACTCCCGAGTCATTCCCAGACCCCGCCGTAGAAAACTCGGAAGCTGTAAAACAGGAATTGATTCGCCAGTTGTCACAAATGCCTACCGACGGTCATGCACAACTTATCCTGCTGAGTTTGCAACACTCGGACTCCAATGAAACAGCTTTAGCTTTCCTTGAAAAGCAATCGCAGCCAGCCTTAAAAAGGCTATTGAAGAGAAGTTCCGAAGCTGGCTTGAATGACGATCCAAGACAAGATGCAGAGTCGGCAAACGCAATACCCATCCTCCCACCTACCAAACTTTCTGAAGTCTATCAACCAAACTGGGACTTCAGTTTAGTACTTGAGTGGGCAAAGCTTAGACTTGGCAACGATACCCCCACCCCGCCGGCGGTACTGGAAAGTCTCGACCAACTTCTTTCAATTAATCTCTCGACATTACAACCCAATTTGATCGAAACTGCCTATCTCCTGCGTGCAGCCGACGATACGGGTAGCGATAGCGGCGAAGCGGATGCAATCCTGCTCGCCGGCATCGAACGACTAGGCGTTGAATCACTACGGCTGAATCTTGTGAGAGCGACCAGACTGTCTAATTCAGCAGAAGTTGCCGTCGCATCTGTCGCGGTGAACGAATTGGAAAAAACCATCAAGTCCAAACGTGCGTTGTTAAGCGGCCAAGAGAGTCGAAGGTTCAGTCGCGAACAACGTGCTGCTAACGAGTCTGTCCTCGCTAACGCAAAGTGGGTAGCGTCTCTGCTGCGTGGAAAACTTGCCAGCCGACAAGGGAATTTCGTAGATGCCGTGAAGATACTTGGCAGGTCATTAGAAACACAGGTTTCCATTCCGGATCAACAGCGTCTCAAGGCCGCCGTACTCTTGGCCGACGTCCATAGCCAGATGGAAGACTGGGACCTCGCAGCGACAACCTACGAATCTGCCGCCTCCTTGGCACCAAATCCGGACCAGTTTCGCGTCCGGGCAGCAAAAGCTTGGGCGTCTGCGGGAAATGCAATGCGATCCTTTGAACAATGGCGTTCGATTGATGGCAACTCTCTATCACTGAAGCTCATGCAACTCCGAGCACGTACCGCAGAAGAGCTTGCCCAACCACCAGCGACCAGAAACTACACCACGATCTGGTCGAGGATTGACTCCTTACGGACGGCCTTGCACCAGCAACGTGATTCCCTGCAAACGGAAGAATTTTCGCTACTCGAAAGCGAACTCGAACTGCTGACTCTGGCAGTGCCAGACCGGGATAACGGCGGGCAGAGAGCAACTGCTGTTGAAAGGCTGTACAACCTTTCAACAACTTCTACCGAAAATGCTGACCTACAGCAGTTCGCCGCAATATCACTCGCTCAAGTGGGTCGTATTGATGATGCCATGACTGCTCTGAATCGACTGAGGGACTTGGTAGGTCAAGAATCGCTTTCATTCATTATCAGCAAGGCGAAAATCGAAGCGGCAACTGGAGACGTAGAATCGGCAACTGCAACTCTCCTGAACCACGCATCGACTCATCCAAAAGATTCCCTCGAAGCCACGCTCTTAGCAGCGGAATACGTTGCGGCGACATCCGATCTGCAACGCGCTCAACAGTTGCTTCTGGCCATTCCGCTGAAGCTTCACAAACCGGAATCTGCGTTCCGCATGTTCAGTTATGCACTTGCAAATCTAAATCCTGCAACTGGCGACGATGCCCAATTTGTTGAACTGATCGATAGCGAGAAAAAAATTCGTGATATCGAAGGTGAATCGGGAACATGGTGGAAACTGGCAAAGGCAATTCGTCTGCTAACACAATCAGCCACCCCCGACCTTGACCCAGGTGAGAAAGTCGGCTTAATCGCAGAAGCAAGTGAGTTGAATGTTGAGATTCGCAATGCCCGTCCGAGATGGGCGCTGGGTTTGACCTTGAACGGCCAAGTTGCTGCTGCGCGGGGTGAACTGATCGCAGCCATTCAATCTCTCAAAAGCGGCATTTCGAATGGTGACACTCGCCTATCTACCGCTTACCTATTGACCAAACTCTTGTTGCAAACAAATCGAGTTGTCGAAGCAGAGTCTGAGTACAGCCGCTTTGAGCGTTTACGGCAAGCCAATTCGAGCGTAGCGGCTTTCGCCATTTCCATTGCGGAGAAAAAAGGAGACTATGCGCAGGGACTCGATCTGGCCAGACAAACCACCGAAACAATTCGCTCCGATGAGCATTCATGGCTACTGCTAGCACAAGCCGCAACAACCGCTGCCCGCTTCACCGACGAGCAACTTGCAAAGGATGCGTTGTTAGCTGAGGCGAGAACAGCACTCGATGTTGCGATTGAAATGTCCGGCAATAGCAGTGTGACAACCTATACGATGCGACTTCGTTTTCAGGCCGAATTTTTTGGTCGCGATAGCGTTCGAACCGAACTCGTAAAGTTGAGCGAAAGCAAGGTCGCTGAACCGACCCGATCACTTCTAGTAGGGTATACCTATCTGCAAATACCGGACACCGCTGCCTCGCTAAAGTTCTTTGAACAAGCCGCAAACCACTCACCAAATAGCTCAAATGTCTATGTAGGACTCGCCGCATATTATCAATTCGTGGGTAATGACCCGAAGAATGTCGAGATGCTTGAACGAGCATTTCAGTTAGCGCCCAATCAAATTGAAATCCGGAACCGCCTCGCAATCGCAATCTCACTACGCTCGGGCAGTGACATCCCTTGGTCAAGGCTGAAGAGTCTACTCGATACTGACCTGTCAGAATCTACCCCCAACAAACTGTTGCATGCCTTGATATTGATCAATCGTGGTGGCGAGCAACAGCAAGATCAGGCAGAACAGATTTTGATTGACTTGACCAAATACGGGGATCCGAAGGCAGACGATGCACGAAGGATGCTGGCGTCGCTCTACCGCAAACGATGGATTGTCGCAAACGCCCTTCAAGAGAACTCACCTGACGCACAGCGATGGCTCTCTCAAGCTCGTGGCATTTACCTCACGCTTATCAACCGTCAGAACCCGCGACCTCTCGATATTTATCGCATGGGTGACTTGCTACTACTGGCCAAACAAACGCAGGAGGTGAATCCATTGGCAGATCGGCTCGACGCGACCACCCAAGGTTCTCCCATAGCTCTGGACTTGCGTCTTCGACTCGCCAAACAGGCGGGGAATAGCAAGAAGGTTGCTGAGCTAACACAAGCCTGGGCGGACCGTGCCTTAGAAGATGACGGCCCCCTCCAAGTAAGCGTTTGGGAAACAGCGGGCCAGTTACTTTCGAAGCTTGGCTACCACAATGAGTCGATCACCTGGCTTGAACAAGCGTACAAAGCGGATCCTAGCAAGTTCCGCAGCTATATCCGCGGACTGACTCGTGCCCAACGTTTCGACAAAGCTATCAGTGTTTGCATGGCAAGATACTCATCGGAGGCATCCGCTGAGGTCGTAGCCGTCATGGCCGACGTTGCAGTCCTCATGCGACTGGGCGTGCTATCCGTCACCGTGCCCAAAGAAATAGAAGCTGTCTTCAAATCGGCTCTGCAAAAATATGATTCGGAACCAAACCTCATAGAGGCGATTGCAACGATGAGACTGGCACAGGAGCGGTATCCTGAAGCAATCGCTCTCTACGAGCGAGCGTTGTCGTTCTCGCCGAATAACGTCCGCCTACTGAACAACCTGGCAATGGCGTTGTCCGAAGTTCCGGGTCGTGAACCGGACGCGATCCAACACGCCCGAAAAGCGATTCTGATTTTCGGCAGAAGCCCTGAACTTCTCGACACTCTCGGTCTGGTTCAACTGAGAAATGGCAATATTGAGGAAGCGGAAAAGATCCTCCGAGAGGCAACCAATGCCAACCCCGATCCGCGTTATCGTTTTCATCTGTTGATGGCGATTCTTCGAAAGGGCGACAAGAAAGAATCCATTACACAGTGGTCGCAGCTCGACCTCAGTAGTTTGCGAAAAGCCGCTCTCACTCCGGCCGAGCGACGCGACCTGACTGAAATTAGCAAAAAGTTCGAAACTGGCACCTAATTTAATTTCAACGAAATACATTGACTAACTCAGATTCACTTCGCAATCAACCTCGCAATCAATCAACGACACTTGCACCACGCGGTAAGGCAGTGGTCCTGTGCGTGCTGCTGATCATCACGGGTGGAGTAGCACATGGCTATCTGGATAGCCGGTGGATGAATCAGAAAGACGTCGAGGCGCAGGTCCAAATCCTACAACAATTGCCCGAGAAATCAGGCGACTGGGTGCGAGTCACCGATGATGAACTGCAAGACGCTGCCCAGCGAACACTCCAGTGCTATGGATCGCTGCTCCAAGAGTACCTAAAGCCCGCCACTGGAGATCGTGTAAAAGTCTTCGTTGTCTACGGACCGCGTGGCCCTATTGCAGTTCACACACCGGAAGTTTGTTACAGCAGTGCAGGCACAGAACCGACGGGGAACCGAGTAGCGACGACCCTGCTCATAGATGGGCAAGCCCAAGCCTTGTGGAAAGTAAATTTCAGAAAACCACGAACTAACGCCCCCCCCCATTTAGAAGTCTGGTACGGCTGGAGCGATGGTGGTCCTTGGAAAGCTTCCGCTTTCCCGAGGGCCTGGTTCACTGACTCACTCTTCAAAATTCAAGTAGCTGGACAGCCAGCGAAAACCAGCGACGAGATCTCCCCAGTCGAAGATTTTCTTCGCAGCTTCCTTCCGACCTTGGAGCGAGCCGGGATAGGGAGCAAAAGAAATGAAGCAGGAACACAGTGAAATCGTTAGAAAATCGACAAATAGTGACTATACTCATGCACACTTGGGCGTCAGGATCAGTCAATTCGATGCACCTCTCCCATCACGCCAAGTTGCTGCAAACACCGAAGTAGCAGGATGCAAACCGTAGAAGAACTATACCCGGAACACAGCTATTTTGATCCGGAGCAATCCGTCAAAATGGAATCGCTTCCTACTGCGCATCAGCGGTATCGCTATTTCGAGACGAAGTATCGCCTCGAAAGACTGCTGGGAATCGCGCTATTGATACCGGCAATACCGATAATCGCCCTCTGCTGGTGCGTCATAAAGCTTTCGTCGAAAGGTCCTGGTATCTACCGTCAAACACGAGTCGGATATCAGGGAAGAAATTTTCAGGTCCTGAAACTTCGCACAATGCGAATGAACGCAGAAGCGAACGGTCCGCAGTGGTCATCAAAGGGTGATCCCCGCATCACACGACTGGGAACATTATTGCGGACCCTGCACATTGACGAACTTCCCCAACTGATCAACGTAGCCAGAGGCGAGATGGTGCTGGTCGGTCCTCGCCCGGAACGTCCGGAATTCGTAGAACTGTTGACTGAGGTCATACCAGGCTACCAGAGACGCTTGATTGTCAAACCGGGCATTACTGGCCTAGCTCAAATCAACCTTCCTCCCGATACCGATCTGCGCAGCGTCCAACGAAAACAGGTGCTCGATTTGCACCATATCGACCACGCAAATTTGTGGCTCGACAAACGCATGCTTCTGTTGACCAGTCTACGCGTTCTGTCGGTCAGCAACGAGCGACTCACTCGCTTGATGGGCCTTGATCGAAAAACTCTTGTCGAGCATTTGCCTGCCGAAACCGGAGACACTACGTCGACTCCCTTGTCCGAACTGATGGCACAAACAGAGGCCAAGAAAACTTGGACACATGAACCGCCACAAGACGACGATGGCGAGGCGGAGGATTCCCATGCTTCGCGGGATGAAGAATCAGATGAACCTTGGGAAGACGAGACACACGATTCATGGGAAGGGCTATCTATGAGCGAAAAGTACCCTCGGTAAGTTTTCTTTTCATCGGTTGCGTTCCCTGCTTATCTCCCGCAACAACGATGCGTTTACGTTTGCACCGTTTCAATGTCCGATCAGCGCGTTTTAATGTCCGATCAACGCGTTTAAATGTCCAATCAGCGCGTTTTAATGTCCGATCAACGCGTTTAATGGCCGATCAACGCGGCTAATGGCCGATCA
>JAPKCI010000426.1 GCA_028823035.1 Rubripirellula sp.
GGGTCGATCTGTCCGCTCTTGCTGGAGATCACCCTCCTGCCAAGCCGGGCTTCTTACCAAAGAGTGACTTCAATTCCGTGATCTTGGAAATCACGAACTGACCATCCTGATCCGCGCAGTCTCCAGTGATGTTCACCGCGGTTCCGCAGTGATAGGCTAGATTGAAGTCATGGAAATCACGGAAGGCTACCTTGATACGAATGGAAGCCTGTCCCGTGACATCGATGAAAAACACGTTCGCTTCATCGAGGTTTTCTGAAAGCCGCAAACGCCCCTGCACCTTGATCGTGCCACCCTTGCGTTCTGCCCAGCTCTGGAATGGCTGCTCCTGATAGGGCTCAAAGGGTGATCCATCCAAGCCCGGCAATGGTGTGGTCGCTTCCGCAAAGGAATCCGTTTCCACACCGAACATCTTGGCCAACGTCAAGTGAAGGCGACTGAGTTCCTGATTCTCTGAGTAACGGACATAGCGCCCGGTCTTCAAATGCCCCTTACCCCCAGCCAGTACGATCGGAACCCGGGTTGCAGTGTGATTGTCGCTATGCCCCATCCCTGAACCGTAGAGCACTACAGTATGATCCAGCAGGCTACCGTGCTGATCGCGATAGGACTTCAGACGATTGAGCAGGTAATCAAACTTACTCATGTGCCAAAGGCTGATCTTCAACAGACCATCAATGTTCGAACGACTGAAATTACGGAAAAAGTGGGAAAGATAATGATGCTGCTCGGTGACGCCGAGGAAATCGAAGATCATTCGGCTGTTGCTGTTTCCCAACATGTAAGTCGCGCAACGTGTGGAGTCCGTCCAAAGAGCAAGAGCGACCAGATCCAACATCGCATCCACCTGATCATTCAGATTGGTCGTATCACCCGGGCGTTTCAATTTGGAGAAATCATCTTTGTTGGTATCCGCTGTCTGTAGATTCTCAATACGCTTTTCGGTTTCCCGAACCACACCGAGATACTCCTCCAATACCTGCCGATCCTCATGCCCGGCTTTGCGTTGAAGTGACTTCGCATCATCGCTGACACGATCAAGCAGGCTGGTCATCTCACGTCGCTTCTGGGGGTGGCTCAGTGGATTGCGAAAGAGCCGGTCAAAGATCAGTTTGGGATCGCTCTCACGGGGAATCGCATCACCATTCTTGTCGTAGGAAATGTAGCTGCAACCAATCTGGTTCGGGAACAACCCTTCTGTCGTCAGTTCAAGTGACCGATGCGCTGTGCCACCACTGATCTTATCTGCAATCAGTTGATCTACCGAGGCGCTTTTCTTGTTCTGGTGATGCCCTGAAAGAAAGCGACGGGTGGAATCACGATGAGCAGAGAACCCGAAGTCCCCCATGTTATCCAAGATCAGCAGGTCTTCCTTATGTTTGGAAAAAGGTTTCATCAACGGAGACATGCGGAAGTCATGCTCGTTGCCCCCTTCGATATTCCATGATGGCGGATGAACACCATTTGGCTTGAAGAGCGTCATGAAGCGCAATGGCGGCTTACCACCATTGACAGTCTTGGCCGAAGCTTCCATCAAGTTCAGATAAGGCAACGGCAGCAAGGCTCCAGCGGCCCCTCGTAAAAAACTTCTGCGATTAATTCTCCAGCTCATGATTTCGTCTTTTGTACCACTGTTTCCTGAAACGGCAAGCTACCCGATACTTCGAAAATCAGGTCGCGCCAGGTGCCGTTGTTTTCATCCAATCGTTTTACCATCTCTTCAACGGTCGGCTGATCATATATCTCAAGCTTCCTGCAAAGCGCATACGACAACATGCGCTTAACTAGATTACGAATAATCTCCTCACGCTGACTCGTTAGAAAAATCTGTTTCAATTCGGCAAAACCCTTGAACTTCTCACCATTCGGAAGCTGCCCGGTGGTATCAATTTCACCGGTTACATAGTCGCCTCCGTTCTTTTTGTTCCTCTTCTTGCTGGGTTTGAAACCAGATGCCCGCACATACGCCCCATCCAGATCATATGCCTGCAATGCAAAACCAAGTGGGTCAATCTTGTCATGGCAGACAGCACAGGTCGCCTTGCCACGGTGTGCCTCAAAGCGTTCACGAAAACTCAGTTCCGCCCCTTTTCTGTTCGGCTCCACCTGACCAACATCCGGCGGCGGATCGGGAAGATGCACGCCAAGGATCCTTTCCAAAATCCAAGTTCCTCTTTGAACAGGACCACGATTCATGGCCAACACTCCCGGCATGGTCAACAAGCCGCCCCGCCCTTCGGTATTCTCCAGCGTGATTCGGGAAAGAGGAACATCCTCCATCTCGATACCTCTCATTTTCTTGTAGGCGGCAATTTGCTTCCGGTCCGGACGATAGAATTTGGAAATCAACGGATTCGCAAAGGTCGTGCGCGAATCAATCAACTCCATCAATGGGCGACCCTCCTGGATAAGATAATTCAGAAACTGGATCGGCTGGGTTTTCAAGGCTATGGCCAAAGGCACCTGCTTGGTCGCAAATTGATCCATCGAATCCAATGCCAACCACTGGATTGCAAAATCTTCAGGAAGATTCCACGCTTTGGGTGATTCCAGAAGTCGGTCCGTCTGCGTCTTTATATTCTTCCTGAGTGTCCCCGCTGAAGCATGTTCGAGCAGTTCCGCATCCGGCATGTCATTCCAAATGAAATAGGACAAACGCTCAGCCAACTCGAACTCATCCACTGGCCCCTGTTCACCAACCTCGCCTTTCATCATCACCCCGCGATAGATAAATCCCGGCGACATCAACACGACTTTCAACTCCTCTTTCAAGGCAACGGCGCGTTCCCCGCTTCCCCGCACTTTTTCCACCATCCTGGAAACGACCTCTTCATCCACTGGACGCCGAAGCGCGCGAGGAACGAATTCACGAATCAGTTTCTCCGCTTCTTCCAGGCTCACACCAGATTCGATAAAGGGTTTCATGAACCGCTGCAGCGCCACATCGGCCAAATACGAATACTGATCCCAAACCACCGTTGTCAGGGGATTCCCATGCGTGTCATTCTTAAAACCGCTTTTCCCAGGCGGATCAATCGGCATGAGCTTCATCACCAGAGACTTCTCCACCTGCGTCTGCTCCGCCTCAATCACAGCCACCTCCAGATCAAAGCCAAACAGGGATTTCAATGTATTCCGATATTCCCGGGCCGAAAGCCGGCGTGGTTTGAAAAAGCCAGGATGCGCCTCCACCGATTCCACAAATCGTTTCTGATACCACTTTTCGATCAGCTCGATGTCAGCGGCGGTAGGTTGCTCCGCGGCATCGGGTGGCATTTCCCCATCCGCAATGAGTTCCAGAGCGGTTTCCCATGTTTCAAAGCCCGCCTCCAGATCCTCGTCGGTCTTCATCTTTGTGAAGTCCACCTTCCCTTTCACTTTCTTGCCCCCATGGCACTCAATACAATACTTCGCCAAGAACGGTTGAACGTCCTTGGCGAAACTCTGTGCCATGAGCTCGAGGGAAAAAACTAAGGCAAAACCAATAGAAAGGTGATGGTGCATCATTGAAACGTAGTCGGGAGCAAACCAGGCAACCGGCCAATCCACAATATTCAACAAATAGGCGTTTTCTTTTTCACTGCGCTTGCGCGAGTCGAACACTTTCCGATACCCTCCGAATCTGCTATTGCAGGGCCTGTTTTTGCGTTCCACATGGCTAAACCTTAGCAAATACCTTAGATCATGGCAAGTTTAGAGAAGGTTAATTTCTTAAGGGTCCTGCTGCTTTCAATGGCGATGCAGAGTGCGACTGCCCATATGGCTGCGGACGC
>JAPKCI010000129.1 GCA_028823035.1 Rubripirellula sp.
TGATCTGAGAACCTGATCTGAGAACCTGATCTGAGAACCTGATCTGAGAACCTGATCTGAGAACCTGAACGGCAATGCAGAGTGGAACGACACAGGATTGCAGGCGTCCACCGCCAGGTTGATGGAAGCCGGTTTGTTTTCCGAGAGGGCTTGCAGTAGAAACTCCGACGCTGGCTTGCTGCGTCCTGTTGGCTTGGATTTGCCATTGCGAAAGCGATTTCGGACTGCTTTGCGAGTTGCCTAAGAACTTTTCAGTGGGGCTGCGACTTCGGGTCAAGGCAGGAATCGAGCAGAAAGTTGGTGTTCATTCAGGCATCATTGGGATGCGGTCAGTGAGCAGGCGGACATGGGCTATCGCTGCCGTTTCTTCGCTGGCGGATGTTTTGCCAAAATCTTTTTCATTCTGTTCAGGACCTGTGGCTGTTGGTCGGCGATGTTTTGTGTCTCCAACGGATCATGCTGATAGTCATAGAGTTCAAACTCAGCCGGGCCATCAGATCCAAACGATTTCCATTCCACCATGCGATAACGCTGGGTGCGGATGGCTCGCCCCATCTTTCCTGCTTTTGGAAAGCAGTGATAGGCGTGGTCCGAGACCGAGTCGGCTGTTCCATTGAGCAGCGGAACAAGACTTTCGCCATCGATCGACTGGGGGCCATCAGGGATCGGCAATCCGGCCAATTCACACAGCGTCGGATAGATGTCGACGGTTTCGACGGGTGACTTGTTACTTGTGCCAGCTCGGGTCGTGCCGGGAGCCACAATGACCAGCGGAATCCGATTGGCTTGTTCGTAGTTGGTGTGCTTGGTCCAAGATCCGTGGTCGCCCAGGTGATAGCCGTGATCGCCCCACAGGACAACAATCGTGTCCTGTTGCAGTTGCAGGCGTTTGAGTTCGTCCAGAACCCGTCCAACCTGTGCGTCCATGTAACTGACGGCGGCGTAATAACCGTGAATCAGCGTTCGAGTCATTTCGTCGGTCAAAGGTCCATCTTGCGGGATCGGTTTGTATTGGTTGAGTTCGCCCAGTGTCTTGCCTGCGTATTTTGGGGCTCCCTTTGGTGGTTGGGTGTAGGCAGCGGTGGGCAGTTTTTCTGGATCGTAAAGTTCCCAATACTTCTTCGGGGCACAGAATGGCAGGTGCGGTTTTGTAAACCCAAGCGCAAGAAAGAATGGTTTACCCGATTTTCGGTAGGCATTTAAACGCTTGATTCCCTCGGTTGCAATTCGACCATCCGCGTAGGCGTCGTCGTCAACGTCAGCATTTTCCCATGCTGCACCGCGGGGCAGTGATTTGATATTCCCGAGTTTCTGATTACTGAAGTACGCTTCTTCGCGAGTCAACTCGCCGCCGGTGCTGTCTTTCAGAACATAGTCAATCACTTTGTCGGGTTGGAACGGGACGCTCCAGGATAATTTATCGTTCACATTGCCGTGCCCAATGTGAAAGACTTTCCCAATTCCCGCCGCATGGTACCCGTGGTTTTTAAAATGTTGTGGCAGTGTCACAACGTTTGGAATGGCTTTGCGAATGTGATACCCAAGACTGTACACGCCGGTTGACGTAGAGCGAGAACCAACGAGCAGATTGTTACGGGACGGTGCGCAGACAGCCTGGTTGCAGTAGGCAGAATCAAAACGGGTGCCGGAGGCGGCCAGCTTGTCCAAGTTCGGGGAATGTACCCACGGTTCACCGTAGGCTCCAAACGAGGGCTTCAGGTCGTCCACCATTAGCAGCAGAACATTCGGCGGATCAGCGGCTTGCAGGTGGATGCAAAACAGCAGCAGCGATGTGACAACCAGTGATGCGCGTTTCATGGGGCAAGTGTTGGCAGTAAGTTGGTACGGTCGGGAAGGAAGTGAGGGGTTGGACAGAAGATATTCTGCTGCTGATGGCATGAAAAAAGGCAGAGTTGCTAAACAGCAACTCTACCTCCATTGGGTTCATCGAACGCTTTCTCAAAGCGATGTGCTTTCAGCCCTCATGCGTGACGCTTAGGCCTGGAATGAGCTTCCACACCCACAGCTCTTGGTTGCGTTCGGATTTTCGAATGTGAAGCCCTGCTTCTCGAGGCTCTCGAACCAATCGACGGTCGTGCCGTCGAGATACAGTGCGCTTTTCTTGTCGACAACGACGGCAACACCATGGCACTCATACTTGGTGTCAGCTTTGTCATCAAAGCTGTCGTCAAAGTTCAGGGTATAGCTGAAGCCGCTGCAGCCGCCGGCAGCGATGCCAATTCGCAAGACCATGTCATCGCCGAAGTTGTGCTCTTGCTGGAACCGCTTGACCTCTTCTGCTGCTCGTTCGCTCAGTTTGACTGCCATCTTGAAATCTACCCTTCGTCATGGACGAGAATTGGTCAGTTGGAAAATTTGGGGGTGCCACTTCTGGAAAGGTGGCCTGTCAACTTATCATATTATTAACGAGTCTGGCTTTCCGGCAAGTCTCATGTTGGGCGAAGAGTCACTTCGGGCAGGGAATTTAACGCTAAAACGGGGTTTGTAGCCTTTTTTCTGTCGCATCGACGTCATTCGGTCGTTCTTTGACGTGCATCATTCACGTTGGAGACGTAAAAATGCGAACATCCAAACCTACCCAGATCGCGGCAGATCGTAATTTGACTGTCGTTTTTCCGCAGTTTCCCAGGCAACAATAAATCGATGCGGCGAATCGGCACACTCAAAGACTCAGCGCTGGCCCAGCAATTTTGTGACTATCTGGTCACTGAATCGATCGATGCGACTACCGACCCGGAACGTGAGGGTACGGATTCGAATTGGAATATTTGGGTTCGTGATGAACGACAGATCGCTCAGGCCAAGCGAGAGCTTGCGGGGTTCCAGTTGGATCCCCAGCATGCACGGTACATGGTGAAGAAAGAGGCTTCACGGATTCGAGAAGATCAGTTCGCCGAGCAAAAGCGTGCTGAGTCCCGTGTTCGTGCCGCCAACGTGACACCCTCTGGGCTGGGTGAGCCCATCAACGCGCCGCTCAAGCAATCGGGGATCCCGATTACCATCGGCGTCATTGTCATCTCCATTCTGGCGAGCCTTACCAGTAATTTTGGCGATCCACGGGGATCACGTGTTCCGGGTAAGACAACGCTGGAAGAAAATGTTTTCGACGGTTTATCCTTCGTTAATAGGCAAGACTTCGTTGCCACCAATGGCGATGCCTTTGCCTCTGTTCGCAAAGGAGAGGTATGGCGATTCGTGACCCCCATGTTCCTTCATGGTGACACCTTCCATCTGCTATTCAACATGCTGTGGATTTACTTTCTCGGTTCCGTGATTGAACGTTTACACGGTTCCGTATTTTTTTCGATTTTGACCATCACGACTCAGGTTGCAGGCATGTTGCTACAGGTCATGTTGCCTGATACCGAAGTGCTAACGCCGATCTTTCAGGGGACACCATTTGCTTTTCTGGCTGAAACGTTGAGTGGTTCTCCGTTCGCGATTGGAGCCTCAGGAGCGGTCTATGGCTTGTTCGGTTTCCTTTGGATTCGTCCGATGGTTGATTCCGGGTATCCTATTCATCTGGTCCAAACAAACGTCATTTTGATGTTGGGCTGGTTGGTGTTGTGCATGACGCCTATGATTGGTGGTGTTGCCAACGGTGCCCATCTGGGTGGTCTGATTGCCGGAGTCGGGTTCGGTTATGCGGGAAAGTTCATGCGCAGATGAGTGAAAGCCACTCGTCGGTTCCCGGCGATCGCAGTCAGCCAACTGGGAACGCGGTCCAAGAATCTTTCTGGCAGGTGACTCTGGAAGTATGGCGGATCGCCTTGCCATTGATGGTGAGTGCCGGAACCTTCTCTCTCGTTTTGTTTGCCGATCGCACACTGCTGCTGTGGCATGACGGTGCATCCATGACCGCCTCGATGGCGGGTGGCAATATGTTTTGGGTACTGGTTTGTCTGCCAGTCGGTATCGCTTCCATGACGGGCGCAATTGTCAGTCAGTATGTGGGAGCCAACGAGCATCAACGCATTGGCCGATTTCTATGGCAGTCTGTCTGGATGTCCCTGCTTTCGACACCTCTGTTTGTGGCCGTTGCTTTCTTTGCTCAAACACTATTTCAACTGACTGGCCAACCAGAGCATCTTCTGGAACTCGAAGCAACTTACCTGCGTTTGCTGATGATTGGGGCCGTTGGTTTGGTGTTGGAGTCTGCGTTGAGTGGGTTCTTTAGCGGGACCGAACGAACCAGAGTGATCATGTGGGTCTCACTCGCATCGGGCGTGTTGAATCTGCTTCTCGATGTGATTCTGATCTTTGGGGTTGGTCCGATTCCAGCTCTCGGCATTGCCGGTGCTGCGATCGGCAGCGTCATTGCGTTCTGGGCCAAAGCGGTCTGCTATTGCGTCTTGCTGCTCAAACCACAATACGAAACGACCTATCAGATTCTGGGAGGCTTTGGAGTGGATGCGAAGGTGGCCCGGAAACTGCTCTTCTTTGGGTTTCCGACCGGCCTTATGTACTTGACCGAATCCGGGGGATTCACCGTCATGGTGCTGAGGATCGGCAGCATTGGTGACATCCCCTTGCGGGCGACCACGATGGCAATCAACTTCAATATGGTGGCCTTCATTCCGCTTGTCGGTGTTTCCATTGCTGCATCCGTCCTGGTCGGACGGCACTTACTGCAGCACGGACCGCAGAGGGCTGTTCGAAGCGTGTACGCGGCGTTGCTGATTGGAGGCATTTACAGCACGATTTGGCTGATTGCTTATCTGGCCATTCCCGATGTGATGATGTCGCTTTATCAACTGAATAATACATCTGATGAATCCGCCAACGCCATCAAAATCGCTCGAAATCTGCTTGGATTTGTCGCGGTTTATGTTGTCCTGGATTCTGTGCAACTGATCCTTGCCGGGGCCCTGCGTGGTGCAGGTGACACATGGTTTGTGTTGATCAGTGGAGTACTCGCATCCTCCATCGCTCTGCTGGTCGGATTCGGTTTCGAACCGGGCGAGGAACAGCTGCATTGGTGGTGGTGGATGCTGACGCTGTGGATCTGGTTGCTGGCAACCTTCATGTCGGCTCGCTTCCTGCAGGGTCGTTGGAAGCAGATGAGAATGGTCTGATTGCAGTCCATGGCTGTGACTCAAGTCGCTTGCAGTAGCTGTGGTCAGGTTGTGTCTGCGAGCAGCCAGGCACACGAGCAGCAGCCAGGCACACGAGCAGCAGCCAGGTACACGAGCAGCAGCCAGAAATCAGTCGCCGTTCATGTGGCAACGGATTGAAAACAGCATGCTGACTGCCCTACATGGACCCGTCGGGATCGGGAAATATGTATCAGCAGTTGTGGCTTGACGTCGGAAGGTTATTTCAGGTCGGTTAGCACAACATCAGTGCGATAGCGTTTGCCCTCACGCAGGATGATCATCGGGATAGAGTCACCGACGGAAGTCATTCCGACTTGCGTGACCAGATGGTCGTCGTTATCGACGGTCTTGCCATTGAATTCAACAATGATATCGCCACGTTGCAAGCGTGCGGCAGCGGCGGGTGAGCTTTCTCGCACTTCCTTGACTAGGGCTCCGGAGATCAGGCCATAACCGGCAGAGGCAATGTCGGCAACTGTAAAGTCAGGGTCCAGGGTGACGCCCAGATAACCTCGACGCAGGCGACCATTCAGAACCAATTGTTCAGCGACTTTCATTGCCATGTTCATGGGAATTGCGAATCCGATTCCTTCGCTGCCACCACTGCTACTGGCGATTGCTGTGTTCAATCCGATGACTTCACCTCGCAGGTTCAGAAGCGGTCCTCCGCTGTTGCCAGGGTTGATGGCGGCATCGGTTTGAAAGAAGTCCTGCAATTCGATTTTTTGTTCTCCGAGCGAAAGGTCGCGTCGTCCTTTGGCACTGAGGATTCCAAACGTCACTGAGTGACTGAGTCCAAATGGGCTGCCGATGGCGATGACGAACTCACCAATGTCGACGAGGGAACTATCGCCCAGCCGAGCAGCGGGAATGGACTGTTGGCTAATTTTCATCACAGCGACATCAGTGCTTGAGTCAGCCAGGACTCTCTCAGGATGGAACTCGTTTCCGTTGCTGGCACGCAGCAGAATTTCTTGGGGTTTAGCGCCCTGAATGACATGCCGGTTGGTGAGTACCCATAGCTCATCGTTCTCCAGTCGCATGACCACGCCGCTGCCCGCTTCGTCGTAGGACTCTCGTGTTCCGCCTCGTTCTTCTGTTTTGTGTGCCTCGATATGGAGCACACTTGGTTTGACCAGTTTCGAAACCCGTCGCACCAGATTTCCGAGTCGGTCAAAGGCAGCAAACTCTTCTGCCAACTCGTTGAACAGGCGTTCCCGTTCCAAATCGATGGTTGGTTCAGTGGCATCGCGAGTTTCCAACGATGGCCGTCGAACACTGACTGGTTGTTGTTCCTGCCCGTTGGCAACTGACCAATTGGTGAGCGAGCTTGCCAAACAGAACAAAAGTACGCTTCGTCGCATTGGGAGGCGACGAATGAAGGAGAAAGACATGTGCAGAAAACCTGATAGGGAGTGTTCAGGGGGAGGTTGCAATCTTATGCATCGTCCATCTGCTCGGGCTACTTTCTGCTTCGTGCTTTCGGCGTTCCTCAGCGAAGTAATTGTCAAAATCGATATCTGCGGCGCATTAAAAAACGGCCGTACAATTGTTCGACCGTGGCGGCTGCAGTTCCGGTAAAACTGGAATGCTCGGTGCAGAGCGACCCAATCGGCGACGTTACAGCACATACAGATTGCAAGACTGCCACTTTCGGTTCAGACAGCATGTTGAATGCATGTGATGCAATCACATCGCCAGCTAAACCGGGTCCGCTTCTACCTTGTCGAAGACGCGGTTCCACATCGTGCCCGATCCGGCTGAACTGCGGTTTTCTGCCTGCCGACGGCAGGTGATGCAGTCAGTGGCATACGGAATGGCCCGCAAACGGGTCAGAGGAATCGGCTTGCCGCAGCTGTCGCAATCACCATAGACACCGTGTTCATGACGTCCAATGGCATTGTTGATGGCGGCCAGTTCGCGACTCTCTGCCTCGATCAGTTGACTGTTCAGTTCATCTTGGACAGTATCGGCAGCCGCGTCCAGAATGTCACCCGTTCGCTCCTGATGGAGCTCCCTGAGAAGGCTTAAGTCGCCTTCGAGTGCACGATGCAATGCATCACGACGTCGGATGAGTTGTTCACGAAGGTTTTTGATTGATTCTTTTCGGGACATCGCATCACCTCATTAGGAAAAGAAGGCCGCCGCGAGCAGGCGTACACAGTGGGAACCGGAAAATCGCTCTCCGAGCAACACAGTGGTTCACTCAACCTACATTCGAGTGAATTCACAGCCTTCTGCTGTGTACTTTGTACGCAGCAGGGCAAGGAGAAGTTTTCCTCGCAGGTTCCGGTGAGTCGTAATCATAGAGATACGGCTGCTGATTTCTGCCGTCTGATCTCGATAATCGCCCTGATTTCGCGGTCTGCTAGTCGTAAAGTTAGGGTGGGAATGACTTTGCAGACTGTGAGGCGGTCGAGGATATACTCTGCGCGAACCGGACATTTCGAGTTGATGATCCTGCGATTACCCATTTAGGGGGGTGTCCATGCGGCCCGTGAAACTAGTCGCTCGTTCCAGATTATCGTCCTGCGTCCAGATTATCTAACCGGACGAACGGTTAATACCGAACATTAGACAAGGCGGTGTTACGCGAATCCGCGATGGGTTTGCGCGCACAGACCGGCTTGGAAGCGACACTTCTGAATTATTAAAATCGAACATCAGAACAGCGTTGTTCAACACGGAAGGGACAGTGGCGGTGAGTACGGATCACACAAACGGATCGCCCTTGGAGGATGCTGCCCAACAGAAGGCACATCATTCATCAGACAGTTTGGATTTTAGGGAAGCCGGCAGTTTGGACGCGAGAGCGGCATCCATTCCCGACTCTACCGGTGCGCCTCTGCAGTCAGCAGAGGCAGCCAAAGCCAAAATTGCGAGTGACCCCGCTGAGGGCGCCACTCTGGGACACTCCGACGAATCGGACGTTTACGCAAAACGCTCGGTGGAAGGTGTTTCATCGATTCAGAAACTCGTTAACGCGATGGAGAATTCGGATCCCGGGTATGTTGATGAAATTGTTGGCAACAAGCCTCACGAGCAGGAATCACTTGAGTTTCGTGTGACTTGCCCCGGTTCACCGGTGCGTCGTCTTCGTTTGACAGGCAGCAGATATACATTTGGCAGTGCCGAGGGGTGCTCCATCCGTTTGAGTGACGAGAATCTCCGGCCGATGCATGCGGTCTTGTTACGAGATGCCTCGCGCATTCTGGTGCGTGCCTATTCGGTGCCTTTGCAAGTGAATGGCATCAGGACGACAGAAGCGACTTTGGTTGTGGGCGATGTTCTTCGTTTAGGACAGTATCAGTTTGAACTACTGTCTGTGAAACACGCTGGGTTGGATGCAGGCATCGATTCAAGAGTGGAGCGGAGTGCCCCTAAACCGCTTCATCAGCCCCAGGCGACTGCGACCGATTCGAGAACGAGTCGATTCACTGCCTCGAATGCAGAGGGATCTGCTGCGGAAGATGTGCTTTGGCGGGAACGTCTGCGACGGGAAGTGGACCAGTGGCGTGAAAGACAAATAGATTGCGATCGTCGTGAGAACCGCATTGATGATCGTGAGTCGGATCTGCGAAACCGCGAATCTGAATTGTGGTCGCGCGCCGAAAATCTGTACCGCCGAGAATCACGCCTGCAGTCGCAGGAAACTACCAATTTTCAGTTGTACGATGATTTTTCTCAACGGCAGCAGGAAATGCTTTCCTCGCGTGAAGACGCACGGCTTCGCGAAGAAAATTTTCACATGCGTGAAATACAGCTTCGTGATCAGGAGGTGCAATACCGGAGTCAACTTGAAGAGGCGACCGGGCGTTTGCATCAATCCCAGCAGCAAGCGGACGTGGCGGCGCAGTCAGTGGCACGGATGCGAGAGCAATTTGAATCGCTGAACTCGCAAATTGAGCAGTTGTCGCATCAGCATCTGGAAATTGAAATCCGCGAAAAAAATCAGCGGGAGGAACATGAAGAGCTGCGGACAACCCTTGAGGAAGCACGTGACAGGGCTGTCGAGGGTCATGCTGACAGTGAAACACGGCGAAGAGCGGCAGAGGAACGGGTTGCAGAACTGGAAGCACAGATCGTTCACCTGAAAACGACGCACGGTTCCAGTGAATCTGATCAAATTACGCGACTCTCAGAGAGTGAAGCCTCTGCCGAACGCCTGAGGCAGCAGGTGGAAGAGTTGCAACACATGGTCTCGGAGGCACGGTCAGAGGCGGAAGTTCTTCGCGCTGATTATGAACAGGCTTGTTCCTCAGTCCAGCAACTGGAAAGCATCGTTTCTGAAAGTCAAGGTCATGACGAAGATCATCGGCAAGACTGGATTATCGAGACGAGTGAACTGAGATCCGCCATCGAAAAACTATCGGCGGAAATGGAGCAAGCCAATGATGAACTCAATCAATTACGAGAAGCAAATCAGGATCTGACGCGCCGGCTGACGGAAGTTCAGCAGGAACGAGATGAAGCACGCCAGGATGTGGAAGCCAGACCCAGTTCTGAAGAATTCGAGACGCTCTACGATCAACTGAATTCAGCCAACGAGCAACTCGGCGAAATGAAGCTCGACTATGAGCAGACCTTGGCCCGATTGCTGTCCGTGGAACAGCAACGCGAGGAAGAACGGTTGGCAGCTGATCGGCATCCTGAAGATACCGATGCGACCCCTGCCGATGTGACCCCTGCCGATGCGACCCCTGCCGATGCGACCCCTGCCGATGCGACCCCTGCCGATGCGACCCCTGCCGATGCGACTTGGGGCCAAGTTGGGAATGCAGAGCTGGATGCACCTACTTCACAATCTGACCAGCATTATGTCAATCAGGGCGAAACCGATTCTGTCTGGTCTGGCGGTCAGGGTTACACGAAAGAGGGTGACGGGCAAGCGACGTCAGGCCCAGACAGTTCAACGGTTGAACCAAACAACGAAGATAGCGTTTTGTCGGCGTCTGATGATCAGCCGCAGGATCACACAGCGGAACAGCAAGCCGATGCTGACGGAGAAACACCAACCGATCCGATTCAACAGAGGCACGGTTACAAGCAAGTCAGCCTTGAAGATGAATTGCGTGTTGGTGGAGAATTGCCAGATGGCGAGCAACTGATTGACGGGTCACTTGCCAGTAAATTGATCCAGGATTTTGAGTTCGAGAATAATCTGACCTCGATGTCGCATGTAGATGTCGATAGCAGTTCGAATGATCTGCGACAGCTCGATTATACAGGTGAGAGTGGTGATGGATTGACCTACACCGGGTACTCACAGTCTGGATCAGAGGATTGGCCGTCACAGCATGAGCCAGTTGATGCGGATACCGATGCATCGCTTGAAGCAAGTGATTTGCCCGCTGACGATTCGGACGAAATGGTAGATCCGATGCAGGCGGAGGATGCTCAGGTAACTGCTGCGGGGAATGACGGGGATCAACTTCTTGATGCTGCCAGTGACGAATTCGCCGATCCAGAATCACTCTCTGGCGCGATGGGCAACAGGTTGGAGGATGAAAACTCGGACGAGCCTATCTCGGGTGAATCTGATGCGCATGATCCCAACCCGATAGAACCGGCGATGGAGGACACGCAAGAGGGTCACGAGCAGGCAGGACAGGTTGATGTCCTTGCGGCTTCGAATATGCAACAACCTGACATCGATGATGATCAGGATACGATCGAAGCCTACATGAATCGACTGCTCAAGCATGTGCGAGGTGGTTCGGATCAAGAGTCATCTGAGTTGCAATCTGACTTTGACGGTGATGATCTTGATTCGGTTTTGAAAGAGGAAATGCCAGAAGAAGAATTGGAACCTCTTGATCCAGATGCTCCCCTGATTCCCAGATCGCAGGCACCCGAGCGGGAAGCCGATTTGAGTGCAATGCGGGAATTGGCGAATACATCGGCTCGTATTGCGATCAATCGCAGCACCCGACTGCAAACGCGCAACACCCAATTGAAGGGAGTTGTCAGTCTGGCATGTGCATTCGGAGCACTTTTGTGTGGGCTCGCCTGTTATGTTTTCCTGCCCGGCATGATCCGGTTTTTTGCTGCTGGCATGACCGGGATCGTAGCGATTGTCTATGTCCGAGAAGCCATGCAACTGTTTCAGGAAGCCAACTACCAGTACAGCGCAGCTACTAACTCGTTTCATGATGACGAAAGCGATCCGGTGTTAACCGACGAATTCGCTGACGAGTGAGTGTCTGTCGGGGCAGGTGAGCCCTGTCACGTAGCAGGACGCGGTGTTGTTGTCGCCGCTTGAGCGTATTCGAGCGGCACGCAGTTGGGGACAGCCGACCAGCCCCAGCCCACGATTGACTGTTTGTTTGAGGTGGGAGCCGTTCTTGTCGCCCGGATCCTTTCGTACCCCGTCTGAGCTAAATCGTGCAACATGGCTCATCCAATGGTGCATAATGTGATTGGTTTCGGAAAAGTTGGGTCAATCTGTTCGTTTCGTCCAGCCTTTGACGCCAATCATGGCGGAGAGACGAATCACATTGAGATGCTGTCGAATGCTGCTGTTCGCCGAGTTTCGACGATGGCTTGTTGGGGATTGCATGGTTCATCAAGGCATGGGTTCATCGAGATCGATGGATCTTGGTGTGCAAAGTAGAAAACCATGAGGGTGGATTTCGTCCGAATGCATAAACGAGGGCTTGGATGACTGGTCACAGCAAGCAACCACAGAGTGGTGAAACTTCTGCTTTGCCCGTGAGCAATCCAGTGAATGAGAACCCGTCGGTCGAAGCGATTTGGCATCAGTTTGGTGATCAGTTTCGCCGTCGGGCCCGGACTCGGTTGCGGCAATTTGGATTAACCGGTCAAGCTGAATCGATGGATATCTGTAACGACGTCATGGCGGAGATGGCACGGGGTTTCAACACCAAGGGCGTGACACCCGATGATGCTCTCGCGTACGTCCTGCGGGCGATCGACAATCAGGTGCTCGACACGTTTCGGAGATTGGCCCGACAATGTCGTGATTTTCGTCGGAATGAGCCCGTCCCAGTGGAAGAATTGGCGGTTGCCCATCGTGGTCATTCGCCCAGCCAGATCGCTCTGCACACAGAGGTGCTCGCCCGCATTCGATCCATGCTCAATGAGCAAGATGCATTGGCGGTGGGAATGATGTTGGAGAATCGGGACTGGAACGAAATCGGTCAAGCTTTGGGACTGCGTTCGGATACAGCACGGATGCGCGTCAGACGGGCTTTGGATAGAATCCGTAATGAACTTGGTTTCCGCGAGGGAGATCTTGATGAGTGAATCTCTGAACTCTCTCGTGACCTCAATTGATGTTCTGATCGAATGGTTGAATGATCATCGCAAGAAAGATACCGAAACGCCGCTGGTGACCTTGATTGGCAGTCACGTTCTGGATCGGAGTGCCATTCTTGATTTAGCCTGTATCGATCTGATGTATCAGCGACGTAATGGACGCAGCGTACGAATAGAGCAATACCTGACAGATTTTCCTCAACTCAGCCACGCCAATGCCATACTCGACTTGATTGACGCGGAATTGTGTGTCGCAACTGAATTGCAGGAACCCACTGAATTGGAAGTTTATAGGCAGAGGTTTCCGGAACTGTCGAGCGAGATTGAGGAGTTGACGCGACTTGACCTGATGCCGGAGATGCCATTTTTTCATCGAGAATCATCAAGTGCTACTGAGAATTTTTGGTTGGATGATTTAGCTCTGGCAGATCGTGAACGGGTGACAGTCGATAGCACCGATGATCACTCGACCGGTTTTTCAGTTGACCTGGCTGCGTTGTCATCCGGGCAAGCGATCCCTTTGAGTAAGAGTGTTGAAAAGTATCTGTTCTACATCCCCGCTTGGTTTGTGGTTGACCAATGCGTGGCTCGCAGCGAAGGCTGTTGGTTACTGCGAGGTCGTGATGATGTTCGTGGTATCCCTCTTGCAATGAAGATCACCTGCTTGCCTTGTTGGTTGACGGATATTCAGGTGAATGATCTGCTTGATGTGTGCGAAGCGGCCTCGAACGTGCAAAATTCCCACTGGGTCGCGCCTCGGATGGTTGCAGTTCAAAAGGGATACTTGGGCGTCATTCGACCCTGGCAATTTGGCCATCCTTGGAAGCCAGAAGAGGGTCGTCGTTCATCAGAAACCAGCCAGACGGAAGATCAGAATGTCGCAATTGAACCCGTCAGGTCATCCGGAAACGCAGACCGATCCGAACCGAACGAAGTAACTCGGGCACGACACTTGGCGGAGGTCGCGTTTGCCGTTCAAGCGGCTCATCGATCCGGCGCTACGCACGGTGCACTGCATGCAGGCAACCTCGTTATCGATCATACAGGGCAGGTTCGGATTCTGGACGCTGCATCCAGTATGGTAGCGCTGACGCGTTGGCTGGAAAACGAGCCGACGACCTTTCACGATCTCGATCAGCGTGTTCAGATTGATGTCGATGATATGGTGCGTCTGGTTTGTGACGTTGCGCAAAGAAAACAATCCAGTCAGACCGCGAGCCTCGTCAATCAAGTTCGGCAAGGTGTTGCCAATCATCGCGATGCGCCGCTGGCTGTCGTCGGTGAGATTCTGATGCGATACGCGGATCGTGAGGAACCGAAAGAGACCTCGGTCGTCGATCACGGGCCTCCCTAGCAGACGCGAGTTTCGCGGTGGTTGCCAATCAAGGGATGATCGTTACACGGGCGGGACAGATGGCGGATTGAACGGAATTCTGTGGACAGATCCGATGAGGGGCGGTGATCTGGTAATATGAGACTGCAAATCAATGCATCCTTGTTGATGGAGACCAGTACATGCGGATCAAGTGCCCGGAATGTGCGAAATCGCTCTCGCTCGGCCAGCCAAAACCGGGTCGTTATCGGCCCAAGTGCAAGTACTGTGAACAACCGTTTGATTTAAAAATTGATCAGAACGGTCGACCCGAAGTTGGGGTGTTCGAACCTGCTGATGGCTTGGTTGCGAAAACAGCAAAGAGTCAAGCGGCCACGTATGCCAAGTCGGAAGACAAATCAAAGGCTGTCCAGAAGAAGGGGCAGCAACCGATTTCCGGGTCAGTTCAAGAAACAGCAGAAACAGAAGAAACAGCAGGAACGGGGTTGTCTGCCCCTTTCGAGGAATCCGAACAGCAGTTTCCTTCTGGGTTACGGGCTGACCAGCGAGTTCGTCGAGAGGACGGCGGTGCGGACGGCGGTGCGGACGGCGGCGATGTATCTTCAAGAGTAGCCTCCGCTGTGGTCAACGACGGCAACCCTACCGATGGAGCTTCGCTTGAGGTGGCAGATGAGCGGCTAGTGCTGCAAGACTCCGGTGTGACTCACCACTTGGCCGAGCAAGTCTCGCCGACCCAATCCGAACTCACTTCATCATCACTGGCATCGCATGGATCAAACGAGGATTCAGGCAGCATTCCTGATCGGCTGGGTGGCTACCGTATTTTGCGTCTGCTCGGACGGGGCGCGATGGGAGCCGTCTATGAGGCCAAGCAGGTTTCATTGGATCGACTGGTTGCATTGAAAACCATTCGGGGACGCCTCGCTGAAAACCCGGCATCTTTGGCCAGGTTCACCAGAGAAGCGTATGCGGCTGCCCAATTGACGCATCACAATGTTGTTCAGATTTACGACTTTGGGGAAGACGCGGGGCGGCACTTCTTCAGCATGGAATGGGTTCGAGGCGGTCCTCTCGACCGCCTGATTCGTGAAAAGGGAACGCTCGAACCCAGGATGGCTGTTGCCTACACCGTGCAAGCTGCTCGAGGCTTGCAGTTTGCACACCGTCATGGAATGGTGCATCGGGACATCAAACCTGCCAACCTGCTGTTAACGGATGATGGAGTCATCAAGGTAGCCGATCTTGGACTGGTTAAGATTCCAGACCATGGAGAAATAGACCCTGAGCATGATCCGAATCTGGTCGTTGATTTGGCGAGTGGAACAGAGGTGACCGTGCAGGGAACCGCCGTCGGGACTCCCGCTTACATGGCACCAGAACAGAGTATTGACGCGGCAGCAGTGGATCATCGTGCCGACATTTATTCACTTGGTTGTACTCTGTTTTTTATGTTGGCCGGGCGTCCACCCTTTGAGGGCACGATTGTGTCAGAGGTGACGAAACAACATGCCAAAACTCAGCCACCCAATTTGATCGATGTCAATCGGCGTGTACCCGATGAATTGCAGCAGATTGTGTCCAAGGCGATGGCGAAACATCCCGATCAGCGGTATGAGTCGTTAGTGGGGATGATCGGCGATCTTGAATCCTATCTTGGCATCACTGCAGAAGGAAAGTTTTCTCCCAGTTCACCGCAGGCGGACGCGTGGGAGGCGATTACTATTCGGTATCGTGCTGCGGCCCCGCTGATGAATCTGTCGACCGCTTACCTCTTCAGTTTGGTCGCTGTTGCAGGTGGATTGACCGTGCTGCTGCTATTGGCTGGTACTGGGCTTGCATGGATCCTGATCGGGCCGAGTGTCTTGGTAATCACTTTGCTGACCACCATGTTCTTGGGCTCTCGGTTGGCGACCAGTGTCGTCATCGATCACTTGCGATTGTGGCTGGGATCTTGGGTGGGATGGGATTGGTTGCTGGCTGGCATGGGAGCGACCGCGTTCTGCCTGATTGTGTTGCTGGCTGGACTGTGGCCTGGGTTGGTAGTGGGGACGTTGCTGGGCGTCGTTGCTGGTGGTGTTTTTCATCGGTGCGTTGTGTTGCCCGGTTCGAATGCCCAACGCGACGCGTTGCGAGATGCAGAACACTTCATTCGTGACTTGCGAATTGATGGCACCGACGAGGATGGGTTGCGACTGTTTGCTGCACGGTATGGCGGAAAGGGTTGGCAGCGGCTGTACGAGTCATTGTTTGGCTATGAATCTTTGTGCAAGACACGCGAGATCCTGCATGGTGATCCGTCGTACACCCGCTCGGTTGGCTCGATTTCGCTGCGTGACCAAACTTGCCGCATGCTGAAACGTAAGGCATTGGCCAATCGCAAAACGCGTGATCACCAGCGTCTGGCGAAAATCGAGGAAAGAGGGTTGGAGAAAGAGGGTCTTTCGGCTGACGAGGCACGCGATCGAGCATGGCAAATTGCCGCTGCGGTAATGGAGAACGCCAAGTCAAGCACCGATCAGGCAAAGTCGAGCGACGAAGCATCAATTAAAAAACGAGAACGCATAAAGCAGATGATTGCTGACGCTCGCAGTGGCAAGTACCGCAGGCAACGCGACCGTTTTGCTGCGATACGATTTGCATTGAGTGGTCAGACAAGATTGTTGGTGGGATGCCTGTTGCTGTCCATTTTTGCTCTGTGGGGATATGGTCAGGGAGTTTTCGATCACTTCAAGCAGTTCGATGCTTTGGAAACCGTCCGCAGTGGCCAACTGGATCTCAATGAAGTCGCCACGGCGGTCACAGGAACTGCTGCATCAGCCAAGGAACCAGAGTTGAAAACTGGTTTTCTGGGAGGGCAGGTTCATGGTTGGTCGATCGGAGTAGCCGGACTGCTGCTGGCCCTTTCAAGCTTTGTGTCGGGTTGGCGCATGACACCATTTGCTGTGGTGGCTACCGTCGTGATTCTGTTCGGCCCAACTCTGGGTGTTCCGGGACTCGGTGCTCAACTGCAACCCTGGATGATTGCGGCTGTCAGCGGTTTGGTGATCTATTTGCCGGGAATCATCGTGGGGGAATCGTCGCCGAAATGACCTCGCGCGAAGCTCATCTGAAAATCCCGGCCCGATTCATGGCGGTCGGCCACCAGTCATCAGTCGGTATCAAGCTGGAATCGTGGTATCCAGCTGGAATCGTGGTATCCAGCTGGAATCGTGGAACCTGCAAACGCGCGACAGTCGTTAAGTGACTTGCGATTTGGTGCTGACGGATTCGGGCGGTCTAGTTCTGGGCTGCCGCTGCGGGCGGAGGGTTTGCTGCGGGCGGAGGGTTTGCTGCGGGCGGAGGGTTTG
>JAPKCI010000427.1 GCA_028823035.1 Rubripirellula sp.
CAGCGAGAATCCAGTGGCCCTAGTAATGGGGCGGCTTCTCATCCACGGGGTCAAAGCCCCGCTCTGGCCGATCTTTTAATTCTTTGTACTGTGTCTGCAGTTGATGAAATCGCCGTTCAAAACGATCAATTTCCTTCGACTGAGAAGTTACCACCTCATTCAACTGCTCATAGAGCCGTTGAACGTGTGCCAGCTGAATTTCGAGTTCAGTGAGACGATCCTGAGATTCGCTACTCATCAGCTCTTGATGTCCGCAAACGAGCGAAGGTCATAAGGGATACCAACGTAATCGAGCACGCGACAAAGCCCTCGCAGTGCAACCCCGAACCCATCCGGCCCACTGAATCCTCCGAACTGACCGCCACCTTTTACATGTGGCTCGAGATCCAGAAAGACACCGTCAGCGCCACGAGCCGCCATGCGGCTTTCCAGTTCTGGCAGAAAGTCTTTCAAGTCGCGCAAGATAGCCTCGTGGCCACTATCGCCGATGTCGGCTGGAACAAAATTATTGAGGCTCGCCTCATCGACATGTTCGATGCGGCCAGTCGGTGATGGCTCATGGTAGTCCTTGATATGCAGCCAACCCAGACTTGGCTTCATCGCCAGATATTGCGCGTAGGTCTCATCAGCAGTGAAACCCTGGGTCACAATATTGGCAGCATCAAAGATGGTCAGCATAGCCGGGTGGTTCACCTGTTCTGCAATCGTCTTCAGCAGATCACCATTCTGACCTACCAGATTGGCTTCGACTTCAAGGCCAAAAGTCAGACCACGCTGATCACATGCCTCCGCAATCTGTCCCAGTTGATCGCTGACCTGGCTGACGTGCGACAGCGGGTCGGTTTCCTTGGGGTGGTAGAAAGCAAAACCACGAATCAGTTTCGCTCCGAATGCCTCAGCTCTGTCGCAGGCCGTTGCCACGTCTTCCCGCAGGTATTGATCAAACGGGATGTATTTATTGGCCGTGCCGTCATCCACATCAAGCAGCTTTACCTTTCCGATCGGTGAGCCAATGCTGCTGACTTTGAGCCCATAATCAGCCTGCATTTTCACCAGGTGTTGGATTTCAGGGTCAGACAACTGCATCACATTCTTGATTCCATCTCCTGCATCGACAAATCGGATCGAATAGTACTTGAGACCAAGCGCGGCAAAGGCTGAGTATTGCTGAACTGCCTGTTTTTCGTTGGCTGCTTCGTCTGCGAACCCGCTCAGGAGAATCGGAGCCGTCATGTTGGGTTTCCTGTGATGCTAGTAGTGGAAGTCAAAAGTATAAGCAACAAGCCTGAGTGGTGTCGGTTTTAGCGACTTCCGAAAATGCCTCAACCCCCTCTGCCACCACGGTCTGAGGTATCGCCCGCACGCTGTCACCCCACCAAGCCAAAACGCCAACCCCATCGGCAAAGTCCGAATCTGCGACGAGATAGAATAGCGGGAAAGGTGAACGAGCAGACAAATCCCAAACAGGCAAGAAACTGAACCAAGCAGATTCCGCGGGTGACAAATTCCCACCGGTGCATGGACTTTCTTTGCACAGCAGGACTTTCGGAGCAGGCAGACCTTCAAGCGTCTCCGGGGAAAGCAGGTCCGAGGCTGGCACCACGCTCTGACCCTAACCATTCCAGCGTCGGCAGTACCACAGGGCGAACAAATCAGGGACTGACGCACAATTTCCAGCCCAAGCGGCCAGCCGCCGCCCCGCCCTGTACAACCGCCAACCGCCCTAGCCTAAATCCGGGTAATTCACGATAATATTGCTGTTCAGACCACCGCGTGGCGTCCAGCGACTTTCCACCGTGACCTTGCGGGGTTTCACCACGGCAATGAAATCGTCCATGATCCGGTTGGTGACCGCCTCATAGAAAATCCCTTCGTTGCGGAAACGCTGCAGGTACATTTTCAAACTTTTCAGCTCGACGCAAACTTGGTCTGGCACGTAGGTAAATACAATCGTCCCGTAGTCTGGCTGACCCGTTTTCGGGCAGACAGACGTAAACTCGGGGCAATGATGTTCAATCGTAAAGTTTCGCGTTGGACTTGGATTTTCAAAGACTTCCAAGGCGTCGCGAAAGTTGTCTGAGTCGCTCAATTTGATTACTCCACTCGGTAACTCCGGATTGTCGCATGGGTCGCAAGCCACGACTAGGGGGACGCTGCGTATCGCCGAAACGTTCCAGAGTCGCCAAGGCGAAGGAAAACTGACCGGGACCGACAGTTTCTTCATCCGCACCAGTGGTTGCAACCTGCGTTGCTGGTTTTGCGATACACCGTACGCATCCTGGAACCCCAAGGGCGAGCAACTTGACTTCGATCAGATTCTTTCACTAGTGCAGGCATCCGGACTTGAACATGTGGTGCTGACCGGTGGCGAGCCCATGCTGCCGAAAGACTCCACTGCACTTTGCCACCTGCTCAGAACACAAGGCTTTCACCTGACAATCGAAACCGCTGGTACCGTCGAACGAGAAGCACCATGCGACCTGCTTTCGATCAGCCCGAAATTTGAATCCAGCACCCCGGACGCCAGTGAGCACCCCTACTGGAGTCAACTCCATGCGGAACGCCGCATGCCAATCGCAATCATGCAGCGTCTGATCAAGTCTGCCTTGGACTACCAAATCAAATTCGTTGTGGACTCACCAGGCGATTACAAGGAACTGCAGGACATCGTGGCACGACTAGGCGTGCCTGCGAGCAGCGTTTGGGTGATGCCCCAAGGAAGCACCAACGAAGCCATGGATGCAGCTGCCAAGTGGCTGAAAGTCTGGGTAGAATCACAAGATTTTCATTATTGCGATCGGATGCAGATCCGCTGGTTTGGTAATCGCCGTGGCACCTAATGCATCCAATCATGCCAAGATGCCTCCACAACGCCCGCAGCCCCGAGTCAAACGCCCGCAGCCCCGAGTCAGAGGATGCAACCCAAAATCACACCATCACCGCAGTGAACCAACATCATGCAACCAGTTCTGTGATAGCCGCACGTTTTCATTGCATCAACATGCGGAATTTCGCTCGATCCATTCACGACTTCGATCCGTATTCAGTTCCAGGCCAAGTTTTGAACCTTCCCATCGGTAACCAGACAGCCCTGAGCAACTGAGAACTTTCAACCAGCTTGACGCAAATGAGTCTTTCCAGAACATCGCATCAACGCACCCTACGCGGAGGCAAAACGCCACTGTTGGGGAACGTCTCCCGCCAGTGGCGGACATCAATTCCATGCCTGTTTTTGCTGCTCTGCTACTCACCAACTCTGGCAGATGACCCCGCACAAACCGCAAAGCTGGTGGCCGCCGGCGATACCGCGCTGCAGAACGGCGATGTCTCGTCCGCACTCGAAAGCTACACACAGATTCCAAGCCCCAGCGACGAAACCATCTACAACCTCGGCGTCGCGTATTACCGTAACGAAAACCTGCCGCTAGCTGCCGAACAGTTCCGCAAGGTGTTGGGCTCACAAAACGATGCCGTCGCGGCAAAGGCAAGGTTCAACCTTGGAAACACGCTTTATGCAAATGCATTAATTGCCATCGCTGAACCCGCCACAAACACACAAGCAACTGCCCCGCCAGAGACCTCCAAGCGTGACGTCGATACCGGCATCAAGTTCCTGCGTTCTGCAATCACGCAATACCGCAGTTCTCTTCGCATCAACAACTCTGACACCGACGCCCGCGCCAACATTGAACTTGCACAGCGTCTGATCCAACAAGAGCAACAGGACCAAGAGCAGCAGGATCAA
>JAPKCI010000428.1 GCA_028823035.1 Rubripirellula sp.
TCACGCTGGCTTCTGTCACGCTGGCTTCTGTCACGCTGGCTTCTGTCACGCTGGCTTCTGTCACGCTGGCGTTGAGTTCTTGTCGCTGGTTGACTTGCGATCCGATGGAAGTGGTGCTGGGTAGCTGCAGTTCTTGACTGGTATCCACGGCTTCTTCGACATTATTCCCAGCGGTTGCGGGTACAAAGGGTCGAGGTTGATCAGACGGAGATTCGATCGTCATGGACGTTTCAAGAAAGCGACCGGGCACGGAATTAGCAGCAGAATCTAGTACTGGAACTTCGATTACAGGGACCGGGCTGGGGACGATTTCTTCGGTAATCACACCAGATCCGTAGGGAGCCATAGCGTCCCTGCTACCACTGGTTGGAATGGCCCGCCAGTAACCAACACCGTCTTGCTCTCCGGCTTTTGCCCCGTAGGGGAAGCCACGGAAAAATGCACCAACTGCAGCTTGTCCGTGAGGTGTTTGATACGCCCATCCCCAATACTCCGCTGGAGCGAGCGTTGGTGTACAGCCATCACCACCGCCGGCGACGTCAAGATAGCCCTTGACGAATCCGTCCTTGAATTCTTTCAGATATTGGTGGTCGGAGAATTGATGCTTTTCTCGGATCCACGCTTTCTCTGCCAAGGCGCGGTTGCTGTAGTCAACCATTTGGTTGCTTACGCATCCTTTCAATTCAAGGCACCAATGATTGAGCCCCCGGCAACCAACAGAACTAAGCAGCATAAGGCTTAGACAGCTCGCCGTAATGAATCTGAGAACCAGACTACGTTTTGGGTTGCGCTTCATGCGACTTCCTGTCAGCTCTGGCGTCTTGGTGTTTGTTTTGGGTATGAAGTTCGACCTTGTGCTGATCGAATCATCAGTCCCACGTGAGTTGCATCGCCCGTCTAATTTCTGGTCGGTGCAATTGTGCAGGTCGCGCTGCTTGAGCTGGTCGCGCACCCAACACACTTTTAGGTATCGCCAAACCAGACGGGGTGGTTGAGGAAAATATGCCGGAAATAACAGCTCTGACGAGAATTCGGGCAGCGACAGGTCAGGATAAGCGTTGGACTGCAGCCATGGTTCGAGTGAACAGGCATTCAGAGTAGGCCGCGATCAGGGTGATTTCCAGTCACCGCGTAGAACACCATTGTTGTGAAAACAGCAGCCTTTTGGTGTGATAGGCGGACCGGATTTTTCGGAAGTGAACATCTGGCTTTGCCTACCCTGCGTTGCTAGCAAGTGAGGGGTCGATGTCAACAGACCGACTTCCTTCGGTTATTTCCAATTGAAGCCTGGTTCTACGGTTTGCAGATAGATTTGCCAAAAGATAACTGCAGAGATTGCTAAGGCGATGAGGGCGATCACACATTTAAGGATGCGGCGTCCCCGGCTCCGTTTTCTCCCCATGACTACCATGGTTTTCGTGACAAGATCGGCGCACTCCTCCGCACCGTTCTCTGCAATGTCTGCTGCATCATTCATTCTTAGCGGCTCTTTTCAGTGATTTCCAATTCCCGGTGATTGATGCAGTTTGTGATGCTTGCTTGCAATTGGCATCATCTTGCGTGGTGCATCGGTTGATCTGCTTCAGCGATTCTGTTGATCTGCTTCAGCGATATTGTCGTCCGGAAATATAGTTTAATTGCATACTGAACATTAGTCTTCAGGAGGCTACAAATGCTCAGCCTGCCCTCAAGCGAACTGCGGAAATTACGCCAGAGGGACTGCAACGTAGGTAGGTAGATGTTAATTAAATGTATTCACTATCGTTTTTTTTTTACGAAAACCCAATGCTTTTATCGGTAAATCTGGTTTTTCTAAGTCTGGCCTGCAGGAGTGTCCACATGCGGCTATCTGTGGGTCAACAAGAGACGCAAATATTCAGATACATCAAATGCCAAGTCGCTTTTTCGTTCGAATCTAGCATTCCACCAGATCCCGTGGGAAAGCGGTTCTGAGTCAGTGGCATGGTGCGATTTGGAAATTGGGTGGGGATATCGCTTCCCCCAGTACCAAGGAAGTGACTAAATCTGTCAAGGAATGCCTCTGACGATTGAGGGGCCAATCAATCGGGTTAGCCATACAGGTAGTTTTTGCCAAGTTTTAATCAGCCGCTGATTCTTCGCTGAATCAGGCCGCATATCCTCCACGGATCCTTTGCGGACGTAGTACTGCCAAACGGCAGGATGTGGCTTGGCTCCCCACTGAGCTTTAAATTTATAGGTTCCGCTGCCAACGCTACTGCGGCCAAAATCGAATGTTTCGCTTCCGCGTTCAATGGCCCGCTGCAAAAGATGCCGATACATCCACATGTTAGCGCCTGTGTGATTCCAGGATCTTAGGGTGCTTGCGCTAGGGATCTCCGTGGTTTTTATACCATGAACCAAAAGGGCTCCAGCTACTGGTTGTCCGCCATTTTCCAGAACACATATTTCAGCATCCGATTGAAATACATCGAGGATAGATTCGAATAGTCTCACGGAAAAAACCGGCGTTCCGAGGTCCCTCATGTTTGTGGCAAAGACTGAGTAAAAGGCTGCGAGAAGTTCACGCCCCCCCCAACGAATTTCATGATTGTGAGTGCCACTTTTTCGGACTTGGCTTCGGAGTTTGGACTTGAAGGACTTGTCCAGTTCAGCGTCACTTGCGGGTAACTCAAGCCGCATGTGTACTTTATCTGTGCGTTCAAAATTCAGTAGCGGGTGTTGTAAGGGAACCTCATGCCGAAGTTCCAGATACTTCGCATCCGTCTGATCGGCGAGGGTACATGCTTGATCGACTAAGGCATGGGCGACGCGATCATTCGTGGCCCACGCACCACCGGTGTTGATGTATGGAAGAGAGCAAAGGAACTTGCCAAATATTGGCCCACTGACCAGCATTAAGGGAAGCTCACCCAGAGTCGTTCCTTGGTGGCTTGTTCGGATCAAAAAACTTCGATGTCTGTAGCCTGCTTTCAATGACTCGAGCCATTCGGCACGGTGAGCCGCAAGCAGGGGGAATCGATTTCCTTGAGTGAGATCTGAGACTTCGTCCTGGCCGAATGATTCGGATTCCAGTTGAATGGTTTCAGTTTCACTCATGTTCCTTGGGTCTCGTTGTTCCAACCTACAAGGCAAAAAAAAAGCGAGCTCCAGAATGGAGCTCGCTTGTCGTTTTAAAGTTCGTCGTCCTTAAGCCTTGGCAGCTTTTTTCGCTGCACGCTTGCGTCGGAAGCCGACCAAGCCAGCTCCGCTGAACAAGCCTGCCATGGCAAGCATGGAACCTGGCTCAGGAATCGTGGCGAAAACCTCGTTCGCCACGAATGCTCCATTTACGGGGCCGTCAATGCTGATGGTGTAGCCGGTAACGTCGCTCCACGTGAATGACCCTTTACCCTGCAATATGTCGGTCGCAAACGATCCATTTTTGTCCGTGAAGTCAGTAAGATTCCACCGAAGTTCCTCGGCTCCACCTGCTGAAGTTTGAACGGTGGTTGATGCGAAGTCAAGCGCACTCGCACCCCAAACCGTGAAGGTGACGTCAAAACCAGCGACGGTTGCGGCGTCTACGTCAATGACGTACGCGGACATTCCGTTGGAAATCGGGGTACCCGCTGCCAGGTCAAGCTCGCTGGTCAAAGTGTTTGCGCTTCCGGCTCCGAATGCCAAGCCGTAGTCGTTCTGGATAATGGCGGCAGCACCTGTGCTATTGACAACTTCAAGCAAGTACTGGCCTCCGGTGACGTTCGCCGAAACAACAT
>JAPKCI010000429.1 GCA_028823035.1 Rubripirellula sp.
GAGTAAACGACCTCAGGCAGTTTTGTAGCAGGATTTGTCATAGATCAGAGATAAGGTTTTCAGCGGCGTCAGGGTGGACTTCGTCCACTTGGGTGGCGTTGCCTCCGCCGTATGTGGAGGCAGATCAACAAGTCGCATGCCCCTAATTGGGACTACCGTGTGTCCCCAGTATTACTGCCAATGATTTATATTCAACTCAATAAGTAACGGTATTGACTGTGAATGATTGCTCACAGCATTTTCTCGCCGAATTCGTATTGCAGTTTCAGCAGATTCGTCAAATTGGGGCGTGCCCACAATATTCGCGTCCGATGTAAAATTAGATTTTTTCTGGATTTGTGTTGCGATTTCTGCGAACGTTGGTTCGCTTCCGCAACGGAGGTGTGGGCTTTCGGGGTGCCTTGGGAAAGTGTGTTAATCATCGGCAGTTTCCGAATCCATTTGGCATCGCTGCTGGATGGTTTTTGCTGGAATACCCGCTGCAATTACTCTTGTTGGAATAGCCCGCGTCACAATCGAACCTGCGCCGATGACTGTTTGGCTTCCAATGTTCGCGAGCACGATCGACTGGGCTCCGATCCATGTGTCTGTGCCTACCGTGATGCGTTGCTTTTTTCCGGGCTGTAAACGGATGGGTGTATCGAGTCGCTCAATTCCATGGGTCATTGGGCCGCTTGGAATCTGAACGGCTGGGCCCAGCAGGACATCCTCTTCGAGTGTGACCAGACCCAGCATGCATCGGGGACCGATATACACATGCTTGTCGATCCTGGCACCCGTCTTGGAGAACAGTGTGCCGAAGCAAATCGTGGCCGTGGGGTCGCATTGGTCGAGCGCAAAGCGATAAAAGGCAACACGCAGATAATTGCCCGATCTACCTGGAAGCAAAGAGAGCAATTGCGAATGTGACTCCAATGAACTGTCGGCATTGGTGACCAGGCTTGATAGCCAGTGGCTCAGCAAGATTGGTGATACGCATAAGATTGCTAATCCGCGGAGAGTCGAATTGATGAAACCTTTTAGCATTGAGATGAGAGCCAGCCAGCCCTTTTCAAGTTGACGTCATGGTTTGGAAATGAGCAGCGTATCGTTCGATGACGCCTGCCAGGTCGAAATCGTTCTCCACTCTCTTGCGTGCCGCATCGCCCATCGCGTCACACCTTTGGCGATCACTCAAGAGTTCGACGAGATATTTGCCAAGTGTTTGGCTGTCTGATCGTGGCGCCAAGAACCCTTCGATGCCGTGTGTGACATGCTCGGAATTCCCGCCGACATCAGTCAGTACTGCAGGGCATCCACTGGCCATCGCTTCCAGCAGTGTCAGCGATGCGGCCTCGCTCACGCTGGTCAAGGCGAATGCATCGATCGCTCGCAGGATGTCCGATACGTCGTGTCGTATTCCCCAAAACTGAATGGATTTTTCCAGGCCTAAATCACGGGACAATGCTTCGCATTTTTGCCGACACTCACCGTCACCGACCAGCAACAGCTTTGCGTTGGGGAGAGATTCGTTTACCAATTGCCAGGCCCGAATCAGTGTTTCGTGATCTTTGACTGGATGGAATCTGGCGATGCAAGCTGCGTACGGCGTGCCAGATTGCATTCCAAGCCGTTCGCGTAGCCGAGCCGTTTCGTTCTCGTTTCCACGTTTGGGAAGACTACGCAGATCGACGCCATTGGGAAGCGTGCTGGCTTTGGGAAATCCCTCGATTTCTCGTAGTGCTTTTGCACTGAAATCACAGCACGCTGTGCTGACGTCCGCATACCGCTGGAGAATCAGGCGATTGGCCAGCCACCGTTTTTTGGAAACGATATCCGGGTAATGCCTGCCGTGTTCCGTGAATAGGATCTTTGCCTTGGCACGATGCAACATGCGGCTGAGTGCTGAGTAAAAGAACGGCGTGTACTGGTGGGCGTGCAATACTTCGATGTTTCGTGCCTTGACTTCATCGGCCAAGCGTCGTGCGACATCCCGATCGAGTCCTAGTTTTCGATTCAGAACGACGACTGGGGTTCCAGCGTCAAGCAGTTTCTGTCCCAGTTCGCCCAATGCATCGAGGCAGAAAACTGTTGCTTCAATGCGGTCCGAGAGTTGTTCGATGATCTGTGTCACCAACACTTCAGCCCCGGCAACCTGCATCACATGCATGACAAAACCGACGCGAATCTTTTGCGCAGTTGCATCGCTAGCGCCAGTTGGTAGGGACGTCAATGTTTCGGCTGCGGACATCTTCTGTTTATCAAGCGGACTCAGACGCTTTGGGCGTCAGGTGTTCGTCGAGCAATTCGTTGAGTTTGCTGAGCGTTGCCTGCCACGTGTACCGTTGGCAGATAAGATCGCGTGCATTCTGGGATAAAATGTGCCGCAATTCTGGTGACTCGCAGAATCTCGTGATCGCCTGCAACCATTCCGATGGGCTGTCGGCGATCAGCAGGTGCTGGTCGTGAGAAGCATTGATGCCGTGCGAGGCTTTGGGCGAAGCGATGACAGGTTTGGCCATCGACAACGCCTCCAGGACTTTGTTCTGTATCCCGCGGGCGATTTGGAGCGGGGCGATGACAATATCAGCTTTTGCAACATGAACTCTCACATCAGGTACTGAACCCGTTACGTGGATACCATCATGATTGGCCAAGTGCAGTACTTCGTTGTTTGGATGTTTTCCGACAATTTCGAGTGATGCACCGGGGTACTGCTGTTTCAATTTTGGCCAAACATTCGCAGCGAACCAGCAAAGTGCTTCCACGTTGGGTGGGTAATTCATCACACCCACGAAAACAAGTTTGGGGCTGTCGATGGCGGTTTGGTGTTTGTCAGCTTGGAGCAAGTTCTGGGGAGCGAAGTATTCGGTGTCGACTCCGTTCGCGACCCCGTGCACGCCATGTTTGCCTTGCTGTAGTGTATTGCAGAGCACTTCAGCCTCTGCGTCACTGACCAAGGTGACTGCTTTGGAAAGGCGGACCGCATCATGCTCGAGTCGTTGAACCCGGTTTGCCTCGGTTCGATAGATCGCTCGTTTCCACGACTTTGCGTTGTCGGCGTATTCGTAAAACTTTTGGCTGTCGACATCAACGAGATCGACGAAGTGCGGGATGTTGCGGAGGTGTGGTCGGCGTGCATAGCGAAGCATGCTGCTGCAGTAAACAATCACTGCATCGAACTGGTGCTGTTTGGTCCATTGCGAAAGACTGCGGTCCAACGTCGGTGACCAAAATAGGCCTTCGGTCAGCGAACGACCTTGGGATGCTGAGAATCCGGCCCGCATCCATTTCGATTTTGAACCGATGGGTGCGATGGTGACGTGTTCACAAACAGAGTCGAGTTTCTTTCTGACCTTGTCTGGTACTGGTTCATCCGAGACACAACCCAGATACATATCGTTCGATTTGGAAAGGAACTTCAGGATGTTCCACGAGCGGATGCGGTCACCCCGATCCGGCGGGAACGGGACTCGGTGCGTTAACATCAACAGACGGCGACGTTGGGACGCTCGTGATTCCGAGTTTTCGTGAAGTGTGGGTGAGATGGTGGATGACGTCAAACGACTTCGCCCGTTCTGATTTTTGACGTTGCGTTATTGTGCCGGTCTCCGCATGACGAAGAGCAGGGGGCAAGCATTGCAAGCGTCGTGTTGATCGAGGCAAACTTGTGTGATCTGAGCAAACGTTCTAATTTCTGTTCTGTCTTGTTCAGGCCTACATAATGACGGAAACGACTTTTTAATCCG
>JAPKCI010000130.1 GCA_028823035.1 Rubripirellula sp.
CGAATCCCATTGCCCCCCGGAGTCGGTCCGGTGCGATAAGCATTTCCGCCCACCGGGATCGACCATGTTTCCGCAGCCAAGGGCTGGACAGCGAACAAAACAATGATTGTGAACAGAGCAAGGGAAAGCTTCGCGAATCTCATTGTCATCTCTGGCTGGGTCAGGTCATGGATCCTGTCATGCTGCCGAACTTGGCTGCCGAACTTGGCTGCCCAATCAGAAGCGGGACAGGCTGAGTGAAGAGTACTCTTATCCCTTAAACCTACCAATGCGACAACACGGCATCCAGCATGAATCCCGTGTTGTCAGATCGAAACAAGTCGCAGACCGGTTGGAATTCTCAGACACTGTTGAGAAAATCGTTGATGTGGTCCTCTTTCTCCTGGAGCCCCGCTGCTGTTCCGGTGGAACTGTAGTCATAGAGTTCACCCACATTTTCCTGCATCACTTTTGCAAACACAGTTGCAAAATCCTCTTTGGGACTTTCTTCTCCGTAGGAACGTGCGAAACCTGATGTTCCATCGTGGGCCCACCCTGAGAACAAGCCCCAACGCCAATCACTGATATCTTTCCAGTCGCTCCAATCATCATGCTCGTTGTCCCAGAAGTGGCCAATCTCATGAAACACAACTCGATAGATTTCCTGAGCGTCATTGCTATCCGCTGTGTCCCCATCGCCATTATGATCCATCCGGTTTTCGGTGATGTAGACATCGTTTCCATCATTCCAGCCACCGATGTCGGTATTGGTGGAACTGCCGACGCGATGGAAGGTAATGGTATTACCTTTGGAAGTTTCCAGCAGATTGGTATTGCCGGAACGTTGGTGCAAGGATGCAAGTGCTACATCGATCACTTCGATTTCAGCCTCGGTCCATGCTCCCGCTTGCCATGAAATTCGCGAACCGTCATACCAGGTTTTTTCGCCGCTCGTGCTGGCGAATTTGATCTCTGCATCGCCATCTTTCACCGCGTAAACCGTGTCTCCTGTTTGAGTCAGGAATCGATCACCACCACTGCCACCATAAAGCATATCGCTGGCGCGTCCACCAAAGAGACCATCATTACCAGCGTTTCCTCGCAGTTCATCCTGACCACCATCTCCATAAATATTGTCGTCGCCGTCTCCCCCTTCGATGTAGTCGTCGTCACCATTTCCATGAATCACATCATTCCCATCTCCACCATCGATTTCGTCAGCTCCACTTCCGCCTTCAATTTCATCCGCTCCGGCCCCCCCATCGATATCATCGCTTCCTGCATTCCCGCTGATGGTGTCGCTTTGGTCTCCACCCTCGATCGTGTCACAACCATCGCCACCCTGAATGACATCCTTGCCGTCGTCCCCAACGATGTAGTCGTCGCCGTCTTCACCATCAAGCGTGTCAGCACCCGACTGGCCAAACACCCGGTCATCGCCTGAGCCGCCAGCAATGGTATCGGCATCGTCACCGCCGTACATGTCGTCATCTCCATCGCCACCCTCCATGACATCCTGACCATCGTTTCCATACATCAGGTCATCGCCTGGACCACCTGAGAGGCTGTCATTCCCATCCTGGCCATACAGGTAGTCGACGCCGCCGCCGCCGCTAAGCGTATCGTCTCCGCTGCCACCATCCAGATTGTCGCTGCCGGTTCCCCCGGTCAGCGTATCATTACCATTACCGCCATTTGCATAGGAATCAATGTGAGTGTCATTGACGAATGTGTCGTCGCCCGAATGACCAGTGAAAACGATTTCCGAAATACTCTGCATGCGATTTAGTTTGATCGTTTCTGTGGTGCCATTCAGAGTCGCCTCAAAGGACCTTAAAATGCTGCTCACCTGACTGACCGAGGCATTGTCATCCCCAAGGGTACCATCGAGCGTCAAAATTCCTGTGCTGGCATCCCAGTCAATCGAACTGTACATCGAGTAAGAAACCTCATCCGAAACCGAATTAGGGATATGAGCATCAAACATGGCCGCAAATACGCGGCGACCTTCCAACTGCTCAAAAGTCACTTTTCGACTCTTCTGACGGTTACGAAGCTTGCGGTCCGAGCGACGGCGTTTCAGAAATCGTGACTTGAGACTTAAATTGGAAATGGTCATGTTTGGCTCCTGATGGTAAAAAAAGATTGCATTGGCAGCGGGTTCAAAAGGAGTTACACAGCAGGTACGTAGACCTTTCACGGTTTCTGATTTTTTTTTCGAAATCGGGCGACTGATACAGTTGATTGAACATAGAAAGAGAAGGATTCCCCCCCACTTCAGCCGATTTCCCTGGTGTTCCTCCGTGTCCCCGCGTGCTCAGGTGTCCCCGGCGTGCTCAGGTGTTCCCCCCGTGTCCGAAAATGTCGACTTGCTGCACCAACAGCGACGCAAAACTGGTCAATCGAGCAAAGAAGCAACGAACTTAACAGTGAGCTTGTCTTGGGGTTGCTGGTTTCCGGTAAGCTACGTCCTGCTAATTCCCGAGTTGGTCAGCCTGACGATCTGGGTCCTTCCACTCTGACGAACCCGGGCTTTCCACTTCACACCGCGAGTTGCACAATCCACACCCGTCAACGATGCGGTGTGCGACGGCAAACGTGCAACTAACGAAGCGGATTCGCTCGTCACGAACCTTGATGGTTACATGAACCAATCACCAGAAACCCGCCCCAGCCTGCTTCTGCGGATCCGGGACTTTCGCGATAACGAGGCGTGGAATCAGTTCATCGAATTGTATGCGCCGTTGATCTATGCCTATCTGCGAAAACGCAATGTCCAGGATGCGGATGCCGGCGACTTGACTCAGGATGTGCTGAGCAGTGTGACCTCCGCCGCCAACGAATTCACCTACAACCCACGCAAGGGTTCGTTCCGTGGCTGGCTGTTAACCGTCACGCGAAACAAGATGCTGAACTTTGTATCCCGCAACAAGAATCTGGTGGGTGGGGGAGACACCGGGGTCCAACGAGCAATCGAAGAGCAGACAGCGGAAGAGGATGATCGCACTGAGTGGGATTTGGAATACGAACGCAGACTGTTTGACTGGGCAGTTGAAAAAGCACGCCCTGAGTTTCAGGATTCAACATGGAAGGCATTCTGGATGACCGCGGTTGAAAATCGAACCGCAGCCGATGTCGCCATCGCTCTGGATATTTCAGTCGGCGCCGTCTATGTTTCCAAGAGCCGAGTGACGTCGCGTTTACGCGATATGATCGACAATGTTGTTGACGAGGGTGTCCCCGGTTGAAACCCACCAACAGAAGAACCATGTGGCATCAGGAATCTTTTGGGCATGAGTAGACAAAACTGCCTTACCAACGACGAACTCAGATCACTGCTGAGTGCCAACCCTCGACCTGAGCATACCGAGTTTCTTCAACACTTGGATGTCTGTTCTGCCTGTCAGGAAAACCTCGCGAGTATTTCAGGTGATTCGTCCTGGATCGGGGACTTGAAACTGGCTCCAGACAAATCGGCTGCCACCGACAATACCGTTCGTCCAAGTCATGAAACGGAACTGGCCAATGTCATGAATCGGATGTCAGACAAAACGGTCACCGCATTCACCACCTCGGAATCCGGATCTGCTTCGTTGTCCTTTCAGGGATTACCTTACACCGACAAAATCGTTGCCGGCAAAAGAATCGGATCCTACGAAATCCTGTCACTTCTCGGCGTTGGCGGCATGAGTGTTGTCTTTGCTGCTCGCGACCATGTTCTGGACAGAAAGGTCGCCATCAAGTTTCTTTCCTCTGATCTGGAAAACAGCAGAACAGCTCGCCAGCGCTTTCTGCGGGAAGCAAAATCGGCTGCCGCAGTCGAACATGATTTCATCGTGCCGATTTACTCAGCCGACGAAATCGATGGATTCCCGTTTCTGGTCATGAGCCATATCATGGGGCAATCATTACAGCAGCGGATCGACGCTTCGGAAACTCTGTCCACCGATGCAATTTCTCGCATTGGAATTCAAATCGCAAAGGGTCTGGGAGCATTTCATGCTCGGGATCTGGTGCACCGCGATTTAAAACCCTCGAATATCCTGCTACAGAAGTCCGACGGCAGAGTCCGCATTACCGACTTTGGCTTGGCAAAGTGCATTGACGATAACCAACTGACGAAAACCGGTACAGTTCTGGGAACACCGCACTACATGTCACCCGAACAGGCGTTGGGAAAGCGGATCGATTATCGCAGCGACATCTATGGACTGGGGGCAGTCCTGTATGCTGCCACAACTGGGAAGGCTCCCTACAACGCAGCCACTACTCTTCAAATCCTTCATCAACTCCGAGAACAGAAGCCCCGTAGCATCCTTGACCTGAAGCCTGACGCTCCACTCTGGTTGGTGCAGATCATCGAAAAACTGATGGCTCGCAATCCAGAGGAAAGGTATCAAAACTCCGAAGAGATTGTGAACGCATTGTCGGCAGCTCAACCACTGCTGCCGGAAAACCGATCTGATCCTCAGCAAGCACCACCACGTGGGAACAGATTTTCGATTGCGGCAATCTGCGCCGTAGTCATGCTGCTGGCTGCGAGTTATCTAGCTTGGTACCTGATGGCACCTCCGTCAACCAAACTGGCGAAGGGCCAATCGACGCCGGCGGGTGAGCAGAAATTCAAAGATAGCGAACTGGCGCCGGGAAACGATCCCAGCACAAACAACCAAGATCCATCAAAACTGCTGAACCTGCAGGATTTCCGGGTCACTATCAAACGCGACGAGGGAGAATCACCCGAGTTTGAATCGCTGGGCGAAGCAGTACGACAGGCAATGAGTGGTGACATCATCGAGATAGAGGGAGACGGAACACAGAGTTTGGATGCAACCATTACAACCGATGGCAAGCAACTCACCATCAGAGCCATTTCGGGTAGCGAACCGATTCTGGAAATCAGCAGCAAACAAGGAACGGCCGGTATCCTGTCGGATGTTTCGCTTGAGCTTGAAGGTCTGACATTTCGCATCGTCGCCAGTGATGATGAATCTGCGACAGCCAGCACAAAGCTGTCAGCGGTACGTTGCGTCGGTGGAAGCCTCCGAATCACAAACTGCAAATTTGAAATCACAAGCCAGCGTAAAAGGCCAACCTGCTGCATTGCCGTTGTCAATGCAAATTCTTGCGACGTCCGCAACTCCGAGTTTTACACTGGGACCGCCAATGTCGCCATTGACGTTGGCATGGTCCCGGGAACCGACCTGAATATCGAAAACAATGTTCACTGCGGAGAAGCAACCTTAGCGATCATTTTCCCCACTCGTCAGGTACGAGGTCAAATCCCGAAAATTCGAATCCGACAAAACACCATCAAGGCGATTACCGGACTACTTGTTTCCGCACCGTTTGAGAGGCCGCCACGACCAAACATACCGGTTCTCATTGAGGCTGATGCGAATCTTTGGGACGTCTATTTCCTGGCGTCTTTGGCCACTCAACGAATCAACGACAATCCCGGCCTGCCGCGTCTCACCGGGACAATCATGCGAGGCCTGTTTCGATGGCAGGGTGAGAAAAACCAATACCGGATTCGGCATAGCTTCTTTGGCATTAGCCAACCAAGACAAAAGACACGACGCGTGCCGGGGCCAGTGAAACTTTCTGAATGGGATACTTACTGGGGACAGACCAACACAGGATCCCGGCAACTCGTTGTCCCAGTGCAAGACACAGGCCTGTTTGAACGGGACCAGTCGAGTCTCGTCCCCCGTGATTTCCTGACCTTGCTCGGCAATCTGAAACTATCAAGTGGCGAGTCCTCGATTGGTGCCCAAACAGAAATTGTCGGTCCCGGACTTGAATACACCAATTGGATCCTCAGTCAAACGCAAGCCAATTGACGCGGTCCATGTCTATCTCGCCAAACAAGGTTGACTCGGATAGCGACGCACCTAATCCTGCGCAGAGATTTCATTCTTACCAGCGATCAATGGTAACGCGCGTCTTATAGTATGGCTAACCGTCGATGAATTGCGCGGCGGGAATCGCGCGCAGTTGCTGAGCGACCGGCTTGTCAGTCTCAGGGTCGATAAAATCAGCGGCCCACGTGGTGCCGAGTGCTTCCATCGCCAGTTCAACATCATCGGCCGATGCGATTGGCACGGTGTCGATCAACTCACCATTGGCCGGATTGGTGACATTCAGACGCTCACTGCGTTCCTGCCACTGGCCTGCGAGAAAAAATCATGATTACACCTACTCCACGGCCCCCTTTACGGCCCCGATTTGAAGACTCCTACAGCGACGCCCGTAGAATCCCAGTCAGATCTTCCAATGTTGTCGTGACGGGTGACAGGGCCACCAGACGATCCAATGACATGGCCGTGTTTGCCAAACCTGCGATGTCAGTTTCGTTACCACCCACGGCCGACAATCCTGTGGGCAAACCAATCCGTTCACGCAATTCCCTGACCCGCGAAATCGCAGCGTCGGCAGCCTCCGCAATCGGCATATTTTCGGACTGAGCCACACCCAGGAAACCTGCAATCTGGGCCACTCGGGATTGGCGGGTTGTCGACCAGTATTCCATGACCGCTGGCAAAACGATTCCATTACCAACGCCGTGACTGCAATGAAATGCGGCGCCAATCGGGTATTCGAGCGCGTGTGCCAGCGAGACACCACAGGACGAATACGCAACCCCGGCCAGCGTGGCAGCCAATGCCATCCCACTGCGTGCTGCCAGATCATGCGGGTCATCAATGACTCGTTGCAGATTCTGGCCAATCAAACACATCGCTTTCTCGGCATACATATCCCCCAAAGGATGATTACCCTCATACGGCAGACCCTGATCAAAGTTTTCTGAAAACGCAAAGAAGTTGCGTACCAGGTAGGCTTCGATCGCGTGAGTCAGTGCGTCGATACCGCTTTCGGCGGAGACCTGTGGGGGGCAACTGAGCGTCAATTGCGGATCAACGATGGCAACATCAGGGCGAATGTGTTGGCTCAGGATGGCAGCCTTGTTACCAGTCGTCGAGTTTTTAAGAATGGCTGAGTGCGTGACCTCGCTGCCGGTTCCGGCTGTGGTTGGAATGCAAACCACCTTTGCCGTAGCGGTGATCACTTGATTGAATCCGAACAACGACTCCACGTCACTTTGACTTGAAAACGCTGCAGCCGCTGCTTTGGCAAGATCCATGTTGCTGCCTCCACCAATCGCAACGAACAGATCAGGCTTGAATTCAGTTGCGACCTCAATCAACTTTTCAACCGTCTCTGTCGATGGTTCGATTTCTCCGTCGCGGAAAATCTCCATTTTGCTGTTGGACTGCTGGATTGCAACTTCAGCTTGCGTGACAATCCCTGCCTCGCACAGAACCTGATCGCTGACGACAAGCACACGTTGGGACTGCTCGCGGCGCAGAACGCCGGTCAGGGTGCCGATGGCACCCGGCCCGAAAGTCAGCTGACTGCCGGAAAAGAAATTCCAGGTTGTTCTCTTCAAACTATCTGACAAATTGTTCACATTGTCCTCCCACCGTCGACCACCAGTATTTGTCCCGTTGTCAAATTGGTACCAACAGTCAAGTCATGAATCGCATCAACAACATCATCGGGCTGTGCTAAACGGGGAATCGGAAAACTCGCAACTCTGTCTTCGATCTGTTGCTCAGTCATCCCGCGGCGTAACCAGTCACTGTCAGTTGGACCGGGCCAAACGGCGTTGACGCGAATCCCCGCCGCTAACGCCCGTGCCAATGACTTTGTCATCGTGTTCAGTGCTTCCTTACTAGCACAGTAGGCAAGACAGAAACCAGCACCAGCAACACAGGCAACACCAGCAACATTAACAACACCAGCAACATTAACAATGGAAGCATGGGGCTGGCGTTGCAACAACGGGGCACAGGCCCGAATCACGAAAAAAGGCCCTGTTGTATTGACTGCCAGAATCCTGTCCCACATGGTCTCGGTCATTTCTTCCAGATTTGCATGCTGGACAAATTCCGTCGTCCCAGCACAGTTGACCACTGCATCCAAACGACGATAGGTATCATCGATTTTAGCGACCATGTCCCGGACCTGGCATCACAACTGGCATCACAACTGGCACCACAACTGACATCACACCGCAGCAGCAATCCACTGGCTGGCCGACGCCAATGCACATGGTACAAAGAGCGTAACGATGGTTGACTTGCTGCAATTGCCGGGCAGCTGTCAGCAACAAACGTGTTCCGCTCATCCCGAGTGGATGATTTGCAGCGATGAAATCGAGGATACCGTACGAATGATAAATCAGCAGGATTTACAGCGTCAGCATCTTGTCAGAACAGACGAGAATCCGTCCATCAAATTTTCCCATCCAGCCCCATTTGATAATACTTGTGTGTGATTGATTCCTGGTTTTCCAGCAACCAGTCGATGGAGGGTTCGCAAGCCATTGCTTTGTGGATCGCCATTGCCATTGCCTTGCGGTGGATGTCGAACAGTGCTTTGTGATCGAGGTTATCATCATCGATGACACCAGGATTCAGCCAGACGCTGCAAATGATTCCAAGGTCATTTGCTTTTTCCTTCGGCAGATCGCCTGCCCGCACAGCGTCCAGAACTCCATTGGCGATGGCGGCTTGGACGGTCCCCATCAAAATGTTTGTGTACCGACTATTTTTCACGGTCACCTTGCTGACACACAGAGTGACAGGGCGTACTTGAATGTCAGTATTCAAGATAGCGAATACTTTGGAGTGCCCCATGGACTGATCGCCAGTCAACGTGGCTAACGCTGTGCCTACGGGGCCATCCAGTTCACCAATCACGACTTCGGGTTCTGCTGCGGTAAAGGGAGGGCCACCAGCAACAAGTGCTTCACCGGTTCGGAGGATGATGCGATCAGACATTGATTGACTCCTGAGTCAACGGCAGGGGATTCGAAACGGGCCCAGAAATGTATCCGAGGCGAGCGGAATAACGTACAGATCTGCAATCTGCAGTTCAACAGCCAGAGATTCATTCGGATTCGGGTGGCAATTGAGATCACTGCTTTGAAGCTCGTCGTTCACGCCATGCTGTACCGGACTTATCCACCACATAATCGTGGCGGGCGCGTTCTCTACCATGAAAACAAGCCTCATGTGCGAGGCAATGGGTTGCCGTGATTCACTGCAAGGACGTCTGGCAAACCAAGCTGGGCACTCAGAATTAGTGCAAACCATCAATCGAAGTTTTTTAACTTGGGCGTCAAACTTTGGAATTTACTGTCTCTTGTTGGTGCAGGCGACGTTTGCCTGTTAATCGAAACCAGTTCAACAGGTGATGGTGGATTGAGATCTGCAGAACCGGGTTTTGAACACAATGTCCAACTCAGCGGATAAATCACTGAATATTTTGGGAAAAACAAACTTGTCAAACAAGATTCGCCCCATCCTGATAGAATTTCAACCTGCAATGGAAGCCCGTTGGTAGACGACTCGGCAATCATGCCCCGACCGTCGGCAATCATGCCCCGACCGAGCGCATCCCCATGGTGACTCGGAGTAGAGAAGCGAGAGACAGGAGAGTTACATGATGGAAGAATCCGACCCAGCGAAATGGCTTCAAGCTGAACTCGTGAACACTGACAGTCAGGGAGGCGACGCATCCAGTTCCATCCCACCACGTGAACGAGAGGAAGTGACTTCCCAAAACGCAGCCGGCATTGTGGCGAGACTGCCAGCTAAGGTAGGTAAAATCAAGTCCGAAGTTGGCAAGTGTGTCATTGGTCAGGAACAGAATACAGAAGCGATCCTGTACGCTCTGTTCTCATACGGGCACTGCCTACTTGAGGGCGTCCCCGGCCTGGGCAAGACATTGCTAGTCAGGGCGATTGCCCGCGTGCTGGAGCTTGACTTCAAACGCATTCAATTCACTCCGGATTTGATGCCACCCGATATCACGGGCACCGACATCCTTCAAGAAGACGAGTCGGGGCACCGCGAATTCCAATTTGTGCGTGGTCCAATCTTCACGCAGATATTGCTAGCCGACGAGATTAATCGTACGCCCCCCAAGACCCAGGCCGCCCTGCTGGAAGCGATGCAGGAGCGAACGGTGACTGTATCGGGGCGTACGGACCAGTTACCTGAGCCCTTTCTGGTGCTCGCCACCCAGAATCCGATCGAACAGGAAGGCACGTATCCACTTCCCGAAGCACAGCTTGACCGATTTCTGTTCCAGCTACAGCTTGGTTACCCCACGCACGAGCAGGAGACGCAAATTGTTGCCGGCCACTCATTCACACCTTTGGACGGCTTGAGTCCCCAGTTGAGTTGGACCGAAGTGATGGCTTATCGCGATGCAATCTCACATATTCCGGCAGCGTCGAACGTGATCGATTATGCGACACGAATTGTGAGGGCAACACGCCCATCAACGGACGACATCCCAGCGGGTGTAGGACGCTGGATACGCTGGGGAGCAAGTCCCCGTGCAAGCCAGAATTTAGTCCTTGCTGGTCGTGCTCGCGCGGCGTGCAATGGTCGTTTTAATGTTGCGTGTGAAGACATTGCAGCCGTCGCCCCGATGGTGCTGCGACATCGCATCATTCGAAGTTTTCAGGCTGACGCCGAACAGAAATCAACCGACGATATCATTCAACAGTTAATGAAAGAGATCCCGCAAGCTGGCTCCCGAACCAAAAGGTAGCCTGGATGACGGTTCCTAATCATCAACGACTGATGGAACGATTTGACCCCAAGGTCATGTCGCTGCTGCAGAGCCTTGATTTGAAGGCCCGGTACATTGTCGAGGGATTTCTGAACGGTCTGCATCGCAGCCCGTTCCACGGTGTCAGCGTCGAATTCAGTGAGTACCGGGATTACCAGCCGGGCGACGACCTGCGTCATCTTGACTGGCAACTTTATGCGCGCAGCAATCGTTTGTGTATCAAGAAATACACTCAGGAGACAAATGTTCGGGTTTTCGCGGTCGTTGATACCAGCGCCTCGATGAAATACCAAGGCAGTGATGCATGGGGCTCAAAGCTGGAAGTATCGAAAACGTTGGCTGTAGCGCTGACCTCGCTGATGTTGCGTCAGAACGATGCCGTCGGCTTGCTTACTTTGGAGGAATCAAAGGACGTCGCCGAGTTCATCCGTCCCTCGCAGAAACCAAGTCAGTTTGGCTTGATGATCAATCAATTGCAGAATTTGTCCGCAGCTGGCGGCCCCCGATTGGCCGAGTTGCTGCAACACATGATTCGCTTGATCCATCGCCGCAGCATCGTGCTTTTATTTTCGGATCTTCAGGAGGATACCGCTGGCATCACCGAGGCGTTTCAACAACTGCGGTTCATGGGTCACGAGTGTATGATTTTTCAGGTTTTAGACCGTGATGAACTGGAGTTTCCCTTTACGGATTCGGCAGTGTTCCACGATTTGGAGGATGGAACACGACGGCTGATCGACCCAACCGCGGCGCGTGCCAGCTACCTGAGTAAGTTTGAGGCATTCTTGACTGAGTATCGAGATCTTTTCCAAACTCTGGAAATGCCTCATTGCGTTGTCAGGACCGACGGTGAACCGTGGGAAGCTCTGACGCTTTTTCTCAATGAACGACGGCGGTTGATGTAAACATGAGTTTGCTCTATCCACTCATGGCTTTGGGGGCTTTAGCACTGGGGGTGCCCATTTGGCTGCACCTCCGGCGACGCGACGAAAAGAACCTCGTCGAATTCCCCACCCTGCGATTTCTCGATGACCAGCCCGTTGCTCAAGCTCGTCCGATGTGGCCCCGCAACTGGCCCTTGTTGCTGCTACGGATGTTGTGCCTGCTTCTGTTAGTCGCTGCTTTCACCTGGCCCTATCACGAGAATGAACAGACGATCATTATCGAAGAAAGCCGTGTTTACATTCTCGACAACACCCTCAGCCATCAAGTCGGTAGTCGGTTCAGCACGGCCCAGGATAAGTTGGCCGAACAAATAGATGCCGCTGATATTCGTGTTCAGATTGGCGTGATCGAACTTGGTTCCACTGCTCGCGTGCTAGCTCGTTTTGGTGATGACAATTCAGCGGCGGCTGCCTCGGTGAGAAAATTATCGCCATCGGCCGAACGGGGTGATTTTGTCGATGCCTTTCGCACCGCTGCTGAAATGCTCTCCACGTCACTGGGTGCCAAGCGTCGCATCGTCCTGCTGAGTGACAGCCAAACCAATCAATGGCTGCTCGATGCCGACACCCCTCCCTTCCTTCAAAATATCGAAGTCGAAGTACTGAAAGTGCCCGACAAGAGCGTGGACAACCTGGCATTATCAGCACCCCAGGCTCGACGATCAACGCGTGATGGCGAAGCATGGGTGGAAGTCGCCGTGACAGTTCAATCGCAGGGAACCCACGGTCCTGTCGACATTGTCTTTCGTGATCGCGGGCAGGAAGTGGACCGCGTGTCTTTGCAACCTGTCTCCGATACGGCTGAGGCCGAGGCTGCAACGACATTTGGAACGGCCTTTGCGCAATGGAAGACCGACTCGACAAACTGGACGGTTGCTGAAATCACCCTGGATGATAACGTTGATGACTTGCCTGGCGACAATCGAGTAGTCTTTTCGATCCCACCGATTCGTGAAGGCAAAGTCGACCTGATTGCCGATTCGTTCTTTCTGCGGCGTGCACTCAGCCCTGAAGTCATGAAGGGCCGCTGGAATATCAGCGTTGCCGATCAGGACGATTTGCTCGACCGTGATGAGGAATCGGGCCCAGACGTGCTGTGCCTCGAAAGCCATCGGCTCAAATCTGCGAAAGTTCGTTCACTCGTCCGCGACGCCTTGAGTGCTGGTCGTGGAGTCATTCTGTTTGTTGATAAAATCACTCCCGTGATTTCCGGATTTCTGCGAGACATGGGGATCGAAGCAGAGGCTTCGCAAGACGAGCCGGTTCAACCAGCCACCTTTCGCTATGTGTATGCCGAACACCCCGTTTTCGATCCATTTCGCACAGCAAAATATGGGAATCTGGCTGAGGTTGAATTCAAAAATTACCGTCGGCTAAAAGTCCGTGATGCGACGTCGCTTGCTTTCTCAGCATCAGGTGACCCACTCATGTTCGAAGCCAATGCGGGACCTGGGCGTTTGCTGGTGTTCTCGTTTGCTTTTGATCGAAGCGATACGAACTGGCCCATTCACCCAACCTTCATTCCCTTCCTTGATCAGGCTTTGCAGTACGTTCGCGGCAAGCCTGCGACTTGGACGTCCTTTCAACCTGCGGAATCCGTTGTCTGGGAATTGCCGGCTGGCGTTCAGGCGGAACAGGTGGTCCTTTCAGCATTGGATCCCGCCACGCTGGGTGTCGCCGCGGATGCCTTTGAGCCATTGGTGGTTGACGTAAATGAACGCAAGGCGACGTTTGCATTGCCGTCTCAAGTGGGGCATGTTGCAGTCCGATACGACTTAGCGGAAACGTTGGGAGCGATTCTCGATGTGAATGCCTCTCCCCTTGAATCCGAACTCCGTTACGAAAGCCCACCAACTGTCCTGGCAGGTTGGCAAAGAACCGCGGACAACGATGCCTCAGAAACGCTCGCTAGTGATGAACCAACGACAATCAGCCTGAGCAAGATGGAAGCCCTTCAGCAACGAAACTGGTGGTACCTCCTGACTGCAGCGATGGCCCTGTTCATGGTGGAAACCATCTGGGGACTGACAGCCAAACACAAACAATGACAGAACAAGTCCTTTCACATTCACATTCGTCTGCTAAATCCCTGCCCGGGCCATCATGGCTGATGCAGACAATCGAAAAACGAACTTCCAATCTGCAAACCAGTCCACCGGCAAGTCCAGCCCAACAATTTCCTGTCATTACCCGCGTCGTCCCGCATACTACAATCAACCTGACATTGATTCACTAAACGCTTTCCCAAAGCCAATCCCGTGATCCATCACCTACTGGAAAGACGCCTCGCCGAAACGGCACAGTCACGCAAGTGGCAATCCGTGATTAGAAGGACGACCATCATCGCCTCGATTTGGTTGTCGCTGACATTGGCATTGGGAATGCTGGTAGTGCTGGGCTGGATCCAAGACTCGACCCAGTTTGCGCTGCTGACCACAGTCAACTTAGCTGCGTCGTTTTTCGTCTGGTTGATCTCGATCGTCCTGATTGTTGATCGCAGACTCGACCGCAAGTCACTTGCTGCCTCGGTTGAACAAGAGCATGACGTCTTGCTTGATCGGTTCAACACAGTTTTGGAACTGGACCAGCGCCCACAAGATTTATCAACCACGATGTACCGTGAGGCAATCGAAACGCAGACCGCTGGCATGATTCCCCGATTACCACCAGGCGGCCCGCTGAAATGGTCTGCCGTGGGCATGCCCGTGCTCATGATGTTTTTTATTCTGCTGTTGACGACCTGCTTCTATGTCTATGCCAAGCCTCTGCAGAGGCTTGGGGCAATCAGCCAACCGGATCCGGACCCGGAAGACGTCAATCAGGCCCTGACGATTCCAGAACCGCCGCCAAGGGAAGCAACTGATGCTGACCGAAACAATCAGGATCTGAATGCTTGGGGGGAAATTCGCATCAGTGAACCTGGCCGCGATCTGCGGATCACACGTCATGAAGATGTTCCCCTGCTAATCGAGGCAGCGTCTGACCGACCTCTGGCCAAAATCACCTGGCAGACAAAAGTCAACGAAGAAGACGAAGTCACACGAGACTTGCCAGAATTAGATGACCCTCGTTACGCAGTATTTCAACCCATCTTGCAACCCGACGAACTGGGACTCGCTGAATGGGATCTGGCTTGTTATCACGCGGTGGCGAATGCCCAGGATGACACCCAATACAAATCGTTCACTTACTTCGTGGAAGTCATTCCCGGCTCTGACGCGTTGGAGGAATTGCCCGAGGTAGGTTACGAAAAACTGGAAGAATTAACGACATTGATCCGTCTGCAGCAGCAAGTCATCCGCAGCACGGAAGAACTGACAGACCCGATAAACGACGAGCAGGAAAAACGCATGGATGGTCTTGCGAATCAGGAAACCAGCTTGGCTGCATCAGCACAATCGGTTCGCGAAGATCTGTCCGAGCGTCTTGATCCATCTGTAACGAAGGCATTCTCCGCGTCAATCGAAGCAGCCGATACCGAGCTCAACAACGCCGAATCGGCATTGCTGGATCGAGCAACAGAACAAGCCCGCATCTCCGAAGAATCGGCTTTGATGCGTTTGGTTGAAGCACGTCGGGAATTGGCGGACCTGATCGATAAAAACCCAGAATCGTTTGAACCCAGGGCGTCAGAAAGCCTCAATGACCTGCCAACCGTTTCTGCAAATCAAGCGGATCCCGAGCTTGCTGAACTGCTCAAACAATTTAACAAGGAAGCCCGCGATACTCAGCAGGCTTCCGACGAACTTAATGAACTGCTCAGGCAGCAGCGGGAAATCAAGAAGGCAACTCAACAAGCCGATCACAAGCCGCTTCCAGACCAGATCGCCTCACAACTGGCGACTCGCCAACGCGACATCAAAAACCAATTTGATGCCGCTCGCGATAAACACTCAGATGTCTTTCGCGACTTGCAGGGACTGTCCAATGACGTCACGAACAGCATGCAAAGGGCCAATGAACAGTTGTCTGACAACTCGGAACTCGCAAGCAATTCCGTTCAGCAGGCAGAATACAAATTGGAACGGGTGGTGGATCAATTAGAGCAGCGGAAAGCCGCTCATGAAGCATTCCAGAGTGATTCATTGCAGCAGCGTCTGACAGCAAACCGACAAGCCTATCGCAACATCGAAGAAGCTCCCGAAACAGCCAGCAGCGGGCAGATCAAGCAAGCGACCGAGGAGACTCGTAGCCTGCTTGAAGAACTGCCAGAGAACATCAACTGGGATCCCAACGACTCTGAGAAAGCAGCCGAGGTAGCTGACAATCAGCCGCCCAAGGATCCCAGCGACGATCTAACCCAGGCAACTGCCAACAAGACTACGGAGGATGCAAAGCAACAGATCAATCAGCAGTGCGATTCGCTACGACAGTCAGCCGATAATGCAGAACGCTCGCAATCGGCTGAGAACATCGGACGATCGCTTGACCAGATATCCGATGCGCTCGCTAAAAAATCGGAAAGTTTGCAGAGTTCATTCGATCGGCAACAGATGGCGTCGCAAATGAAGAAGTCACTTGAGCAGGCACGCGATCTGCGGGATGCAAGACAGTTTGTTCAAGAGGCATTGCAACGCGAACGGGCGATTCAAAGCAAGGCGATGGAAGACCAGAAAGGAAAACAGAAATACCAGGAACTTGCCGAGCAACAATTGACACTGGAAGAAGAAATGAAGCAGGCGATGGAAGAGCATCGCGACAGCTTCCAACCTGTCGCTGGGCAGTGCCAAACTGCACAAGCAGCGATGCGGCAAACCACGCAGTCGCTCAATTCGCAACGCGACAGTGCGTCGATGGCAGCGGAGGAAGCTGTTGAGGCATTCCAGAAACTTGACAAAGCCTTGGCAAATCAGCAACAGGGCCGCGAGGTCGGGGAACAACAACGGTTGGCTCAAATGTTGGAACATCTCATTCAGGAACTCGATGAGATGGAACAGAACCCTGACAACGTTTCCAACGAAGAGAAACAGATGACGGCGGGCCAATGCCAGTCGGTTGGCTCCATGGCTTGCAAGATGGCGGGACAAAGTAGCGGAGCAGGAAATGGCTCGAGTTCAGCCGCCGGCAAAGGTAAAGAAGGCGGCAAAGGCAAAGGAGACGGACAAGATGAAAGCGGCACATCCACCAATGAGGCAAGCCGTGAGCAGGCATTAGCCGAAGCCACCGAACAACTTGCCCAATCGGAGGGTTCCGGAGAAACAAGTGATGCTGCACAGGGGCTCAAGCAACAAATGCAGAGTCTTGCCAAAGCGTTGGGAACACAGGCCGGTCGGGGCATGGCGGCCAAGCCAGGATCATCACCAGGATCATCACCAGGATCATCACCAGGTGACTCGCTTCGGC
>JAPKCI010000430.1 GCA_028823035.1 Rubripirellula sp.
GCTGGACTGGGAACTCAGTTCTGTCCTTCGGTATCAGTCGGTGTGCTTTCCGCAGTCGGTGTGCTTTCCGCAGCGGGTGTGCTTTCCGCAGCGGGTGTGCTTTCCGCAGTCGGTGTGCTTTCCGCAGCGGGTGTTGGAGTCTCGATCTCAACCCGCTTCACTTCGTGTTGCTTTGCGGCACACGCAGGACAGGCTGCTACTTCCCGCATGATTTCCATTCCCTGTCCACCTCGATCTGGAGTGGGTTCATCGCGATCACGAAAATTCCGACCGCCGCCCCGTTTGAATTCGCGCTGGCGGCTTGAGTAACGCTTTTCGCGGACTTCGATAACGACGCTGTGTCGAGTTGTTTTTGGCGGAGTGATTTGCTGGCAGAAATGGCAACGAAACATAAATCCCGGTTCCTGATTAAAAGTGTCTGTGAGCGGTGTAGCGATTCCTTGCTAGTCCCGTATTTCTTCTCTGGCAGGGGAGGAAATCGAGCTGCGGTGGGAATGTCTGGAGCGAGCGAGATATTGTTGACTCGGACTGCACGGCGTTCACGCTCCCCCCCGGCTAGTTTGATGACAGAGAGTGTAACCAAACATTGAGAGAGTCAGAATAGCGTCAGGCCATGGCTTCGCCTAGCGGACAGCCGTTGAGTATTTGTCGCAGCGTCCCGGGAAATTGCAGCATTATGTCTCGACTATGGAAAATGACCAGATTGTCGCAGTGGGGAACGTGACGCCACGCCAAAGCTCGGTTTCGGAGCCCGAATGTTGGCGTTCCAATCTCCTCAGGCATCGTGGTTCTGATTCAGTTGGTCCTTTTGGCTTGCCGGCTTTCATTGCTGAGACGCTTCGAAGCGAGGTAGTCAAGGGTCAAGAAAGTAACCATGCAGAGCGTCGCCAGAGCGGCAACCGTCAGCAGGCCTGAAAGGAACACCGGCCAGCCGTATTGCTTGGCGATTGAGCCGCCGAAATAGTTGAAAATCAGGGCAGCAGCGTAGCCAAAGATGTCGATCACAGCGACCAGGAAACCAGCATGTTTTCCACCGAATGCTACGGAAAATACACTCATGGGTACGTAATAGGCGGGTGAGATCGCGAGTCCCAACAAGAAAAGGGTGATGATCGCGATCGGCGGCTGAAGGCTTGCCGCGATGAAATCCAGTTTCCAAAGTAGCAGGACTGCCAGACAACTGAAAATCAACTGGGCCCCCAAAGCGATGATCAGTTGTTGTTTGGAAAGTCGGTCGTAAAAGAAGCTTGTTAGCAGCAACGCTGTAAACATGCCGGCAGGAAAGGCGGTTCCTGCCATTGAAGCTGTGCTGGCACTGACTCGCAGTTCTTCCGCCAGATAGATCGGAATAAAATTGAGGAAGTCCATGACAATCGTCAGGAATACGATGCTGAAAGCGATGAACCAAAATCGCCCACTTTGCACAAACGCCAGACAAGCTTGCCTTAGCGTCAAGTGGTCAAACGCGTGTGCGTGCGAGCCCTTGGTCTCGCTGCCATTCTTGGTTGTGGGATCCTCGGAAGGTTCCAGTAGCGTTTGCAGTCCGGCATCTTCCGGGTTTTGCTTCAACGTAAAAAAAAGCAAGACGACGACGCTTGCGGTCAAGGCCGCGGACAGCAGAAAGACTGTTCTCCATTCGATCAGGGTCAGTAGGTAGCCAAAAAATAGTCCTGCCGCAATGGTGCCGACGCGCGAACTGGTGGCGATGATGCTCCAGACCTGCCCGTAGCGGGTTTCTGGATACCAGGACCTTACGATCTGTGCCATGGCTGGCCATCCGCCAGCTTTGGCAGCCTGTCCGAAAAAATTGAAACCCGCGAACATAATGAAGGAAGAACTGAAGGCAAAACCGATGTTGGCGATTGCCGTTAGTGAGAGCGCAAGCAGAAACATTCGGCGACCGCCCAGCAGGTCCGCCCCGGGGCCAGTCACTAGTTTTCCCAGGATCGCACCAGCTGAATGCCAGCTCATCAAGTGACCGAAGGACTCCTTGTCGATGCCCAAAGCAGGGTCCTGGATGATCTCGACACTGCAGGCGATCAGTGTGTTTCGGCAGAGCATGAACGCCGCATACCCGATGTACATTGAAATCAGTACCAAAACCTGAAACCGCAGGAAACGGTTCTGGGTAACGGGCTGCAGGTACTGCGACAGCTGACTCGAATGTGGTGTCTTACCCATGCAACCGTTTTCTATTCCAATGACGCATGATTTTGAGTTTCAGCTGCCACCTATTGATCGGCGGGTTGGGGGCTGGGCATCGGTGATTGTGCTGGTGCGGATTTTTCGAGAGTGTTTGCAGCACTGCTGTTGTCGGTTGCAGGCATGGGCAGATCGAGCAGCTGATGCAATTGCTGCTCGATCGCTGCCATGACGGGATCTTCGATTGCTTTTCGGTCACGTTTTGGTGAAACGGTGATGGCAGGTCCTATCCGTACCGTTGCCGACATCGGGCGGTGGATCCGACTGACGTCGGTCAAATCTTCTTCGAATTTTTCTACGGTTTCCAGCAGCCGTTCTTTGCTTGGGGTGGATCTCACATAGTCAGGTGGATAGTGCCCGAGTTGCTGTGCGATGTACATGTCCGCGAGTTGGTCCCAACGCCGCGTTCGCTCGTCTTCTGTGAGATCCTCGGAGATCATGCCCCGAACAATCGCGATGCGCAACTGCTTGACGCGATTCACAAAGGTGCCTTCTTTCGGACCGTCCAGCCATTCCTCTTCCAGCGGTATGAGTATCCCGTTGATCAGCTTTTTAAGACGATCCGGTATGGGACCGGTCTGTGGTTTGCCAAAGTATTCGATTTCTTTCAGCCACAGCAGTGCCTCACCAACACGGTGAATGCGTTGCCCGCAGTCGGGTTCTCGCCTGGGTCTCCATGAAAGTCCACGTTCAATGTCATCCAGTGTTTGATGAAGGGCTTCATCAATGTCGCCGTGGAAGTGGTATCGAATGCCGACCGGATGGATAACAACCTGCCCAGGTGGATTCAATGCGGTCCGTTTTTTGGCGGCGGCGCGAGCGATAAACGAGACCCCGTCCATCAATGCCAACAGCCGATCATTGGTTCTGGTGATCACGCCTTCCGGGAAAATCACCAAGGGGCGTCGGGCTTCTGCCAGAATCTCGACACCGGCCTGGAGTGCTTGGCGGTCGAGGCCCTCGCGATAAATGCTGAAGGCTCCCACACGGCGAAGAATGAATTTTTGCAGCCAACTTTGCTTGAAAAGGTGCCAGCTGGCCATTGTGTTCGGGGCTAGACCTGCGCGATGACAAACCTCGTTCATCACTCCAGGGTCGGCAGGACGGCAATGATTCGGTGCCAACAGGATTCCGTGGCCAGCTTTCGCCGATGCCCGCAGGTGTTCGAGGCCTTCGCATTCCACGGATTCGATCCCATAGCTGCGACGCAACCACAATGGCATGATCATCTGCAGTCCGCGAGCCCATAATGTTCCGCGATAAGGCGGCACAAATTCATAAGGTTCATCAATGACGACAGATTGCATGACGTGACCGTGTTACAAGGCGGTTGTGATCCCAGAGAACGTCATCATAGCGATCCTCTGAGTGGATCGCGATGCCGTGGGTGATGCCGTGGGTGATGCACTGGGTGATGCACTGGGTGATGCACTGGGTGATGCACTGGGTGATGCACTGGGGACGTGCACTGGGGACGTGCACTGGGGACGTGCACTGGGGACGTGCACTGGGGACGTGC
>JAPKCI010000131.1 GCA_028823035.1 Rubripirellula sp.
GTCTGGTCTTGATCGTCTGGTCTTGATCGTCTGGTCTTGATCGTCTGGTCTTGATCGTCTGGTATTAAGTGTCTGGTCGTGATCGTCTAGTCGTGATCGCTTGGCATCATGAATGACTGAGGTGCTCGTGATCTATTTTGGTCACGCCAACCGAGCCACTCGCCCGCCAGTTGGGGAACGCCGATCAACAGCAGGTTGAGTCCACCGATGAGAACGTAATCGCTTTGGCATGATCGGGACTTGTGCCATGGATTCGGTTTCGATTGCTTTGCGGGTGTCTGGAAACGTATTGCGAGGAAGCCTTTCGGCGGGGTAACGCCCGAAAACTTTGATGCTCAGAGCGTTAGGACACCGAGTCGAGGAGTTGGGCTTCCGGTAGATAGCATTTACCAAATGTCGGGAGGGAGCTTCCCAGGGTGTTTCGTGAGTCGTAATAAACGCGTCTGCCAGAAGAAGCCAGAGTTGCCATTGTCTGATCCGTTGCTCGCGTTTTCGAATTGGCAAACGCAGTTGAATTTCGAAGTGGTCATGAAAACAATCAAGATCGTCGCGAATCGAGATGAGAAGGTGAAATCGATGTTGAGTGGAAACGCCAGCCCTCAGTTTGCGGAACTTGCCCAGACTCGAGCAGTGGAGGGTCAGTTGTTGGTTACCGGCTTTCGTTCGGATCAAGATTTGCTTTGGTGCGTGGGATGCACTGATCTGTTTTTCTTGTCATTTCCGGGTGCAACCTACAATAACAGTCGTTGGCCCAATGAATCGCGTGGCGAGATGGCTCTGGGAAGAAAGACAGTTTTAAATTCAGTTGGTGATCTCCTGCCTTTTTTTGAAACGGATGAAATTGTTTTGTTGACGGATTACAATGAAGGTGATTTTGCCGTGGAAACACTGACCTCGCTCGATAACCCGATGTCGCATGAGCGGATCGGAAGAAGTGTGAGAGAGACCGCACTGGGCTACGACTGTCCAGCGCTTGTGCAAGGTCTGGAAGAACTCTATTATCGAACGCTATTATCGAACGCTGGGGAGCACTGATTGTCCTGAGGCGACCGAGGCTATTGCATATTCAAGGTTGTTGAGGAACTGAATGTTTCGGTGTACCCCGAAACTTGCCAGGATTCATGACGGGCAAACATGCGTGACCAAGCATGCGTGACCAAGCATGCGTGACTCAGCATGCGTGACTCAGCATGCGTGACTCAGCCGAACATCTTCATGACTTTGGATCCTGGATTTTTTGGCACGGAATCTCCACTCGTCGAGCAATCGCAGGGTGGAAAGACTGAACGTACGATGGAAACACATGCAGAGATGGGCCGTTTGGTAAATCAGCGAGTGACGGTTTAGCTGGTCAACCCTTGCACACAGGTCAGAGCGTGGTATCAAGTTTGTTTATTGTCATTGGGATTTTGTTATTCCGCCGCACATGGAGTTTACGAGTCCCCGGTGATCGCTATGACAGCGGTAGTGGTCCGGCAATTCGTGTAGGTTAGATGATGTCCCGTCACGTTGCTTCTAACGAGTTGAGGATGGTTGGGCCAGAGCATCCCCAATGGGATGATTATGTTAAGACGCACCCGAAGGGAACGATCTTCCATACTCGGGCGATGGCAGAGGCTTTCGGGGCCACGGAAGGCTTTCAAACTTGCGCCATTGCAGCAGTTGATTCGCAAGGAAGCATCGTCGCGATGTTGGTTTGTTGCCATGTTGTGACGCTTTCCAGGCTGAGCCGAGTTGCTTCCCGGTCCATCCAGTTCGCGGAGCCTCTATGCGATGCAAGTCCGCTGGGTGTTACCAGTTTGACGCAATTGCTTAGGTGGAGCGACTGCCAGATGCGATCCAAGTCGCTTCTGTCCGAGATTCGCTTAGTCCACCCGCAACGCGACGAAGTCCATGCATTCATGAAGGTTGGTTATACCTACAGTGCCTATCTGAATTTTCTTGTCGATACCAGCAACAGCATACCGAAACTTTGGGATGCAGTTTCACCAAAGCGGCGGCAGAAAATCCGTAGCTCTAGACGAAAAGGTGTTTTGGTTCGTGATGATCGAACGCCGGATGGAGTGAGCCGATTACATAGGATGATGCGTCTGAGTTACCGGCGTGCCCAAGTGCCTCTGTTGCCCGAGAGCCTATTCCAAAACGTTCTGAAAATGTTGCCTTCTGACAGTGTGCGTCTAGGGACAGCCTTCTGGAATGATCGTCCCGTCGCTTCAATCCTGTGCCTGCTGTACAAGGACCGGGTGTTTTCCTGGTGTGGTGGTACGGAACGAATTCGTGGAATTTCGCCGTTCGCTTGCATTGTCTGGGAGGACATTGCCTTTGCACATGAGCACGGCTTCGCTGTGTACGACTTTGGAGGTGCAGGCCGTCCTGGGGAACCTTATGGTCCACGTGACTTTAAAGCCAGTTTTGGTGGAACCAAGGTTGATTACGGTCGTTATTCGCTCACTTACTCACGTTGGCGACTTGTGCTTGCAAACTGCGTCTATGGTATTTCAAAAAAAATGGGCTTTTGGTCTCGAGGGTGATGCAGCAATACGCAGCATGGCTTGTCGAAGTGTCGCCAGTGGGCAGCGCTTGATGCATCCATCGGACGCCTGGAGTCTCTGTCGACGCGCTGACAGACGCAGGTAACTCGCACCTTGTGCAAGAGCTAGTCGGTTAGCAGCGATGAGAACGATGTCATTCTGGCACGGTCTGAACCGGGACCATGAATGGGGTTCGATTGATTGTCGACGTCGATTCGCATGGCGTCGCGCAGACGCCACCAGTCAACGATCTGGAGGGGCGAGGCTCTCCAGCAGTCTTCCTGTTCTGTCAGGTGAATGAGAAAATCTTGATAGATTTTTAAGGATGCAGATGTGTCGAGGTAATCGGGGTGAGTGATCATCAATGCCATCCCTGAAAGTTGACGGAGGAATGTCAACTTTTCAATCCATATCCTTGGTGTGGTTTCGGCTAACGTGACAAGAAGGGTGTGATCCTGAGGCATCGTATAAGGCATTTCGACAAGCTTGCCCGCAATGAATGGCCATACCGAACCGATCCCGCCAGGCATGGCCTGGAACGGATCAATATCGAAACAGGATGCATCGTAATCGGCATCAAGCATTTGCATCCAATTCAAATTTCGATGAACCATCGGGGACCGAAACCCTTTGCTGCCGAAATCAAGCATGGCCTGATTGATGGCAACCGACCTTGCTGTAAACGTTCGTTTCGATTCGAACAATCGTCCATCGTGGTTGTAACCATGAACGCAAATTTCGTGGCCCCGGTTGCGAAGGTCCGCGAGTAGTCCCTGATCGATTGCGTATTTGTGGGGAACAAAGTTCCACGATGAACGGAACCCCAGTGATTCCTCAAGGGCGGCCAAACGATCAACCAATCCCAACCCGGTTTTTGTCTCGATATCATGCGTCAAACAAGTCGCCATCTGATAGCCGTCAGGCCATGGATGTATCACCTCCGCATCCGCTTGTCTTAACGCAGTTGAGCGAAAGTCTTTAGCAAACGCAGTGGGAAGAAACCAGTCACGCGGTACGTCGATACGCTGATTGCGACCTCGTTGCAGAAGTTGGCGAAGCGGAATTGGGATCCACCGTCGCAGTCGATAGTAGAGCTTGAACTTGCGTGAGAGCGTTGCCTGCTTGGCGTCCCGCTCAAAGTGCGCCTGGATAACTTCTGAGACGTCACCCGCGAATGCAAAACGCAGAGTCAGTGCACCGGGTGGTGATGTTTCTGTAGCAGATGGATTCTGGAACATCAGCGAGATTGGTTTTCAGGGTTAGCAGGTCGATTCTGGGACTGGGGATCCCAAACTAGCACGAGTCAGCAGTTGTGTGATTTAGATAACCTTATGCTAGTCACCTCTGAATCGAAATTCGATTTCTGATTCCTTTTGAATTTACCTGCGACATGAGTTCTAGTGTTCTTGTCCCGGTTTGATATGGCAAGCCGTCGAATCAAGTGCGTTAGCACACGTTTCTTTTTTTAACAGTCACGGCCAACCTGACGCAGCGACTCGCGAGTTTCTGGCAGCCCGGCGGTTGGTACTTGAATCGAAGGAAAATGCAAAAAACAGCAAGTTTCCAGTGGAAACTTGGGTCTTGAAAATAAACCCCCGTAGCTACCCAAGCTTCCTGTGTTCCAACGTGCGTTTTAGCCCAATCCACCGTACCGACCACAGATTTCTGTTTGTCCTGTCTTAGCTAGCTTTTGAGAAGCGTGGTGAATTGGAGGCGACGGCGGAGCAACAGGATCTCGTGTTTCTCAGTGTTTTGTAGGGTTTGATTGACATGGTCTCGTTGAAACCGCCATGTTCGAGTTCAGTCCGGTGTGGTGGAATTGTTGGCGACCCGCGTTTTTGACTACGACTGTAAGTGCAATCGCCGCAAAAAAGACAACCCAAAAGGTAAATCCAGTGCAAGGCGGCTAAATTGCCTAGGCCTCTTGTTTTCTGCTCTTGGGTGTGTCACACAATCGGGCACTTGGAAAGTGGTTTCTTCAGTTGAGAGCAGGATAGCGATGCGAAGAAAACGGGGAAGGGACGCACAGATGCGTCCGCGACGGCGACTTTTTCTTGAGGCCCTTGAGAATCGGCGACTGCTAGTCGCGACAGATTTGGCATCCATCTCGGGACTTGTCTTTGACGATTTTTCCGGGAATGGATATGACGCCGGCGAGGAAGTGTCGGGCGCATCGCTCGCTCTCTACCGCGACAACGGTGATGGCTCGTTCCAGCAGGGTAGTGATACCTTGGTAACGTCGGCGACGACTGCGGGCGATGGACGTTATGTGTTCCAGCGATTGACCGCAGGTGGTTACTTCGTTTTCCAGAGTGCTCAAACGGTATCGGGCAGCACGTTGCCGCAAATGGTTTCGTCCCTGTCAACGTTCAGTTCTGATGCTGTGGCTGGCATGATCGTGACTGACATTGATACGTTCAACCAAACCACACAGCAAATTACCGATACGACAAACGATGGAACTCCGGTAACGAGTTCGGTAGCCGCTCCTGAAGTCATTGGTGGTGAACGTGATCTCTTTGTTAATTTGACAAGCAGTACGGGATCTATCCAGTTGAGCGTCAATGACACGACGCTGGGACTTCCCGGTTTGTTAGTATTTGGTTCCAGTGGTCAGGGCGATGGGCAGCGCAGGGTCAGTTGGGATGGTTTTGATGCTGACGCGAGTGTCATTGACGATACGGGGCTTGGTTCTGTCGATTTGACCAGTGGCTCACAGGCGCTCGGTTTGCAGTTGCAAGTCGGTGCGGATCTCGCCGGTAGTCAGGCGGTGGTACGTCTGTACTCGAACGATGGCAATGTTGCGACCGCCAATCGGTTCAGCACGGCAACGCTTGCGATCCCACAAACGGGAGGAAATGTTTCCCAGAAAGAGTTTTTGTCTTTCTCGAATTTTGCTGCTACCAGTGGAGGCGGTGCGGACTTTTCCAGCGTTGGAGCAATTGAGCTGGAAATCACGGGTACGGCCAACATCGATGGTCAAGCCGATATCGTGGGTACCGTCGGACAAACCAATATTGTGCAGGACTTTGCAAACTTCACTCAGGCTGACTTGAGTCTTGCGATGTCCGTTGATGACGCCACTCCGGACATTAATCAGAACGTCAATTTTACGGTCACGTTGACAAACAATGGACCCGATACGGCTACGAACGTTGCTGTCAGCGATCAGTTGCCTTCGGGGGTCAACTTTGTTTCGTCCAGCGGGTCACAGGGATCGTACAGCAGTGCAACAGGTATATGGACTGTCGGAACGGTGAACAGTGGCAGCATTGCGACGTTGCAGTTGACCGGAAGAATTCAGTCTGCGGGGACGCGGGTGAATTTTGCGGAGGTCAGCTCGTCAGGCCAGTTTGACCCCAACAGCACTCCTGGGAATGGGAATCAGCCGAACGAGAATGATCAGGCTTCGGTGACTCTTGTTACGGCGTTGATAGACTTGTCTCTGGTCAAAACTGCTGTACCGACGACTGTTATTGTTGGCAACAATGTGACGTACACCGTTGCCCTGAGTAATGCGGGACCAGACACGGCGACGGGGGTTGTGGTCAAGGATGAGCTTCCCGGTGGAGTTGCGTTTGTAAACGCAACTGCGATTCAGGGAACGTATAGCGTGCAGACGGGTCTTTGGACGGTCGGTACCGTTGCCCCCGGTTCCACGTTCAATCTGACGTTGGTGGGGACAGTGGAGGTCGCCGGTCCTAAAACAAACACTGCCGAAGTGTTCGCGGCTGATCAGGTGGATGTTGACAGTACACCCAATAATGGGGTGGATTCAGAGGATGATCAGGATTCGGTAACGATCGAGGCGCCAGAGGCTGATTTGTCTCTCACTAAGTCGGTCGATAACGACATGCCCAACCTCGGAGACAACGTTACCTTCACGCTGCAACTTGCCAATGCGGGACCCGATACTGGGACCGGTGTGCGAGTTCGCGACCTGCTGCCGGCCGGTTTGGCCTTTGTGTCCAGCAGTAACTCGTCGGGCAGTTACAACAGTTCAACAGGTATCTGGGATGTTGGTACGCTCAGCGCAGGCGGTAATCTATCGCTAACGATTGTGGCCACGCCCACAACAGCCGATCCATTGACCAACACGGCGGAAGTAATCGCAAGCAACCAATACGATCCTGATTCGACCCCAGATAACAATGTGCCGAGTGAAGATGACCAGTCATCGGTCGTGATTGGTGCACAGCAGATCGACCTTTCGCTTATCAAAACTGTCGATGATGCGACACCGAATATCAATGACACGATCACATTCTCGATTGTGGTGGACAATGATGGTCCGAGTGATGCAACGGGCGTGGAAGTCCAGGATATTCTGCCATTAGGCTTGTCGTTCGTTTCGTCCATTGTCAGTACGGGAACCTACAGTTCGGCGACAGGTCAATGGCTGCTTGGTAATGTTGCAAATCAGGGTTCGCAGACGTTGCAGATTGAAGCGAGGGTGAATCAGATTGGCGTGGTGGTCAACACCGCGCAGGTGATGGCGGCAGATCAGATCGACAACGACAGTACACCCGGGAACGGAGTCGAATCCGAGGACGATCAGAGCAGCGTAACAGTCACTCCTCAGCAGGCTGACCTTGAGCTGACGAAAGTCGTTGATGACGCAAATGCCAATGTCGGGCAGGAAGCCGTGTTCACCATCACCGTTTCAAATCAGGGGCCAAACCCGGCGACCAATGTTGGGGTGACCGATCAATTGCCGTCCGGTATCTCGTACGTTTCCTCCACGCCGTCGCAGGGCAGCTACGATTCCAGTACTGGTGTTTGGACCGTCGGCAGCATCAGTTCTGGGGGGCAGTCGACTTTGAAGCTCGTTGGTCGTGTCGAAACCCCGGGCTTAAAGACGAATATGGCGCAGGTGTCAGCATCTGACCAATTTGATCCAGACAGCATCCCGAACAATGGGGTTGAATCAGAAGATGATCAGCAATCGGTTTCGATCATTCCCCCTGTGATTGACCTCGATCTCGAAAAGACGATTGATATCGCCAAGCCTAACGTCGGTCAGACGATTCGGTACACGCTGGTTGTGAATAACACGGGACCAGATGATGCGACCAATGTGGTGATTGCTGATGAGTTGCCAACGGGATTGAATTTCGTCGGTTCCAGTGCGAGTTCCGGCAGTTACAACGTCAACACCGGACAGTGGTCAGTCGGCAGTCTTGCCAATGGTGCATCGGCTACTCTGAATATTGACGCGGTGGTGGATACGGTTGATACGACCACCAACATTTCCCAGGTGGCATCGGTTGACCAGTACGATTCTGAAAGCACACCGGGGAATTCAAATCCGAACGAGGATGATTACGCATCGGTCACATTTGTGCTGGCGAAAGCAGATCTATCGGTGACCAAAACGGTGGATGATGACAAGCCGTACGTGGGTGACAACGTGACATTTACGATCACGGTGAATAATGCGGGCGTTGACCCGGCAACCGGTGTGACGTTACTGGATGGGTTGCCCGATGGCCTTGCCTATGTGAGTTCGAACGCGGGAATCGGCAGTTACAACTCCGGGACCGGGATCTGGGACATCGGTGATCTAGCTGTTGGCCAAACAGGGACTCTGGCGATCTCTGCCACGTCAACCAACGACACGCCACTGTCGAATGTCGTGCAGGTCCAAACTGTGGATCAACTCGATCCAAATTCGACGCCGGGTAACGGCGAACCAGGTGAAGACGATCAGGCGAGTGTGAACGTCGTGGGGCAACAAATCGATCTGTCACTGACGAAAACTGTCAATGATGAAAAACCAAATGTTGGCGACGTCGTTCAGTTTAGTATTGAACTGACCAATTCTCGCGCCACCGAGGCAACGGACGTGTCAGTCAAAGACGCGCTGCCTCCGGGTTTGACGTTTCAAAACAGTACCGCAAATCGGGGCAGTTACAACGGTTCAACAGGGGTTTGGACCGTCGGCAACGTTGCCAACGGCGAAATTCTTGGATTGACCATTTCAGCTAGGGTGGATCAGATCGGCACGGTGGTGAATACCGCAGAGGTATTGACGGCAGATCAACCGGATATCAACTCCACGCCGAATAATGGTGACCCATCGGAAAATGATCAGGGCTCGGTGTCTGTGACTCCTCAGGTGGCGGATTTGCAATTGGCGAAAACCGTCGATGATGCTCAGCCCGATGTGGGGCAAGTCGTCGTGTTCACGTTGGTTGTTAGCAACCAGGGACCGGACGCGGCGACCGGAGTCAGTATTTCTGATCAGTTGCCCGATGGTTTGGTCTATGTGGTCCATCAGGCAAGTCGAGGCAGTTTTGACAGTCAAACCGGGCTTTGGAATGTCGGTCACATTGAGAGCCAGGAAACAGTGACCTTGGAACTGGGGGCTCAGGTGCAGAGCATCGGGATCAAAGTCAATTCTGCCGAAATTGCAGCGTCGGATCAGGCTGACCCGAATTCTACCCCGGGGAATAATGTGCCAGGCGAGGATGATCAGGATTCGGTTTCGATCCAACCCACCATCATCGATTTGTCTCTTGATAAAACCTCCAGTCCATTTCGACCGTCTGTTAATGGCGAATTCAATTACACGGTGACGCTTTATAATGCCGGGCCAGATACGGCGACGGGAATTTTGGTGGAGGATCAGTTTCCCAGTGGTGTTACGGTGATGAGCAGCGATCCATCTGTTGGTGCGTATGCCAACGGATCCTGGTCTGTGCCGTCGCTTGCTCCACAAGGGCAGGCAACGTTGCTGGTCGTCACGAATGTTGACCTGCCAGGCGAATGGACCAATCGCGTGCAGGTGATGAGTGCGGATCAGTACGATTTTGACAGCACGCCAGGCAATGACGATGGTATTGATGGAAATGGGAACGACGAAGACGATCAGGCATCGGTGACCAATACCACGGCGAGTGCGGATCTGTCGATTACCAAGTCGGTAAGTGATGACGAGCCCGGAGCCCTTGCAAATGTTACGTACACGGTAGTGCTGAACAACGGCGGCCCCGACGTGGCCGAGGTCGTGGTGTTGGATCAGATACCGAACGGTTTGACGTTTGTTTCAGCAGATGCAACCAGCGGAACCTACAATTCCAGCAACGGCCTGTGGAATGTCCCAGCGATTAGCGAAGATAGTAAAGAGACGCTGGAAATCGTTGTTCAGGTGACGAGTCTGGGTGAGAAAATCAACACGGCTGAGATAATTGCCTCCAGTCAGTTTGATCCCGACAGTACGCCGGGAAACAATGATCCCACCGAGGATGATCAGGACAGCGTCAGTCTGGTTCCGCAGTTGGTGGATCTGGCGCTGACCAAAATGGTGAACGACGACACGCCCAATGTCGGCGACATCGTTGAGTTCACCCTGGAATTGACCAATCAGGGGCCGTCAACGGCTACCGGTGTGGTGGTGCAAGACCAGTTGCCTGATGGTTTGGTTGCTTACGAGGTCATTCCCAGCCAAGGCGTTTATGATCCTGTTTTGGGGTTATGGCAAGTTGGCGAAATTCCTGTTGGATCACGTCCTCGGTTGGAAATTGATGCCAGGGTTACCACGGCTGAGCCGTTGGTCAATCAAGCTGAGATATTCCGGTGTCATCAGCCTGATCTCGATTCGACGCCGAACAACGGTGTAGAAACTGAAGATGATTATTCAGAAGTTGCTTTGACTCCACAGATTGCAGACCTTGATTTGTTGATGGATGTGAATGATGTTACCCCGAATCAGAACGAAGAACTTTTCTACACGCTGATCGTGTTCAACCGTGGGCCAAGTGATGCTTCCAACGTCATGGTGCGGTCGATTTTGCCTGACGGGCTGAACTTCATCAGGGCGGTCGAGGGAACAGGGGACTACGATGAGGTCAGTGGATTGTGGACTATTCCGGCAATTGGTGGTGAGTCGGCTGCGTCAATGCAGTTGGTTGTGACCGTCGAGTCCAAGGTGCCCATCATCAGCATGGCAGAGATTATCGCTTCTGACCAATATGACCCCAATAGCACGCCGGACAATCAGATCATCACGGAAGACGATATGAGATCGTTGATCGTGACGCCCAAATTGATTGACATTTCGGTGGCAGCCTCAGCCGACAACGACATGCCCAGTTTGGGTGACGTTGTTGCAATGACGTTCACGGTATCCAACGACGGGCCGGAAATGGCTACGGGTGTGACGATCAAAGTTGATGTGCCAAGTGGACTTGAATTGGTCAGTTTCATTCCACAGCGGGGAACCTATAGCCTGCCAGGCTACGATGACTTGTGGTTAGTCGGGAATGTCGCTGCAGGCGAAACCGTTTCGCTGGTTCTCAAAGCGCAGACCCTGCAAAGGGGAACGAACGTCATCGACATGCAAGTGATGTCGTACGATCAGGCCGATGTGGACAGCGATCCTGGCAACTATGTGCAAGAAGAAGATGATCAGACTCAGTTGCTTGTAACCGTTCCGATGTTCTCGAAGCGGATGTTCGTTTCGAGCACTACGTCCAGCGGACAGACGCAATCGCCGTTCTCGCGGCGTATGTTCTTGACAGGAAGTTGAGGCTGCGGGCAGCGTGAGCGGGATCGCAGTACTGACGAAGCGTGCAGGATTCAACGCGGCTGTTGCATTACCCGCTTCGTTGTTGGCCTGCTGTGGGTGATGAAAGTTCACAAAGTAACCAAGCTACGGTCGCTAAAGAGGTTTGCGGCTTGAGGTTTGCGGCTTGGCCAGCAACGGCTCAGGGTTTGCTGTCGTCCGCAAGCAGTTCCTTGATTTTGTCGTGAATTTCTTTGGCAGTGTCAGGTCCGGCACCGGTTCTGACAAGCTGCACGTTGCCCTTTCGGTCAATGAGGACAGCATGGGGGATTCCCCGCACGCCGTATTTGCTGCCCATCTCGCTGTCTTTGGGGGTGACCATGACGGGATGTTCCAGTTTGTGGTGTCCGAGAAAGCTAGACAGCGTTTCGCGTTCCTGTTGTGGGGTGACTTGTCCGCTGGCGCGGGAAGCTCGTTTTTCCACGTCGTCCCATTCGAAGTTGTAATATTGGGTCACGCCGACGATCTCAAAACCTTGGTCGCGGAATTCTTCGCGCCACTCGCGAAGGTGCGGAAAGGTCGCGATGCAAGGCCCACACCACATGGCCCAGAAGTCGAGTAGGACAACTTGGCCTTCAAACGACTTTCTTGAGACTCCCACGGTATTGGCCCAGCCATCGATGTCCCATTCCGGTGCTGCTTGACCGACGAGCGATGCGACGGGCTTGGCAGTTTCCATCCGTTCACGATGAACGTCAATGCGGCGGAGAATCGCATTGACCGACCTGTTGGACAATGCCGGGACGCTGAGTTTGTTGAAGACAAGTTTGATTCGTTCAGCCGTGGCGTCAGGATCATCCTGACCCCATTGGGTGATCATCAAGTACTGTGTTTCGGCATAGTCGTTCTGTAAACGCATGGATTTTGGATATCGCTCGAACGCCATAGCGCAGGCTTCTTCGAGTTTTTCAATGTATGCTTCACGCCAATCATCATTATTGCGATTGGAATTCGTTAACGCTTTCAGCAGGGCAACGTAGGCGTGCATGGTCGATTCAGTGGCTTGCTGATCAGCGTAAGCGCTCTCCAGTTTCGCCAGGTGGTTGGCGACTGCAGCCGCTGCTTCGTCTGACTGGTTGGAATCAACTAAGGCGTGAGCTTTCAGTACGATCAGTTGTGAAAGCGGGCCCCATGGACGTGGTTGGTCGGCAGGAAGGGTCTGAAAAGCTTTCATCGCCTGATCGACTGCATTTTCCAGAGCGTCGTCGCGCTTCGCCAACTCAGTGACTTCCCCGAGGCTTTGGATGGTCATCCCAACGCCATACTGATTTTCTTTCTCGTTGATGTTTGTGATCTGATGGTCAAGTAACTTCCGGTACTGATCAATTGCTTCGCTGTAGCGTCGTTCGTCCGACAGTTTCGATGCGAGACTGTGTCGCAATACCTGCAAGTCAGCCGAATCTGGCTGCTTTTCTATTTGTGCATCCAGATAAACTACCGCTTGGTCGAGATCTTCATCCATGCGCTGACGCAGTTCAGAATGCATGCGGCGGAATTCTTCCAGACCAGGATCCTGCCCGATTGAGTCCGCCGATGTCAGCAGCCAAAGGCAAGTTAGGACGCTCATGGGAACGAGCAGCCATGCTGCACACTTCCGGCATCCCCGGAATGAAACCTGGTTTGACATATTGCCTCGATCTCCCGACGCGGTGTTAAGGGTTGGTCAGCCCGTCAGCAAAGCACCGACGAACTGAGTGCCTGATTCTAACGCACTGAAAATTCTAACGCACTGAAACTTATTTGTAGGACCACACTTTGTGATTCCAAGACGCGATTTTCGCGCAACTACGATGAGTGGAACGCCCGTTTTACACAATCTTGAGCCTCAATGACCATTTGCAGGCTTTCCGAGGGGTGCGACTCGTGCATTTTGGTGCCTTGCTTCAATATACATGACTGTTTTCAGTGTTCAAATTGTGCTGATGTGATTCGAGACCGGCGATAGATTGGTGTAAGATTGCGACTTGTCGTTGTTGCTTGTGATCCTTGAATTGACTGAAGGGTTCGCATCAAATCCGCTTTTTTCCGCCGAGTACGCCGAGTACACCGATGAGACTTGCCAGTTTGTTGTTGTTGTGTCTAGTGCCACCGGTTGTTTCGGGGCAGTCACCCACGTTTCCACCTGAAATGGATGGCGCACGGGTAGAAACCTATAAAACAACACCACAGTCAGAACTTAAGATGTGGATCTTCGATCCACCCAATCTGAAGCCAGGTGAACAGCGGCCAGCGATTGTTTTCTTTTTTGGTGGCGGCTGGCGGGCTGGCACACCATCACAGTTTGAGCATCAATGCCGTTATCTGGCTTCGCAGGGGATGGTGGCGATGACCGCTGATTACCGTGTCCTGAATCGGCACAAGACACTTGCGGACAAGTGTGTCGCGGATGCCAAGTCGGCGATCCGTTGGGTCCGGCAAAATGCTTCGCGTCTAGGCGTTGATCCAAATCGGATTGTCGCCGCAGGTGGTTCTGCCGGTGGTCATCTGGCTGCCTGCACAGCAGTTATCGACGGGTTGGATGAGGCATCCGATGAAAAGGATGTCAGCAGCATTCCGGATGCTATGGCTCTTTTTAATCCCGCTCTAGTATTAGCTCCCTTTGATGGCACAACACTCGATGACGAGAAATTAGCCAGCATCACAAAGCGGACAGGCGTTCCTCCCGAGGCGATTTCGCCGATTCATCACATCCGTGAAGGTTTGCCACCCACGATCATTTTTCATGGTGAAGCCGATACAACAGTGCCATTCGCGACAGCAAAACGATACGCCGAGGTCGCAACTGCAAAGGGAAATCATTGCGAATTGGCGGCTTACCCTGATGCAACGCACGGTTTTTTTAACCGTGGTCGGAACGGAACTCCGGGTGAACACTATTTAGTCACATTGGGGCGACTGCATCGTTTTCTGACCACCCTGGGGTACATGGAGGGGACTCCTGAAATTGTTCCTGAGTCGAGCAACGTCCATTTGCGAAATCACTTTGCAAATTCGTGGAAGGCATTTGCAGAGAGCGGGAAAGGAACCGTGGCATTCATCGGTGGTTCGATCACGGAAATGAAGGGATACCGATTGATGGTCGAACAGGATCTTAGAAAACGGTTTCCCAAGACGGAGTTTACTTTTGTCAACGCCGGAATAAGTTCTACCTGTTCTACGACGGGCGCTCATCGACTTGTCAGGGATGTGCTGTCCGGCAAGCCAGATTTGCTGTTTATCGAATTTGCCGTCAACGACGATCAGGACGCAGGGCACGCAGAGCGGGAATGTCGACGAGGAATGGAGGGAATCTTGCGGCAGGCCCGCGAGAATGATCCGGCCATGGATGTTGTCGTGACCCATTTTGTCAATCCACGGATGTTGGACCTGTTGAAGAAAGGTACGACGCCACTTAGCAGTGGAACACACGAATCGGTGGCCCGTCACTATGGTGTTTCAAGCATTGATCTTGCCCGCGAGGTCGCTGAGCGGATCAACGCGAATCGCTTGACATGGAATGAATTCGGAGGCACGCATCCCGCCCCTCCGGGAAATCGAATTGCTGCCGACATGATTGTTGACCTGCTCGATGCGGCATGGGCGGACGCCAGGCATGTCGGGAACGATCAGCCAGCCGAACATCGAATCCCTAAGAAAATGGATTCAGGAAGTTATTCTGATGGACGTCTTGTCTCTGTCACTGACGCCGAGACGGATAAATCATGGGTGGTTGGGCGTCCTGCATGGGATTCGATTCCAGGTGGCAAACGCGCCCGTTTTACGAGTTTGGAAATGTTATGCACCGAGGCTGCTGGGGCTGAGTTGAAGTTGGACTTTGACGGCCGTGCTGTTGGACTGTTTGTGCTGGCTGGACCAGATGCGGGCCGCGTGGAGTATTCGATTGATGATGCACCGTTCGAGTCGGCTGAACTTTACCACCGGCACAGTGCTGGGTTGCACTATCCCCGAACTGTCATGCTGGCGACGGACCTGAAAACAGGTAAACACAGTTTGACCCTTCGTGTCGCTGACGAGAGTCACCCAAAGAGCAAGGGGAACGCTGTTCGTATATTGAACTTTGTCGCCAACTGATACCCTGTTTGAATCGTAGGATGTCGTTGGTATTCCCACTCTTGAAAACTGCTGAAACGCTGGTGACGCTTGGATCTTTCTAACGTTGAAATCATTCCGCTGCTATTGTCCCTCGTACCAACTCTGGTTCTGATGGGGCTGGTAGGTGCCTTTCGTTTCAGCAGGTCGCTGTGTCCGGTGCTGTGGATGGGAATTGCTTTGGGGGTCGTTGCCTGCGTGCCGGTTTGGTTGATGGAAACCGTGGTTGAGGGTGCGGGTGACCAGCTATCGGGTGTCTATGAAAAGGCGTTCATTCAGCAAGTGCTGGGAGCTGCTGTATCGGAAGAGTTGTTCATCTTTCTCGGGTTTCTTATCGCCTTTTTTCTGTTTCGACACTCTCGCATAAAGACAGATCGAGATGTGGTAGCGATTGCCGTGGCAGCTGCGATTGGGTTCACTACCGTTGAGAACCTGACTGCTGTGCTGGCAGCTGAATCACCAATGACAACAGCTTTCAGTCGTTTGCTGTCCATCGTTGCTGGCCACGCCAGTCTGCAACTGATGATGGGGTTCTTTGCTGCAAAGGTGCTGTTGGGAAGAGAACATCGAGCCCTGTATGGTTTCCTGATGCTCGCAGTTCCAATCGTGATTCACGGGTGGGGAGATTTCTCGGAAGCAGTCTTTCAAGCGGTTGACCCCGATAGCCAACAATCCAAACAGTTTTTTTCCGGCTGGATTCTAGGCATTTTTGCATACATCGCGGGTGCCACCGTCGTGCTGTTCAAGTTGCATGAATCAACACGCGGCGTGACGCTCGATGCGTCAGATACCGATGACAATACAGACGAGCCCTGATGAAACGAGCCCTGATGAAACGAGCCCTGATGAAACGAGCCCAGCTGAAACGAGCCCAGCTGAAACGAGCCCAGCTGAAACGAATGCAGCAGCGAATTTGATCTGGAACGGCAGACCGTGGGTGCTGCGGAAGGCAGCACGACTCGATTCATGGTTGAGATTGGTGCCTTGCTTGATCAGTGATCGTGGTCTGAATGATCAGCATGATCGTGGTCTGAATGATCAGCATGGTCGTGGTCTGAATGATCAGCATGATCGTGACTGATTGAACCGGTGTAAGACTTGCCATCGAATTGGAAAATCACCACACCTTCGGCATCGTCGGTCAGTGATTTGGCGAGTTGTTTGTCTTGCGAGGTGAACCGAGAAGATTTGTCAGCAGGATCCGTTTTTTCAGGGTTGGCCGCCAGTTCGTGAGATTGGACCTGCCCATTGTGTTTGATGCTGACCGTCAGTTGAGGGGAATCGATCGCGACCGATTCTTTTGCATTGGCGTCCAGCACGTAAATTGTCACTTGATTTTCGTCGTGCAGCAGTTCTCCGTGAAAGGACGCTTTGCCGATTTCAATCAACTCGCCACCATGAGGACCGTGGCTAGGATGGTCGTGGACGTCCAGGGCGGGAGGCGGGCTATCGGGCGTTACCGTGATGATCGCGTCATCGACATCCGTGGTGTCAGTACGAGATGAAGTTCCGCATCCAGTTAAAGTGCCAGCGGCAATCAGCGTGGCGATCATTCCAAGGGTTGTCTTCATTGTAAAGTTCTCACGCATTTGAGGATCGAACGTTGAGGATCGAACGTTGAGGATTGTAGGGTTGAGGATTGTAGGGTTGAGGATTGTAGGGTTGAGGATT
>JAPKCI010000012.1 GCA_028823035.1 Rubripirellula sp.
TGAAGGCACGGACTCAACGGAAGGCACGGTCTCAACAGTGGAGCCAACTGAAGGCGCGGACTCAACTGAAGACGCGGTCTCTACAGTGGACCTCGAGTGAGTTGACCTCATGCAACTTGCGTGTCGGTCCCGTTTGTGATTCGGCACTGCTTTGTCGATCGTTCGAGCAAGATTGCGAGATACGATCGCTGGTGAGGGTAACGCTGCATTTCCGTTAACGAACGATCTCATTCGTACTCAGACCGACAGCCGGTACTCGAGTTTTGCTTCGGGTTCGTGAGATCGATGTTGCGGCTGCAACCTGCCGACCTCATGACTAGCTCAGGCGAGGATGTCTTTGATCACGTGACCAGCAACATCCGTCAACCGAAATCGGCGTCCGTTGTACTTGTAGGTCAGACGTTCGTGATCGATCCCCATCAGGTGCAACAGCGTGGCGTGTAAATCGTTAACGTGCACCTTGTTATCGGCCGCCTTGTAGCCGATTTCGTCGGAGGCACCGTAGTCCATCCCACCTTTGACACCAGCTCCTGCCAACCATGCGCAAAAACAATGGGGATTGTGATCGCGTCCTGGCTTGGCGCCGGTCTGCGCAATTGGCAAACGCCCGAACTCGCCGCACCAGACGACCAATGTCTCATCCAACAGTCCTCGTTGATGCAAATCTGAAAGCAAACCGGCCACGGGTCGGTCAGTTTCGCCAGCGAACTGACGGTGGTTGCCCTCGATATCACTGTGCCCATCCCAGGACCGTTGATTCTCCATGCCGCCGGAATAGATCTGCACAAACCTGACACCCCGCTCAATGAGTCGGCGTGACATCAGGCATTGTTTTGCAAAATGATCGCATCGTTTATCACCCACACCATACAATTCCTGAACATGCTGCGGTTCGGCCGTAATGTCCAATGCTTCGGGAGCGGCTGTTTGCATTCGAAACGCCAATTCAAAACTTTCAATGCGAGCGGCTAATTCACCCTCGGCTGAGTTCTTGTCCAGATGAGCCTGATTGAGCTGTTTGATCAGGTCCAATTGTCGTCGCTGCCCGGATTCATTTAACACTTGAGGCCGCACCAAATTGTCGATGGGTTGGCCGGTGGGTCTTAAATAAGTGCCTTGATAAACCCCCGGCAGAAACCCGGCACTCCAATTGGCAGCATGCCCTTTGGGCAACCCGCGACCCAGCGGATCACTCATCACAACAAAGCCAGGAAGATTACTGCTTTCGCTGCCAAGACCATAGGTGGTCCACGAACCAACGCAGGGAAATCCCATTCGCGGCATGCCGGTATTCATCGCAAACAGGGCAGGGGAGTGGTTATTGGATTCCGTATGCCCGGACAACAGAAAAGCCATTTTGTCGACGTGCTTACCGAGATGCGGAAAAATCTCGGGCACCATCTTGCCCGACTCACCCTGCGGTTCAAATTTAAAGGGCGACTGCATCAGATTGCCGACGGCATTTTTGAAGAACCCCGTCGTATTCTTAAATTCGGGATCAAAGTCACGAATCGACTTGCCGTTCCACTTGGTAAGTGCGGGCCGATAGTTCCATGTGTCAACGTGACTGGGTCCGCCGTTGACAAAAATCCAGATCACATGCTTTGCCTTGGCAGGAAAATGCCCCTCTCGTGGCGCCAGCGGATTGAGCGAACGGTTTTCTCCGATCTCAGCCGCAGGCGCCTGTGACAAGATTCCCTGTTGCTGCAGCATCGCCGCCAGTCCCACCATGCCAAATCCACAACCGGCTCTGGAAAGCAGATGACGGCGACTCAGGAGTTGTCGAGAATTGGCAAGCGACTGGATCGCGGCTACTGAATCGGTCATGTCTCGATTTGGGTCTGGGAAGTAAATGGCACGCGGTCCATGCCACGGGTGTATTCGATGGAAATCCAACAGGCGGACTCCATTCAGTTCAAATCACTCACAAAATGATCAAGCGATCCTACTCGACATAAATAAACTCACTGGCACTCATCAGCGCCTGACAAAGGTCTGTCAAGGCAGCCAATCGTGGACCCTTGATTCTCTGTTCACGATAAGTCCTTTCCTGTTGCTCAACAAAGGAAACACAAGCCAGATTTTCTTCGGCAGTGGGGGACCTTGCAAACGCAGTGCGATAAGCGGCACGAACTGCGTCATCAACAGACTCACCCGGCAATTGCGATGCCAACGCTTCGGCATACTTTCTGCCCTGAGGACTATTGAGGAACATTAGCGCCTGAGGTGCAACAGTGGTGTTCGAGCGTTGTCCAATGCTGACCAAATGCTCAGGCCAGTCAAACAACATCATCATGGGAATCAACTTGCTCCGCTTAATAAAGAAATAAATACTGCGACGGGTCATATCCTGGTTTAGCGTGCCGGGACCAAACATGCTGGTATCCAATTTTCCAGATACAGCCAGCATCGAATCGCGAACGGCTTCTGCTTCAAGCCGACGTGGCTTCCAACGCCACAACAACTGATTCTCACGATCCAAACTTGCTCGCATCTCATCCTGCGAACTGGTTTGCCGGTAAACGCTGCTGGTCATGATCAAATGGTGCAAACGCTTGAGTTGCCAGCCGTGGGCAACCAGATCATTCGCGAGCCATTCCAGCAATTCAGGGTGACTGGGTGCATCACCCGAAACCCCAAAATCATTGGGTGTTGCAACCAAGCCACGACCAAAGTGGTGCTGCCATACACGATTGACGATCACCCGTGCCACCAGCGCTCCCGCACCCGATTCCACATCGGTCATCCAGTTTGCCAGAGTTGCCCTGCGAAAACTTGTTCTTGATCGATTATCTGGCGGCAACGACAGCCAGTGCGATTCATCGAACTTTGCTGGCGTCAAAGCCTGCAAAAAACCAGCCGTGACAACCTCCTGCTTCTGTTGAACATCACCACGGTTCAACAAATGGGTTTCGGGATAGAAATGGGGAAATCCACGACCGTCGGCATGGTGCTTCATGTGCGGCAAACCCTCGCTTGTCACCATCACCTTGGTCAATTGCACACCCGTGGCCTGCTTGCCAAGATTAACCACCGCATTATTTTTCTGTTGCCACTCAGGCAACGTGGTTGCGAACCATTCTTGGGCCTGTTTCCAGGCCTTGGAATTTCGGTCACGATTGGCTTGCGACTCTCGCAAGGCTGCCTTCAACTGCGGAGCGATATCCTCACTGCCTACGGCAACGGGCGCGTCATCCCGACCTGACAATGACAAGCGAATACGCCCCATTGCATGGCGATGATTTGGATGATTGAACACCAGACGGATGGACCAGCGGGTCGTACCGTCTAATTGCACAGGCTCAGCAAACTCAAAAACGGCAGCCTGGTCTTTGCCAATCCCGCCTCGATCGACTGCCCAGCCCGAAACGGGATCCTGGTCAATGGATGCCATGACAGAAAGAGCGGCACCATTCTGCTGGTGAGTTGCAGTCGCCTTGCTAAGTGCAATCTTCACATCGAGACCGGAATCAGCAGGCGCATCAGGCTTCGGCTCTGCGTCGCCGGGCAACATCGAGACCACAACACTACCCAAGGCAAAATTCCCATTGTCGGCTCGCCCCGGACCGTTCCGCGGAAGCGTCTTGTGCGTCAGAGCTTCCACACGCAAACGGGAAGCCGCTATCAAAGTTGACTCGGCAAAAACCGTCAACTCATCTTTCACCGGTGCCTTCCCGACTGCCAACCACGAACCATCAGTCTGTGGTTCAAATTTTGAGCCGCCTGACGATTTCACATCCAGAACACGTAGCGTCTGCCAAGGCGAGTTTGATTCTGTGTCGTCGTAGTCCTCAATCCATTTGGCAAAAGCACCTGGCAGCACGCTTTGCTCATAATCTTTCAGCTCTTGATCAAGCTTGGCCAAACGAGATTCGTATTCAACCTTGCGACGCTGATTGGCCTCGGGTTTCAGATCCATTTCCAGTTCGCTGCGAATGGCGGTCGCGAACGTCGCGGCCATCCGGTAATAGTCGCGGGAAGGAATCGGATCGAACTTGTGGTCATGGCAACGTGCACAGCCTACCGACAAGCCGAGAAAAGCAACTCCGGTCGTCGTGACCATGTCATCTAGTTCGTCGTACCGTGCCGATTCAAATTCTGCTTCTGTCAATTGAGTCGGAAACACGCCTGCTCCGAGAAATCCGGTAGCCATCATTGCCAACGGATTATCGGGGGCCAATTCGTCCCCAGCCAATTGCCATTCCAAAAATCGATTGAACGGCAGATCATTATTGAAAGCCTGAATCAGGAAATCGCGATAGTGATAGGCATGTGGTCGATCATAGTCCTGTTCGTAACCGTGCGATTCAGCAAAACGAGCGACGTCCATCCAGTGCCGCGCCCAACGTTCCCCGTAATGCGGTGATTCGAGCAACTGGTGCACATGCTTTGACCATGCATCATCTCCGGCGCTCGCAACAAAGGTTTCGACCTGATTGGCTGTTGCCGGCAAGCCCAACAGATCAAACGAACTGCGACGAACCAAGGTCCGTGAATCAGCACTCTCATTTGGCTGTAACCCCAGAGCCTCCTGCCTTGCGAGAATGAATCGATCGATGGGCGTACGGCACCATTGCTCGTTCTTGACATTTGGAACAACGCCGCTTTGAAGAGGCAAAAACGACCAAAACTTTCGATGCGTGTCCGTCACGACCATCGGCCCACCTGTCTTGCCTCCTTCAATCAGAGGCCTGTCATACGGTGCGCCCAGATCAATCCACTGACCTATCACTTCAATTGCCTCGGCGGAAAGCTTTTCGGCCTTCAATGGCATGGCCGGTTCGACAGCATGGCGAATCACCTGCATCAGATGACTGTCTTCTGCCGCATCGTCAACGTAACCACTTTCCAAAAGGGAAGCCCGCGTCGACAGATCAAAATCCGCCTTGACCGATTCGCCTCCGTGACACTTCAAGCAGTGGGTCGTAAAAAGCCCACGCACTTTCTGCTTAAACAACAGGGTCCCCTGCTTTGCCCTCAGCACGTGATCAGCCGGCACAGTCTGTGCCGCGGGTTCACTTCCTGCATTTTCATCTGCCGCAGATCTCGCTGGCACAGTCAGCAGACCAATCGCAGCGAAAATGAACGCGGGACCTGTAAGAATCATTGACTGAATCCCACGTGGCAAGCCATCTTTCATGGACAAATCTAAAGAATTCGGGGCGGGAAAGTGAAAACCAAAGGCGGGACGGCGGTGGTGAGCAACCTGGACAAATACGCTGTCCGTAATGTCCTCTGCCAAGCCTCAGTATACCGGACGGTATCCTGAATAATACAGTATCGAAGAGAACATTAATTTTTCCCCACACGCGAGTCCCCCACACGCGAGTCCCCCACACGCGAGTCCCCGTCAGCTAGCCTGGGAAACAACGTTTGATCCAGATGGTTCGTTCAGTATTCTACAAAAGCTGTGAGCATCACCATTCTACAAATTCTGTGAGCATCACCGCGGTAGGAATCCTCTTTTGATCTGAGCCGTTTAGGAATTCTGTTTTCAACGACTTGTCATGCCGTGTGGCAGTTGCACATGGATCCCATTCAAAAATCCCAGAGTCGTAGATTTCTACCACTAACTCATCCCTGGACATTAACATGTCTATCTGAATCGCTCAGAAATCAATAGCGATACATCCTCAGGGAAGGAGTGATTTCAGCGGGACGACGGTCAAACCACATTCTTCCTTGCCGATCGAGTAGACGACATACAGTTTGCCATCTCGCTCATACCCGTAGGGGTAAGACCACTGCTTGCTCTTAGCCGCACCGGGAAAACGAGGGGCTTGGGATTTGCCGTGTCGTAACCGCCACATCGATGACAACGTCGATTCATTAGGTCGACTCACGGAAATCACGAGCGTGTCCCGGTTACCGAGATTCGATAACAAATAGATCTGGCCGGTACTGAGTTTACCTAGGTACGCTTTAGCTCTCGGCATGGGCAAGTTACTTGCGCTCGCTTTGGACCATGTCAGGCCATAGTCTTCGCTCGTCGACACCCATGCGACTCCACCGCCGCCGCGTATAACGGCCGTCACATGGCCTTCCTCAGACCAAACCGTGGTCTCGGCAAAACTAGGCTTAAGTCGACTGTCGTAAGGAATCAAAATCGAATCCCATTGTGTCAGGTCGTCACCATGGCTGATTGCCACTACTGGCAAGCCGTCTTTGTCCTGCCCACCGGTGATAAAATTCCCATTGGCCATCCGAACCGGCTCGTCGTATGGCCAGCAGTTCTGCATCACAACCCCGCGTGATTTCCAGCGATCCGCTTGCTCATCCAAAACGAACGCCTCAGCCTGCAAGCCGGGAAAACGTCGCCCTTGCTTACCGACACCGAAACGGGCACAAATCGTCCACAACTGACCGCTATGAACGAACAACACGCCGTGACTGTGTCGCTCTGGCCCCTTAAAACCCGGGCCGATGACTTCGGGGTCCGACCAGGTCACACCGCCATCGCCTGACCTTCGCCCCTGAAGTGTCTCATGCGGACCATTCTCATTGACCGGACTATTGGCCCAATTGGCGTACAGCACGCCCTTGTGCTGCACGATCGCCGCACCATGCAGAAATTTATGAGTGTCTTCGGAAGGACGATGTATGGTGCGATGCTCAACGTTCTGGGCGAACGGAATTTTTTCAACGTCCGATGGAATGGGCGGCCCGGTCCACAACGTGAACGGCAGAGCTCGCTTCGGAATATCGTGAATTGCCGCAACCGGTTTGTACAACATTGCCATCCGGTCAGCGTTCAGTGGTTTGTCGACGAGATAGATGTCATCGAGCGCTCCTGTCAAGTTCTGCCAAATGCGACCGTTGTCATCGATCCCGCCGAACGTCAACGGAGCGTTGGTCTGTGTGATCGGAAACGACAGTTTCGCCTGTCCGGCAAGTTTCCCGTTCACCCACAGCTCTGCATTTCCCGGCCGAACAACCACACCAATCAGATGCCAATGCCCTGCACTCGGTGGCGTGGAACAACCGACCGTCACCCAGCGATCCTGCCAGATATAAAGGCGAAAGCAATTGTCCGCATCAAGCATCACACCCCACTGGCGTTCATTCAGCGAGTACCGATTCTTCGCCGCAATCATCTGCTGCTGGTCATTCAGAACGTAAGGATTCACCCAAGCAGTCATCGTAAAACCGGCATCACCAGCAGTGAGGTCCTGTGAATCGTTGACCTTAATCAGCGAAACACCATCAAACACAACGCTGCTGTTTGCCACACCGCTTGCGACAGTCACTTCTCCATCCACCGTCAATCCAGCCGAATCAACTGAGTCAAGAGACCACGAGAGATCGTCAGCCACTAGATCGAAGAAAGGACAGAAGAGTATCAGAATGGCAATGAGTGCGATCCGAAACATGATTTGGACTCATGATTGATAGGATTACGGGCAGGCACGTGGAATCAGTCGTGACGCAGGCAACGCGTCAGCAGTCCAATTGACTGAAGTCGACCCGCCCGATGTTACGAATCCGATCGGGATAAGTGGCCTTGGAACGGGGACAGGCTGCCTTTAATCCCTATCATAAGACAAATAGCGGGTGCCGGCCGCTTCGGCATCTTTGGCGAATGGACGATTAGGTTTGAGCTCTGTCAGCATTGAGCTCAGTCAGCATTGAGCTCTGTCAGCATTGAGCTCTGTCAGCATTGAGCTCTGTCATTTCAGTAACCGCACCGAACCTAACATGACGTGGAGATCCAGATCGTCTAAGATTCGACGTTGAATCAGCAGTGAGTGAGTCCAACATGGTGTCTGTACGCCATCGGCACCCATCACGTATTCCGCAATCAGGTCCCACCTTCTCACACTCCCACCAACAAACCACATCCAATGGCTCAACCGCGCCACGATATGGAACGAACCTCGGGTGCATGCCGTGAATTTGCATCTTTGAATCTACGGCGTCGTCGAAAGTTCATTCAAGCGGGCATCCTGGCTGGGTCAGGGATCGGCAGTTTTGGTTTGTCGGATCTCTGGAGCCTCGCCAATGCTCAGGAGCAAGCGTCCGACATGTCGCTGCACACGACAATGAACGGACGAAAGGCTGCCAAGGCCTGCATTTTTCTGTTCATGTGGGGAGGCCCAAGCCAGCTGGATACATTTGACTTGAAGCCAGACGCATCGGACGAGGTCCGTGGTCCGTTCAAACCTGTTTCGACCAAAGTGCCAGGCATCCAGATCTGCGAACATTTTTCGCGACTGACCCAGCAGATGGACAAAGTCGCCATTGTCCGATCATTGTCCCACAGCGATCCAGCGCATCTTTCCAGCGGACATGCAACCGTCACCGGACAACCAGCTCCAGTTCTCAACAGTGACGCAACACCGCCAAGTGACCGTGACTCACCCCACATTGGTTCACTCGTATCCAAAGTCCGCCCCAATCATTCAGGTCTCCCCTCGTTTGTGACATTGCCCTGGAAAGCATTCCACCCGGCGGCTCCTGGCGGAGAAGCCCCCGGCCAGCATGGCGGATGGCTGGGGAAAGACCATGACGGGATGCTGTTGACGGGTGATCCGAATGCTGCTGACTGGCAGCCTTCGACTCTTCGTTTACCCGCTGAGATGCCACTGGAACGATTGCAGTCTCGATACAAACTGCTGAAGTCGCTCGATGGACAGCGAGCACGAATGCATGCGGCAACACCTAACGCGATGACCGATCTGCAGGCACATCAATCTCGAGCGATTGATTTACTGACTTCACCCAAAGTCAGGAATGCATTCGACCTGTCAAAAGAGCCCGATAAAATTCGTGATCGCTATGGACGCAACACCCATGGACAATCCGTGCTGATGGCACGTCGTCTGGTTGAACACGGCGTCCCCTTGGTCACAGTGACCTGGCACAACGATGGCAAAAACTTCTGGGACACACACGGCAACAATTTCAACCGTTTGAAAGATGATCTGATTCCACCAGCCGACATGGCGTTGAGCACTTTGCTGGAGGATTTGGAACAACGCGGGATGCTCGAAGAGACACTCGTGGTGTGGGTCGGAGAATTCGGCCGAAAGCCTCAAATCACGGTCAACAATTCAGGCCGTGAACACTGGCCCTACTGTTATTCAGGACTATTGGCAGGCGGTGGTATCCGTGGTGGCATGACCTACGGAACCAGTGATTCCCAAGCTGCCTATCCAAGCTCAAATCCAGTCACACCCATTGACTTTGGAACCACCATCGTCGATGCGTTGGGAATTCCTGTATCCAAAGTCCTCAAAGATCGCGAAGGACGACCTCATCGAGTCACCTCCGGCAAAGTAATCAAAGAACTGTTTGGCTAGCCGTACCACATGTGGACTGGCAACACAGACACCGACCAGCCGAGCACATCTGGCGCATCGATTTCTCTAGAAATCCTTACTGAAGACGATCAACAGCTGAGCATCGCTGAAACGTTTCTGGAGTTCAGATACTGTTTGTGCTAAACTAAACGCCTCAGCAATTCACACAGATCCGCTCCCTTCTGCCGCCGAATCAAGCCAATGCAATTCCCGTGGAAACGACGTACATTTCTTCGCGGCAGTGGTGTAGTGATTGCCTTACCCATGCTGGAAGCGGTTCCTGCGACGTCCAGCGCAGCTATACCAGGGTCTCCACCAGTCAAGCGTTTCGTCTGTCTGTCCAACAATTACGGCGTCTACCAGAAGGCATTTTTTCCGGCCCTCGAACAGTCGGGTGTGAATTATGAAATGCCCGAGACTCTGAAGTCTCTAGAGAAGCACCGTACAGATTTCACTGTATTTTCGAACCTAGACCATGGATTCACCGGTGGGCACCAAGGAGTCCCCGTATTATTGAGTGGCGTCCGCCCGGTTCTTGCGCACAACTACGCGGAAGGCAACATCAGCCTTGACCAAAAACTGGCTGAGCACCATGGTGCCGCAACACGTTTTCCATCGATGACTCTTGGCTGCAGAGAACGCAATCTTCTCAGCTTCACTCGTACCGGCGTACAAGTTCCTTCGATCGATCTGCGGGCAGCGTACCGCAAAATGTTCTTCGAAGATTCATCACAAGCAAAGGCTGACAAGCAAGAACAGTTCGAACAACACGCCAGCATTCTGGATGTCGTCATGGGTCAAGCCAAAGCGATGAATGCAAACATCAGCCAGCGTGACCGACGAAAACTGGCAGAGTACTTCGACTCTGTCCGAACCCTTGAAAAGAAAATCGTTCAACAGGAACCATGGATTCACCGCCAGAAGCCCAAGACAGATACGGGCGAACCGAATCCGGGCAATGGCACGGAAGAACAACTGAAGGCCATCATCGAGATCATTGCACTCGCCCTGAAGACCGACTCAACGCGAGCCGTCACGATGACCAGTGGGTTCGTCAATGGCGACTTTGGACTCAATGGTGGATATCACGGATTCTCACACCATGGCGAGCGTGATGAACCTGTCGCAGCTCTCAAGAAAATTGAAGGTTTTCAAATTTCAATGATGTCCTACCTGATGGATTTACTGAAGGCTGAAGAAGACATGGTCAATGGTGGCACCCTGCTGGATCACACTGCAATTCTGTATGGATGTGGAATGGCATCAGGAACGCATTCAACAACCAATCTTCCACTGGTACTTGCTGGCGGTGGATTTAAACATGGTGAGCACAAGATTTTTCCAGAAGCCGACCAAGCCCGCGTCCCCGCTGCAAATCTGCTGCTTTCCATCCTGCAAAACAGTGGACTTGAAATTGATAAATTTGGCTCGAGCACTGGAAACCTGCGTGGTTTTGATTTCACGTGAATGATAATTTGAATCACAGACCGCCAAGCTCAAGTTGATGTGAGAATCCAGTCTGTTGTTCAGCATCTTGCCAAACTTGAATCCAACCCTCCCGATTGCCAGTATGTTGTCATTGACTCCCACCGCAACACGATGCTCTGCCGGCTTTTCAACGGCAATCGGGATCACAGTTACTCTGGTCGCCAGCTTGATGGCCACCTCTCCGTCTGTTGCCGATGACTCGCTAAAAAAGCTCACTCCATTTCTGCAACAGCATTGCCACGAGTGCCACGGAGCAACTGAGCAAGAGGGAGAGATTCGTTTCGATAAGCTCGGGAACGACCTGCAACTGCTCAGGAATATCGAGATTTGGCAAACGGTGCTCGACCAACTGAATCTCGGAGAAATGCCACCGTCAGAACACCCCCAACCGACTGCCCCAGAGGTTGCCGGCGTCGTCGCAATACTGACACCGGCATTGGCAAAGGCCTACGAAGCAGCCCAAAGCAGCGGCGGTCACACCGTCCTGAGGCGATTGAATCGGCACGAATTGAGAAACACTTTCCGAGATCTGTTGTACCTCAATGGGGCTGACTACCGGCCCGATACGACGGGTTCAAAGCTGACCGACAACAACGGGAATGGAAGCGTTGAACGGACCGGCACAGATCCCCTGCGGTTCTTTCCCGAAGATGAAGAAGAAGACGGCTTCTTTAATCTTGGCAACCGTCTGGTTATGTCTGATTTCCTTTTGAAACTTACCCTCGATGCTGCTGAGGAAACGCTGGCTTATGCGACGCACCTGGAACCCAAACCGGACACCTCGTCTCGGAATTTCAGCGGGCACCTGGTGACGGGCCGTCGAAATGGTGAGCACCTGATTGAAACAGTATCACGCGAATTCAATCCCGATTTCGACATGATCGCCCAAGGCTATGAACGGTACGGCCGGCTTGCACCCACCGAGTTGCGAAATGGCGTTGGGTTCTCTGCTCGCTACCAGATCAGTGTCGAGGTTTCTGCGCACAATCCACACCATCCATGGCAGGAAATGATCACGCTGGATCAGGAAGATCCATTCCAACTGTGCCTGAACATTGCCGACACGAAGAACGGCGGCATTGAAGGCCCCACGTCGACCCCGATGACACTGTGGACTGTCCCGTCCGATGGTGCCAAGCACACGTTCACTACAACAACATGGATGGACAAAGGTTGGATTCCCTGGGTCGGCTGGGAAAATGGACCACACGATCGCGCCTTTCGCGCAGAAAAGATTGTTGAAAACCATCTCCCCAAAAACTTTCGGCCGCGACCCGACAAAAAGACAAATAAACAGGGACATGATGACTGGCCACTGGAAATGACTCGTCTGCTGTTCAAGGATGGCTACCCAGGTCCCCACCTGCGCATCCACCGCATCAGCATCACACCACAGATCAACATGTGGCCCCCCCAAAGCCATCGGATGCTGTATGGCACGGGATCGGGAACAGAAGATGAAATTCGACAACTGATGACACAATTTGCCCAACGCGCCTTTCGGCGCCCCGTTGAATCGCATGAGGTAGAACCGTTTGTGCAACTGGTGCTTCGCCAGAACACCGATTCGATCGTGTCGATCCCCGCAGGGATCTCAGACTTGCAATATCAGGTCTACGAGGGCAAGTGGAACAAGATCCCAGAGTTCGAAAAACTTCAGCCAACGCGCACTGGTGACCTGAAGGCAGGCTACATCGACATCCATGCAGCCCTGCTGAAAGAGTATTTTGCGATTGTTTTCACGGGAACACTAAGCACGGAAACCAAAGGACAGCACCAGTTTGAAATGGCATCGGATGATGGAGCCAGAATCATCCTCAATGGCAAGACCATCATGGAACACGACGGGCTGCACGGAGCCGCACACCGAAAACAGTCGGTCGAACTCTCGCCGGGCACGCACAAGATCCGCGTCGAATACCTTGCCTACGGTCAACCCAACAGTTTTCGTGCTGGCTGGAGCGGTCCTGGGTTCAGCCACCGCCGACTTTCAGTCGACGGGCTTCACGACAAGCGTGATGCGCAGGCAACACGGGACGATGTTCCCAGTCTGATCAGGGCCATGCAAGACGGGTATGCAGCGATACTCTGCTCACCCCAATTCCTCTATCTAAGAGAAGAGCCGGGGCGACTGGATGACTACCAGATCGCGAACCGACTCAGCTACTTCCTGTGGTCCTCCATGCCAGACGCTACGTTATTTGAGCTCGCAGAGGCTGGCAAACTGAGTGACCCGCAAGAACGCAAACAACAGGTCGAACGCATGCTGGCTGACCCCAAGGCAGCTGCCTTCACCCAACACTTCACCTCAACATGGCTGCGTCTGGACAAACTTGGAAAAATGCCACCCTCAGGCGGTGACTACCAGTTTTACAAAAACCTGAAAGTGGAGCCGATGCTTTTGAAGCAGGTCACCACCTACTTTGGGGCGATGCTGGAATCTAATGGACGCATCGACCAGTTCATCGATTCAGATTACACCTACATGAACAGCACACTTGCCAAGTGGATTTACAAACGCGACGGAATTCGTGGTGATCGGCTGCGCAAAGTTGCGTTAAATGACCCGCGCCGCGGGGGCATTTTCACACTACCCGGAATCATGACTGCCACCGCGAATGGGGTTGATACATCACCCGTCATTCGTGGCGTCTGGTTCCTCGAGAATGTCCTCGGGACACCACCCAATCCCCCACCGCCGGATGTCGAACCGCTTCCAACTGATACACGCGAGGCTACAACGATTCGCCAACAACTTGATCTGCATCGCAAGCACGAAGCGTGCAAGGGCTGTCACGCCAAGATTGACCCGATGGGATTTGCTTTTGAGAATTTTGATGTGGTAGGACGATGGAGGGACAACTACAAGCAATCGAGGACTCCCATTGACGCATCCGCCACGCTGACGACTGGTGAAGAAATCGCCAACATCATTGAATTCAAGCAGATGCTCATGCGACGCCGAATTCAGGTTGTTCAATGCCTGGTCTCAAAGATGCTCACGCATGCCATCGGAAGGAAACTTGAAGCAATCGATCGGGGCGAGATTGATCGGATCGTGAAAAATCTGGGATCGCAGAATGCAAGACTAAGGGACACCGTTCACGAAATCGTGCAAAGCGAACTGTTCATGCAGAAATGAAATTTGCTGCGTTCCTAAATACCACCGCAGACAAACTCATCCATCATCTTCGCTCCTGCGCAAATCTTCTCGTCAACAGCCAGCATGAGTTGAGTTGCAACTGAACATGCACCCTGCGCGACAGCAACCTTGTTTCGAGCGAGAACCTGCTCAAGTTCCCTGCAAACGATACCGAATCGGCTGGCCAACGCCCTGGACCACAATCGACACGATTCCGTTTTTCATCTCCGGATGCTGTTTGAGAACAGAAGCTTTCAGCGGCGACAAATCGATCAGCAGAACCTGCTGAATGATCGCCTCGCAGGTGTCGTCGTTGGCATCATGAACCACCACAATGCTTACCGTGGGCGGCTTGTCCTGACTGGGCGAACCGTTCGTCCATACAACAAAGTCATGTGGCTCGCAGCCGCCGCCATAACTTACGACTAGTTTTAATGAATCACCTGAAACCGAGAATCTGTCGACCGAAAAGTCATCGGACTGCTTTGAGAAACCGTCAGTCGTATCAATCCTAACAACGAGATTGCTGCCAACATCGCCAGCAAAGTTGTCCGTATCAGCCGCCGTCGCCGAACTGTCATCGAGATTCGAAGTCGTGTCGAAAACACTCGCCATTTTTCCCGAATCCTGATTCGAAGAACAGGAAATGCAAACCAATGCGGAAAGGGATAGTAAAAATCCAGACCACTTCATATTTCATTACCCACTGCTTTTGACAAACGCAACAAATGTCCCCGCCAGACAAACAGAGCAAAACCCAATGCTTGCGTCACAACGTATTGTGAGCGAACCGGCTCGGCAAGGATGCCTTCGTTCGCAGTAATACGACAAATCCACAGGCATCCCCGGCCTGCAAAGCCAGACGCATGATCATCGTCGAACATTCAACCAGTGGACGCAAATGAGAAAAACAATTCTCACGCCCGGTGTTCTCGGGCGTGAGAGTCGAATGGTCATAGACATCACGAGATTGATTCAGCCAACCGTGTGCCCGCGTGACTATTTTTCAACAATCCAGATATTCCTGAAAACAACTGGATTACCGTGGTTCTGAAGAAACAGCGAATCTGGCTCTGGGCCTTCGCCGTGACGGCCAGGGGTACCGTGGGTCAATTCCAGATCATCATGGATAACAAACCCATTGTGCTTGATGGTTGCTCGACCGTTCTTGGTTTTCTTGCCATCAGTGTCATACCGTGCGGCCGTGAAATCAATGTCATAAGTTTGCCATGCCAGTGGCGGCAGACACATGTTGACGATCGGTTCCGAGATGGAATAGATCCCACCACACTCGTTGTTCTTGCCTTCCAGACCAAACGAATCCAGAACCTGCAGTTCGTATCGACTTTGCATGTAGACACCACTATTGCCACGTCCCTGCCCTTTGGACTTGGGCATGAAAGGAGTACGAAATTCAATATGCAACTGGTGATCGCCCAACTTTTTCTTGCTCGCACAGTTGGTAGCGCCCAGCCATTTCCCCTCGACGAGTTTACCGTCATCGAAGTTTTCGGCCGACGTGCCGTCGAACAACACGACTGCCCCCTTGGGTGGTTTCTTCCCGAGCGTATCTCCCTTTCGCTCGACCTTCTTGAGAGTCCCCAACTCCTGATCATTTACCAACACCGAAACTTTTCCGTTCCCAATGACCAGGTTGGCCCTTTCCATTTCAGCTGCAATTTTGCCATCAGCAGACTTTGCTTCAACAGTGACCAGACCATCACCACGGCTCCAACCATCGCCCGGCAAGCCACCCTCAAGTCCGAAGACTTTGAATTTCCCATCACCCAGAGCAATGACTTGGGCTCCATAGACTTTGACGCCATCGGGCGTTTCCACGCTTCCCTTGTATTCACCCTGAAGTCCAAAATCAGGACCAGCCTTGGCGGGATCTGTAAACGCCTCGCCCCCGGCACCAGCCGCTACTCCAGTGAAAGAAACAATGAAAACCAGCAGTCCGAGCGAACGGGAAAAATATTGAAAACTCAAGGCAGGACCTCACGAAATGTGAACATACGAAGTTGAAATTCAGTTAGCAGCATACCCGGCAATTGCTGGCTCTGGAGGACTTGACTGCATATTTCCTGCGCGAAATGGGTCGCTTTGTCCTTCAATGCACGGACAACCGAGTCCATCTCGACCAGCAGCCCATTTTCACGCTGAAAATCTTCCCGTAGCACCTTCGAATCCATTGAGCCGCTTCAGCCGTCCAGCGGCTCCACAGCAACCAGACCGCTGGTCGTTCGGAAATAGATCACACCTGCGGAAATCGCAGGGCTAGCAAAGCACGGGTGGCCCATCGGGTTACGAGCCAGAATTTTGAACTCGGGACCAGCAGCGACGACATAGACCGTTCCATTTTCAGATGCGCAATATATTTTACCATCACCAGCCACCAATGACGCGATCAGCGAGGCCCCTGAACCCAGTCGCTTCTCGTAAACCGTTTGACCCGTCCGTGCATGGAGGCAGCGTAAGACTCCGCTGGAACTACCGAGGTAAAGGTAATCTCCATAGACAACTGGCGTCGACATGTAAGAACCACCACGCATCGTGCTCCAGACAATTCCCGGTTCATGACCCGGTTCGTTCGGTTCCTGACCAGCCTCGTCCGCTGGGGTAATGTCGCCGCTGGCTTGAGGATTGACGGCGTAAATGGGGGACATCGCGCCGTGTGCATTGGTAATGTAAATCGCTCCATGCGCTTCAAAAGGGGTTGGCACGGGGTTGTCCCCTCCACCATGAATACGCCATAGTTCTTTGCCATTTTTAAAATCGTAGGCGACAATCCACGGCCAACCATTAATCACCACCTGAGTACGCGAGCCATGTGAAAAGATGGCTGGCGTTCCCCAACTTCGCTCGCAATCATCATCTCGTTTACTGCGCCAGATTTCTTCACCATCGGCGAGGCGGAGCACCGCAACAAACGGTTGACTCGGGTCATCACAAATGACGGCAATGCGATCCTTATGAATAGCGGGCGAACTGGCATACCCCCAACCAATCCCATACTTGCTGATATTGATCACCCCAAGGTCACGGCTCCAAAGTAAATTGCCTTGCAGATCAAAGCAGTGCAGCCCTTCTGACCCAAAGAAGGCCACCAGACGATCGCCATGAACGGCCACGCTAGTATTTGCGTGCGTAGCCTTGGCGTGCCGTGTTGCCCGAGGGATCCCGCGGTGCGCCACCGACCGCCAAAGTTCCTTTCCCGTTCGTTTGTCGTATGACAGCACGACCCAACTCTGTTGACCGTTATCATCAGCGGCATCAGGTCGCCCCCCTCGGCCAACTTGCAACGGGGCGTCACCCTGATCTGCAATCGCAGTGGCGATGAACACCTGATTGCCTTTCACGACGGGACTGGAGTGACCTAGCCCTGGCACTTCACTCTGCCAAAGGACGCCAGCGACTTCTCCCTGCTCGGGATCGAGATTCCATGCCACCGGCAGCTTGTATCCGTCAGCGACCCCCTGGGCGTCTCGGCCGCGGAAGGAAGGCCAATCGGTCTTGCTGACGATTGCGTTTGTTTCCGCCATGAGGACGGTGTCAGACTTCATGATGACCATGCCAAACGTGGCAATCATCAACAGCAAACACATCCGATTGAATTGGTACAGTCGCATTGCCATGCCTCGACTACCGCCGGCGGCGGTTTAAAAAGATACGGTTTGTTGACCCTGAGTTCGCCACAACGATATCGTCAAACCCGTCACCGTCCAGATCCCCTACATCCAGACCATAGCTGGCTCCATCCTCGTTGCCAAAACGCACCTCAGAGAACGCTACACCAGAACCATCATTAAAAAACACCCCGTTGCTCTGCATCACGTTGCCCACCACGATATCAAGCTTCTGATCATGATCCAGATCTGCCAACGTCACAGCGTAGGTCTGACCATCCGGGCGACCAAACGGAACGCCCTGCTGAAATCCACCTGCACCATCACCGAGGTAGACGGCATTGGGCTGACCAATGTTCCCGGCAATCAAATCTGGTTTGCCATCGCCATTCATATCACCAATGGCAATCGCGCGTGTCTCATCCCGGCTCGTACCGAAACTCACTTTTCTGTCAAAGTTCATTCTACCGTCATTTAGTAACGCATAATTCGGTTGCCCATCGCGGTTGGCAAGCACCAAGTCGTTGTGTCCATCCTGATTCAAATCTGCAACAGCGACGCTGATGGTTGAATCATCTGGTCCGCCAAACGGCTGACCGTTTGCGAAACCGGCTTTCCCACCATTGAGATAGAACATGTTTGGTTTGCCACGGCTTGTGGCAACGATATCTACATCCTGATCACCGTCGAGGTCCGCCAGCGTCAAGCTTCGAACACTACTGGGTTCACCAAAGGTCTCGCCCGGTTGAAACTGCCCGGCACCGTCATTGAGGAATACCTGATTGGGTGCCATGTCATTGCCAACCGCGATATCCAAATCGCCATCACCATCCAGATCAGCCAATTCAGTTGCATAAGTTGTCCGCAGTTCGCGTCCCAATGGTCGTTGCACATTGAACCGCCCACGGGACTGATTCAGAAGCACATAATTCTGCTGCGGCCAGTGCCTTCCGTTGGCGACGACAACATCCAGATCGTCATCATCATCAAGATCCCCCACGCGCACAGACGCCGACAGATTGACCTGTGTACCCAGCATCAATCGACTGCCACCCACGAAACCACGAGGTTCAGCACTCCCCACAACCGAAGTGAACAAAATGAATGTTGCCGAAACGGAACACAGAAGTTTCATAAAGCCTGTTTTTCTTTTTGAAAGTAATGCTCGAACTGACGCGGGCTTATAGCATCAGAATCCTGACACCAGTCAGATGCTCATTTAACCGAAGCACGACCACCACCTGCGGCAAAGAAACGCCAAACCGTTACTGACACACCATCCGCGTACACCCCACACAGCCAGCCTTGGAATTTTACAGGATACCGCGATCTCGCCATGCAGGTGAACCTGCCAACCATCCGAGGTCTGATGAACTCAACGACATTCACCCAGCCAGAGCGTTTCAACCAAAAACACTGATTGCCAATGACCGCTGAAGCAACCAACCTCGCAAACCACCCTCACCGGGTCAGAAACTGTGGTAAAAACAGTATCCCGTCAGACAGTCGGCGTTTGAAATACAATGTCACCCGGATCAAAAACTCCCGCCTCAGCTAACCTGCATTCCCCTAGAGATACCCGATGTCAGCCAAGAAACCAGATATTTCAACGATCATTCAACTGATCGTTGTTTGTGTACTAGCCACCTTTTCAGCCTTCGCAACGAAGCCCTGCTTGGCGGCCGAACCTGCGGAGAATTCTTTGAAGGTTCTGATTGTCGCCGGAGGTTGCTGCCATGACTACACTTCGCAGACAAAATTGCTCAAGGAAGGAATTGAAGCACGCATCAATGCTGAGGTAACGGTGGTGCTGAGTTCCGACACCAGCACGAAAGCTACCTTCAAAATTTATGAATCCGATGACTGGGCAAAAGGTTTTGATGTCGTCATTCATGATGAGTGTTCAGCGAACGTCACGGACAAACCCTACATCGACCGGATTCTTAATGCCCATCGCGCGGGAACCCCTGCTGTGAACCTGCATTGCGCCATGCACAGTTACCGATCTGGCAACTTCCGCGCCCCAGTGGATATTGGAGCCGACAATGCAGCGTGGTACGAAATGATTGGCGTCCAATCAACAGGACATGGCCCCAAGACTCCGATCGATGTCATCTTCTCTGACTCCAGCCACCCAATCACCAAAGGCCTGAAGAATTGGAAAACGATCAACGAAGAACTGTACAACAATGTCCGCGTTTATAGTGGCACCTCAGTCCTGGTTAACGGTAACCAGAAGACGCAGCCGAATAAGAAGGAGCTAAAAAAGAACCCCGACGCCAAAGGCAAGGAAGCAACTGCTGTCGTTGGATGGACGAACGAGTACGGACCCAAAAAAACTCGCATCTTCAGCACTTCACTGGGACACCAGAATGAAACCGTTGCTGATGATCGGTACCTTGACTTTGTCACGCGGGGAATCCTCTGGGCAACCAGTAACCTCACGGATGAGGGTAAACCGTCGTCAAAATACGCCAAGCCGAAAAGCTGATCGGCGTCCCGCCTGCTGAGCAGGCAACAGGAATGAAAACGGTGACAAAATGAACAGACGCCTCAGACCCGAGGTGTCGCTTCATCCCTGTATCATGTCAAGACGCGGCCCAGAGAAACAACGTTGTCATACAACGTTATCGCTGTGCCGTACGTGAAGAGCCCGGATTGGAAGTATCGATTCCACAAGCATTGATGCTGCATCGCCCCGTCAATTTCAGTCGGTTTTTAGCGAAAACTCGATACCCCACATCAAGCCCCCACGAGATACCGGGCAACCGCGTCAGCGAGACCCATGAGCCAAGACCCACAGCTGCGTACAAACGGCGAAAGACCTCGACGCCCGTGATCCACTCGCCATCGGGCAGGCGGCCCTGAATCTCGTCCATGAAGTCACTTATCGTCCGATCAAAAGTCAGGGCCGAGAAGTCATCCGCACTGATGTCGCTGAAACGAATCCGGGAATGACGATCCAGACGACGAAGCAGACGTATTTCACGCATGCACAGAGGGCACTGACCATCATAGAAGACCTCGACCTTCCAAGCTGATTTCTGCTCAGGCATCTTTTACTCATGACAATTCAGATCGACGTCGCGGGTAGCCACTCACTCCGAGTGCCTCGTACACCTTGATGGTACGACCACGTCCACTTCCTTTCCTCCTGAGCTTGGAAAAAACGCATTTTCCGGATACCGAGCGGCTGCCCCCCCCTTTTTTTCCGGTTCACCGCTCACGATCAAGGCACTATCCATGAAACATCAACATCGCCATCATCGAGATATCGCAGCAAAGCACGAACGTGCCCTCCCTGACGCAGGTACAACCAGTCCACCTCTTTGACCTGAGTACGAATCACGCGAAAGTTCTCCCGCCCACGTTCCGAGTCAACCTGATTTACGACGCGATCAGCGGTATCGGGAGGAGCATCTCCAGCAACTTTTTTCCCGGGTGGCTCGACCGACAGATAAGCCGAACGACTGTACAAGGAAGTCTCGCACCACGCCGCATCTGCTTCAGCGTTGTTCACCACGGTGGCCGTTCCCTGCAACCGCAACTGGATTTTGGAAAGCGGATCGTAAAACAGCCAGCATACTGAGTGGCCGGCAGATTCAAGATCCGCGATCTTCTCGGACCGCACGTCAGTGTAGCAATCGATCGTCCGCGCAACGCAATCAGATCGCCGCAGCACAACCATACGGCTTCGTGGACTCATCGCATCGCATCGGCTGTTTGACAGCGTGGTAAGGGAACCATGGCTCCACGGATGCCCCGGAACGGTGGCCCCTGAACCAAGACTCTGCCAGATCAGTCCATCCACCGCTTTGAGTGGTGTAACCGAAGAAAGTAGAAGATCAAACGCTGCTTGTAATTCCATCCCGTCAAGGCTCCCTAATTTGATGTGGCTGTTGAGCACACTGGCCGTCCAAAATCCACCGAAACGTTGTGGCCCCCCTCCAAACCCCTTATAAGGATAGTGTCGGAGGGCACTTCTGGGACCCACCGGAGTCTCAAACAGAATCGCGAGCCACTCCGACAAGATCGCTGAGACTGCGACAACACCGAGATTCATGAACAACCATGCCGGCAACCCGATCGAGAAACCACCGTGCACAACCCAATCCTGAACAGACGGCAATTAATCGCTGGCGTGGGAACTACCGCAACTAGTCTGGGGCTTCCTGCTTGCGCCCAAACGCCTGTTTCTGATTCTGGTAACGGTCTCTCGCTAACCTTCAGCACGTATGGACTGCCAAAGCACCCACTGCAGAAGGCCATCGACGAGATTGCCAACGCCGGTTACGACGGGATTGAAATTTGCGTAGCACCAAATTTCAACACGGCTGCCGAAAAGCTGACTCCCCAACAACGCAAGCGAGCAAGACAACAACTTCAGCAAAGAGGGCTCAAGGTCGCGTCATTGATGGCACATCTTCAGCCGCTCGGTTCTGCCGAACAACATCAACGGGATCTGGAACGCCTGAAGACTGACTGCGAACTTGCCTGCGAGCTCAGCCCTAACAATCCGCCCGTGATCCAAACCGTTCTGGGTGGTAAGAGTTGGCGTGAGTCGCAACAGATGTGCCGCGACCGACTCGCTGAATGGGTCAAGATTGCTGCCGAGCATGGTGTCGTGATCGCGGTAAAACCTCATCGCGGTCATGCCATGTCGCGGCCGTCCGAAGCCGCCTGGGTCATCGAGCAACTAGGCGCCCCAAAATCCCTGCGAATGTGGTACGACTTCAGTCACTTTCTATTCCGGGACATGACTTTGCCGCAAACCATCAACGACTCGCTGCCGATTTTGGCCGGCGTGGCGGTCAAGGACGCCATCAAAGAAGGGAACAAAGTGCGTTTCCTGCTACCGGGAGCTGCAGGAACGATCGACTACAAACTCCTCTGCAGCCTCCTGTACGACGGTGGTTTTCGTGGCTCGATCTGTGTTGAAGTCAGTTCTCAAGTCTGGAAACAGCCGGGCTATGACGCAACACAAGCGTTGAAAGAAAGCTACGGCATTCTATCCTCAGCCATGGCCGCGTCAAAAATCCCAAGGCCTGAATAAAACCAGACCCCTGAATGCCAAGCCTTTCCTCGAAACGTGTCGCCCCAAGCCAGCTACCGGCGTGGGGCAATCTCAACCCGCCAAATCCGGTACCGCGAACGTCAGGATTATCGGCGTTCGCGATTGACAGCATCCCCGTCTAACGGGTCGTGAAAGCAGCACCAAGGCTTTCCGTCTCGAATCCGTCGGGGGTGTCACCATTGGCGCCGTAAATGTAGACAGCCGCTTGAGCGATTGCAGAAAGGGCACTTGAAACAAGCGAGACTACCAAAACCGCGAGGACCCCCAACACGATCAAGGCGATCCCGAGCGGCGCCATAACGTTGATCAAAAAGGCACCACCGGCAATCAGACCAAAGCAGGGGATCATGGCCAGAAACACAACGAAACCAATTCCCATACTGGCTCCCATTGACTCTCCCCAAGACTCTTTCAGAATACTTGCCGATCGTTTCACGGCTGTAATCGGACCTGCTTTTTCGACCACCAGAACTGGCACAACGAAGTAGGTTAGCGCGGACCACGCCATGCCAACCAAGCTCGAAATAATTGCCCCAAGTCGCTCGCTTCGACCCTCAATCACACGGAGCAGTAAACCCACAGAGGCACTGACCAACGCCCAGCCCGCGATCTGCGGCAAGCGGGCCATGGAAGCCTTGATGCCTTCACCAATTGTTGGCGTTCCACCGTAGAATCGCTTCACCGCACAAGCGATCAAAGCACTGTTGAAGAAAACAACAACAAAGTAATTTACAAAGTAAAAGAGAAACAGACAAACCAGATAAAGCGGGTTCTGCATTGCTGCGTTCTCACCTGCCTGCCCCTCTTGCTCCGCTTCGGCCAACAATTCAGCTCCCCCACCTACCATGAGCAAGGGGACTGCAAAACTGGCCATCACCATGAGGCAACAAATGCCACTCAGCAACGGGAACATGATCAACTGTTTATCGGTTCTCAAGACTCCCATACTCTGCTTGGCGAGCGAAAAACCAGTGTTGAATCGTTTAAACATGAATCCGTCTCTGAGGTTGAGGTTCAGTAAACCGTCGCTGGCAATGAACGGCGGACGGCACGAGTCTAACGTTGGCAACTGTTCACGGCGACTCTGATTCGGCGGCAGCAAGGAGGATCAAACCCTGTTGGCTAACCCAAGTGGTCAAGCCGAACAAACTCAGGCACGGAAAAGGAAGATCTCACGTCACCTGATCAAGCAGTTACCAGACAGGATCGATAACTCTTATCCCAAGTAAACAAACCTATCGCCGAAGCCTCGTTTGACACCGACGAGAATCAGGTCCAAAAACGCGATATCGCCAAACCTTGCGAATTCATTGGCAACCCACATGGCTTTTCGATAACTCCTGCTTCCAAGAATACAAACCGTTTCTCCACCGCAGACATTTCCCCAGCTTCCTGCACTACCAACATCAACAGTCAACATCGTTTCAATCCTGACCGACAGAGACCCTCACGTTGCGGCGGACGAGGCCTACCGCTCGGCAATTCAGCCAGGACATCGCATGATCTGCAGATCGATAGCCGAGCGGTTTGGTGACAGCAAACTCGCTATGGACAAACCCGCGAAACATCAATTTCCAAAAGGGTTATCAATCTCCGAGACACCGATCGACGGGACTTCCTATCAACGCGACGGTTTGTTTTTGAATGGCCATGGCTGCACGCCGACTCGATCAGCCCACGCCTGCCACTTGGTGACCATTTCTTTCAGTTTCTCAGGATTTTGTTCCGCCAGATCGTTGAGCTCGGTTCGATCGGCATGCATGTCGAACAATTCCCAGCGAGTGGGTTGATCCCTTCGGAAGGCGGAAACAATTTTCCAGCGTCCATCTCGCAGGGCCAGATTCCCATGGTGCTCAAACCCCACAGGAGCATCACGCTGAATCACCTTTCCAGCAAATGCCGGGACCAAACTTTTACCTTCCATGGGCTGAATCTCTTGCCCCGCAAATTCACTTGGATAACCACCTTTGGCAGCTTGCAAGAGGGTCGGCATGACATCGATCAGGTGAGTCGGATCATGCACAATCCCTCCTCTCTGATCTGCGGGGATACCTGACGGCCAATGAACGACAAAAGGAGTACTGATCCCACCCTCGTAACCATCGTGTTTGTAACCGCGGAAGGGTGTATTGGATGCATTCGCCCAACCGACGCCATAAGCCACAAACGTGTCCTCACCGCCGGGCATCGTTTCAGGACCGGTTCTGACCCATTGACCATCACGCGTCTGCATGGGGGGCCAGATTTTGGTTTGCAAATCGTCGGGGCCAAAAGGCTTGAAGTCAAACCGTTCTTTTTTGTCTGCATTGGAGGCGCGTCCGTACCCCTCTGCACATCCGCCGTTATCCTGAAGATAAATGACAAGCGTGTTTTCCAACGCTCCTTTTTGCTCCAACACATCGATGATGCGTCCGATGCCCTGATCCATGCGATCAACCATGGCAGCATAAACTTCCATGCAACGAATATCCCATTCTTTATGTTGGAAATTTTGCCAGTTGACCGTACCTTCGGACATTGCCCAGCGTTTGTCGAGAACTCCCTGTTGGATTGCTTTTTCGTATCGCGCCTTGCGAATGGGTTCATACCCTTGGTTGTAAACGCCCTCATACTTCTCAATGTCTTCTTGCGGAGCATGCATGGGCCAGTGTGCGCTCGTATACGCGACATAGAGAAAGAAGGGATCATCCGATTGTTGTTGCAAATGATCCGACACAAAATCCGCAGCGTTATCGCTAATCGCATCGGTGTAGTAAAAACTTTCGGGATGATACTCGGGATCATTGACTGGCGTGATGTATTGGTTACCACGACACAAAGTGGCGGGATCAAAGAAACTGCCAGCTCCGGTGATCGTCCCGTAGAAGCGATCAAAACCGCGTTGCAATGGCCAGTTGGACTGATCGGCCTTGGGACCTGTGTGTCGTGTGACATGCCACTTGCCTGACATGTAATTTCGATATCCCGCAAGCCCGAGTGATTCCGCCAGCGTCACACAACGGCGATTCAAATCTCCCCGATACGCTTCGTAACCTCGATCGCCTGTCATCAAGCCGATCCCCGCCTGGTGCGAATAGAGTCCGGTCAACAGAGACGCACGAGTCGGGCAGCAACGCGACGTGTTATAGAACTGGGTAAAGCGAAGCCCATTGTCAGCCAACCGGTCCAGAACAGGTGTTTGTATTTCGCTGCCATAACAACCGATGTCGGTGTAACCCATGTCGTCCGCCATGATCAGCACGATATTCGGTTGACCGGCTGCCGACACGACCTGATGCCCCGCCAGAACGCTGGCGACCAAAATCGATGAACACAGCGTCACACGAAGGATGCTGGTGGTCTTACTCTGAAACATGTGTATTCCAAGGGTTAAACAGCATCGCGGGAACAATCAATCACAGTGTGTCACGCCCGCAAGGATCGCTCGGGACGCCTCCATTCCAGTGCCTGGCTAAGCCCCATCAAAGTTGGATCACCGTCTGTTTCCCGGTGGTGATCGGCCGCGACTAGGACTGTGCCTCAACCAGCGGGATGCCAACCTAAAGCTACAGATTGCAGCCTCATGAATCCCGTGACAACATCGATGACGCAAACGCCGTCACCGCCACATCATAAACGACAGGTTACCGTGGGCGGTAATTATCAAGGCCACGATCTGTTCGAGCCCAGAATGGCGGCAGAATTGCCGAGAAAGAACATCCCGACCCGGGATCAAGTTTGATTCGGCCACACCCGATCTTCCGGGCATCAGCCTGCGATCCAAAGCCCAAATATCCAGGCGATTGCAACTATCATCAACGTGGTTCCGCCGGCGATTCGTTGCAACCGGCGACTCTCAAGCAAGTAGGGCGGTAATGCAGAACTGCCCCAGCCCAGGACCAGACCTGCGAACAGGCCAGTCACGTGTGCCGTCACATCGGTATTCTCGCCACCTACGCCTGTGAAGGCAAACAGCAGAACGCCGCCAACCAACGGGCTCCATCGCTTCAGAAAGGTTTCCTGCAGGCCGGACCGGGGCATCAGCGCATGTGAAACGAGCACTCCGAGGGCGGAAAAGACCGCTGTCGATGCCCCGATCGACGTGTGCTCTGCCGACTGCAACATGGCGTTTACCAAGTTGCCAATGGCTCCGGAGACAACAATCACCAACCAAGCGACCCCACCGCCCAACACTCGCCCTGCCATCAAACCAAATACACAGCCGAAGACAAGATTGGAACCGATGTGACCGGGGTCAATATGCAGCGTCAACGCAGTGACCGTCCGCCACCACTGCCCCTCCATGACTAGTCCCGCCTGCATTCGTCCAGCCGACCACCAATCCATTCCGAACACAGATCGCCCCATGAGAACAGCAACCAACATCAGCACCCCGGCGTAACCGAAAGCACCAAGCATCGTTCCACCATACGTCGGAATGGCCACACGACGATATGTGCTTTGCTCAGCCGTCTCGCGGCGATAGGAGGCAATTTCGTCAACTGCCTGGGCGGCATGTTCTTGAGAAACAACAATCAACCACCCGCCACGAAACTGCTCAATTTTCGCAGCAATCCCGATTGACTCCAGGACGAATCGCAATTCCAGCGATTCGCCACGGCTACCCGTTTCGAAGACAACCTGGTGACCGGGTGGGGGTTCGTACATTGCTTTCACATTGAATCGATATCATGAATGTATGCGCGATCATTCTTAACAACGCAGCCATTTTCTCGAAGATCTCTTCAGGAGGCAAGCTGTCATCGTCGAAGGAAAGTGCTTCATTTCCACAACTTGGACAACTAGGCGTATAGTTCATCTCGACGACATCCAAAAACCATCCTCCAGACTCTCGTGGTTCGCTGACATACATCCAAATCGAAACCCCGTGTCTAGATCGATATTCGTTACACCATATCCGTAATCTATCCCTGTCATAGCATTCTCCTGTTTCTGGCCTTTGTTTTTGATTCTTCGTCGAGCGTTCGCCGCTGATCGCTCTGTAGTGGATTAGTAAATAGCTTCTTCAGCGGTTGCCCTGTGGATGTCAAGAACTTTCGATATTCCTCCATCCTCGTCTCGCTGGTATCCTCCAGCCAAGTTCCAGCAAACCGGGATGCCCTCGTCCTTGCACCACTTGAATACGAGTCGATCTCGAAGTCGCATCTGTTCGCTGTTCAGATAGCCAGCGTGTAATGGATCGTCTTCGTGCAAGTCAGCGCCTGCCTGATATATCACGAGGTCCGGCCTTGGGCCGAGCGACAAAACATCCTCGATCCAATCGAGAAACTCCGATGCAGGAAGGTCAGATGCGTGTAGGTTATCTACGGCAGATAGCAGTGCCGGAAACTTTTTCAATATATCGGCAGTTCCGTCTCCCCAATGAGCATCGAAATCGACGATCAAGACATCCTTGGCTAGTCCTTCGTCAATTACCTTTGCGGCAGCAACCATCAGACCATTGAACGTGCAGAATCCGTGACAATCGTCGTAGCATGAGTGGTGAAATCCACTCGTGGGGGAGCATGAGACGCCATCGGATAGCGCTGCAACACATCCTGCGTACAGCGAGCCGGATGTCCAGAGCAACGTGTCACGGACCTCTGCCGAGGTGTTTCCGTGTCCGTTTGCGATTTCCAAAGACATGATGCCGTCCACGAAATCGCTGTCATGGACTCGCTTGATGTCATCAATCGTGACAGGATCAAAATCCGACACGATCTCGATCTCCGCCTTGAGGGATTCCGATGATAGCCAGTCAGAAACAACTTGATCCGGCTTGCCTGCTGAAGGCGAATATCCGCCTGAGTCAGCAGACATCTCGGTACGATAAAATACTTTCATAGCTTCTTACTTATTCATTGTTCAATTGGTCAATACTTAGGCTGATTCCCAAGGACTTCAGGGCGCTCGTTTGCATTCATTGCCACTGATAAACCCCGAACTTTAGGTCTGCGCCGACATTTCCAGCTCTACCAAGATCAGTTCACCGAGGCCGGAGTGATAGTGATCGGGGACTGACGAGTAAACCTTTGAGTCGCCAGTCACCAGCCAGCCGTTGTTTTCGAGCCTTCCATCGTGCCTCGCTACTATCTTGCGAATCATGTCGGCTCCACATCCCTTTTTGGTTCTTTCGTCCATCATGAAAGCCACGCTACTGCGAAGCAGCCATTTGTTACCAGTGATAACTCACGAGGCAGTTCACCTCTTTTCGCAATCTCTCACAGATGCACCATCAAGAAACCAGAGCAATTCAGTCAGATAGATCCTGCGAGAATTCCCGATACTTTCGATGCAATAACGATTTTCGACTCCGTGATCGTTCCTTGCCTTGCTCGCCCCAAACATCAGTATATCCAAGTACAGAGTGGGCCCTTCCCGCATACCCGAAGCTGTTGCGTACTCTGTTTTTCAAGCGGCAGGCATTCCGGCACGGCGGACGCCGAATTGACGATAACCGCGCCAAGAACTTCGTGTTCTTTCCCTAGGACTTGGATATCTCGCTCGCCGGTTGGCCGCTAGGGGGACATCCATCAATGCACATGACTCTCAGCCTCACCCATCCGCACTCAGGCAAGCACAAGCTCATCGATCGACTACTTGCAATCGACCGAAGTGATGCCGTTGCCAAGGCCTTCGATTCTATTGCTCACATTGATTCAACCCCAATGCTTTTCCAAGTCTGCGCGAGAATGCGCGAACTAAGAAAACGCTTGTCTTCTGGGGCCTTAAGTCATTGCCGTGATAGAAAACAGAAACCAGGGACAAACAACACAATCAACAGTTCGCACTACCAGATTGTGTCGTAGCGTACGAACTCTTCATCATGCGAACTCATCGCAACCCAAAAACGTTGTCTGGAATGAAAGTCACCAACTCCTTGAACCCAATCCAGACCAGGCTGACTGCCAGGAATCGTTCATCAATCGGAACAAAGCGTTACGACGTCACCGGATCTGCTTTGAAGACAAAAAAACGCCGCCGAGTGATCCACTTGGCGGCGTTTGAATAATCCGGGGATTGCCAAACTTTCAGGCTGACGGTCGCACTCCGAAGAGCATACCAAAGCCGTATCGTGTTCGAGCAGGAACTACTTTCTACTGCTTGAGGTTGTCCGCTGGGTACGTCGCTGTTGAGATGCGATCTTTCGTTTGACCAACTGATCCACGCGACTCGAATTAACGACGAACACTTCCGGATCGTCAATCACGAACGGAGTCGACCATGTACGACCGTTGTTGTTGTTGCAGATATTAAAGAAGAACGAATTCAGACGCTCTGCCCGGTAGCCATAGGGAAACTGGCTGATCAGGAAATCAGCCTTTGTCAAATCTTCGACACCCGGCTTGGCAAAATAATGAACTTGCCCATCAGCGCTCATCGACATGCCGAAAGTCCACCAACCGAATTGCTCTGCGGGGATGTCCTTGGACTTGAAATCGATCCCGCGTGAGTTACTCCGAATTTTCAGGAATGCTGAATCCTTCTCGACTCCACGACTTGTCTCGCTTTTGAAGTGGATCCAAATACCAGGCCAGTAAGGCTCATTACGCATTTCAGTTCCGACGGCGAAAAAACCTTCTTTTGGTTTACGGGCAGTGGTGCGAGCACCCAGCCGAATGCCAAAGTGCGGTCCGCTGCGATTTTCCCAAAGCGAAGGTTCAGGCAAGTAAACGCGAACCACGCAACTGGGGAGTTCTGCAACCTGCAGTGTCGATCCGATTCGAGTTGCAATCCCGAGGATCAAATCATCCTGCTGGACATCGTTCGTGTTGCGTCCTGGAATGCCTGATCGCAGAGTCGTGATCTGGAGCGATTTCTTGCTGCCTGGCAATCCGTTGCTGGGCGTTGGAATCACTTTCAAGACATCGGGCTGGCCACGCTCGGGACCCTCTGCCCAGCGGCGGTTGATGGAATAGGCCATCGGACCATTACTTCGTTCGTTGAGCTCACGAGAGCTCTTTGGCATATTGTGGACAAATCGCCATTCGTCGCCTTCGAAGTCATCTCCGACATAGTCGATCTTGGTCCCAACGCCGGGAACCGGGACCCGGTAAGACGAAACGCCTGAATATTGTGCGTAAACCGCAGAGTTGACTTGGACGCTGAAGCTGGCCAAGAGCAACGACAAAGCGGTAAGAGTAGTAGAATTTCGCATAACAATGCCCATGAGGAAGAACGGAGAGCTCCCACCTGACGAGCCCCAGTAGTCCTATCGGACGGATTAGGCAACGCGCTCAGTTGGTTGGGGTAACTCTTTCGACCAATTTGTTCGAAGACTGCAAATATGTAAATTTGTCACAACCAGTACCACAATTCAGGCAAGTTTTTCCGGTTAGCCAGTCAATCCGGCTTTGCCACATTGCACAGGTTCCTCTGCAATCGAAAAGGAATTTTGCGTCAGTCGCACTTCAGCGTTCGCGATCCATTCTGGCGATCTCATGAGTCAGCGTGTGGAATTCACCTGCGAATGCTTCGCTATGCGTCAGATCGCCAATAGCCGGCAATCACAACCTACGCGGTATATACTGAAATCAGAGATTAACCTTCCGGTCCACTGCTCAGCGCGTGATCCAATCCTGTATGTGGTATTCGCTGTGTCCGTCCCATCTTGATCGCGTCAATTAAGCCAACTGATGAAAACGATTCCCACCCGTCTGCGACTGTTTTTTTTCTGCAGTCTGATTGGTTTCACTGGATGGGCAGGTCAACACGTCCTTCGTGCTGCAGATCCCAGCGTTGAGCGTTTTGATTACCACAAAATCCGCGGGCGGCAGGCGGTTGGCAGCGAGCAGAGACGCCACGAAGGAGAGTTGGATTTCGCCATATCTGGCACATCCCGCGTCCAAGGCATGTCCCCGTTTGGGCAACAATGGAGCAATGGGGCACACTTACTGTGGGATGGCGCGGTTGGTCAGTCCATGGAAAGCTCTTTCGAGGTGGACGAGGACGGGACATACGATATCTCGATCCAATTAACGGTTGCAGGCGACTACGGAAAGTTTCATCTGACGATGCCCGAATCTTCACTTTCGCGTGACGTTGACCTGTACGATCCCCGCGTGGAACTGGCGCCATTGCTCGAATTCAAAAACGTCCGTCTGAAGTCGGGCACACAACCGATCCGATTCAAGTTGATCGGGGCCAATGCCAAGGCTCGGAAGTTTAATAACCGAGGTTACCTGATGGGACTCGACTTCCTGCAATTGGTCCGGAAAGATCCGCCCCCTGACAGCGTGACGAAAACAGTCAGCAAAGAAATCGACAACGCTGTCCCACCGCCGGCCAAATCGTTTCCGGCAGATAATACTGACACCGAACAGCTCTCTTCAAGCGAAGTTTCCAAGTTAACAACTGAATATTGCATCGACTGTCACGATGGCGAGAACAAGGAAACGGAATTCGACATCGGCAAAGTGAATGAACTGCAGGCATGGCATGCATCACCCGATGTCCTGCGACTAATGCGTGATGCATTGTCTGACCATGAAATGCCGCCCAAGGACGCCAAGCAGCCGACTGAGGTTCAACGCACAGCTTTGATCGCAACGATGGAGTTCATGATTTCCGAATATCTTCGCCAGAATCAAACCATCCCTGCTACGGTCATGCGGCGCATGAACCGCTACGAATACAACAACGCGGTTCGAGATCTTCTGCAACTGCGCGGCGATATTTATCCGCTTCCTGAAAAGACGATTCGGGCATTCGATCCCTACTTTTCCCCGTCGACCGGGCAGAGCCCCCGCGTGATGCTGATCGGAAATCGAACGCTGGGAAAAAATCAGGTTGAGCGTCAAATTCTTACCGGCGTCTCTCCCTTTGCGATAGATCTCCAAGCCGAAGGTGGCTTCAACAATCGAGGTGCAGAATTAGGCGTTTCACCAATTTTCTTGGAAAGCCTGCTGCGTCTTGGGCGTTCCATTGTTCATAGTCCCGAATTTGATGGATATTGCGGACTGACTGGATCTTTGTTCTCCGCTCCAAACACCGACAACAAAGAGGTCATTAGCGATGTTGTACGCAAACGTCTAAAGAATCTACTCGAACAGGCGTTTCGCATCCCTGTGGATGCGCCAATGCTGAATCGATACCACCATTATTTTGCACAACGGCTGCAGGAAACCGATTCGTTTCGGCATGCAATGAAGGATACAATCGCCGCGATTCTCGCTTCACCAGGTTTCGTTTACCTTGCCGAATCATCCGCCACAGCAGATACCGCGCTGCTCAATGGGTACGAACTGGCGACTCGTCTGTCGTTTTTTCTTTGGAGCAGCATTCCGGATGAGGAGCTACTTTCAGTTGCCCGGGATGGATCTCTAGCCAACCCCGAGGTACTCGATGAGCAGACACGCCGGATGCTTCGTGACCCAAAGTGTCACGCCCTGACCCAGAACTTTGCCCGACAGTGGTTGCGTTTGGATCAACTGGTGACCGCCGTCCCCGACTTTGACCGTTTTCCAGAATACTATTCACGTATCGGATGCGAGCAGTGGAAATTTGGTTTGCAGATGATGATCGAACCATTACTGCTATTCGACAGCATCATACTGGAGGACCGGTCAATCATGCTGCTAATCGACTGCAACTATTCTTATCGGTCAGATGAACTCCAGTCCTGGTATGGCGATGAAACACCATTCGCAAATAGCAAAAACCGGAACCGATTCAACACGCACCGACAACAATATTTAAAACGCAGACTGACAGATCGCCGCCAGGGTGGTGTGATCACTTCGGCTGCGACCATGACCATGACATCATCGCCGTTGCGAACCAATCCGATCACGCGGGGTGCCTGGGTAGCAACGGTAATCCTGAATCGCCCGCCGCCGCCGCCGCCAGACATCGTCCCACCGATTGAAGCCGATGATCGTGTGATTGAATCTGGTGGACTAACGCTGCGTCAGCGCCTGGTGCAACATCAAGATTCCCCGACCTGCGCTGCCTGCCATTCACGAATCGATCCTTTGGGTTTTGTCCTTGAGAACTACGATGCAGTTGGACGCTGGCGAAACGAATACAACTCGGGACTGAAGATCGACTCCAGCGGAGAATTACTGGGAAAGTTGCAGTTCAAAAATGTCATCGATCTGAAAGATGCGTTGCTCGACCACCCAGAACTGTTCATGCGGGCATTCTCAGAGCACATGTTATCCTACGCGTTGGGTCGAGAACTGGCACTGAGTGATGAACCAGGCCTTGAAAAGATTGTGTCGAGCGTCATGACCGACCGTGGGCAATTCACGACCGTTGTTCGTGAAATCGTACAGAGTCGTGCATTCCGCTACCATGCAAAAGCACCGACCATCAAGGAGACCCCATGAGCGTTCGCAAGTTATCCCGCCGCTCGGCTTTGCGAGGCGTGGGTGTGACCATGGCACTGCCGCTGCTGGAAGTCATGAACAACCGGCTGGCAACTGCTGCCGAAGCCTCTGTACCACGCCGCTTGGCTTTCTTTTACATTCCTAACGGTGTGGTCCAATCAGCCTGGAACCTCTCAGAAGTCGGCAAAAACTACACACTCAGCCAGACACTTCAACCGATTGAATCGGTCCGCGAACACATCCTTGCTCTCAGCAACCTGGATCGCATCAAGGTTGCCGGAACTGACGGCCACGCCCAAGCCAGCACCTGTTGGCTCAGCAGTGCAGCGCCCGATGAGTTGTCACCAGCCGGATACCCGCTCAAACGGACCATCGACCAAATCATTGCGGACCAGACAGGTCACGAAACAAGCTTTCGATCGCTGGAACTCAGCTGCAATCCCTATGAAGACAATCGCGAGTCAATTTACTTTGACAACATTTCGTGGTTCGGACATGGCCACGTCGCCCGATCGCTGCGCAACCCCGCTGAGGTTTTCAATCGACTATTCCGTATCGACGAGCATGCCAACAGCAGCAGTGTCCTGGATTTGGTGATGGAGGATGCAAAAGACCTGCAGCCACGTCTGAGCATGCTGGACCGACACAAACTGGATGAGTACACCGACTCTGTGCGAACGGTTGAAAAACAGATTTCGCGAGTCAAGAGCAGACAGGCCGACATTACAAAACTGAATCCACAGTCCCCTGTAAAACCATGGCAGGCAATGCGGCGGGACGAATTCATACAGGTCATGGGCGACCTGATGATCCTTGCGTTGCAGACAGATCTGACACGGGTTGCGACACTCATGACCGGCCCGGAGCGATGGGGCTCTCCCCTGAATGTCGAAGGCTGGTTCGAGAAGCCAATTCAGCATCATTCATGGACCCACGGCCAGCACAATGATAACATTCGCAAGCAACTGGAGCGTCTGGATCTTTTTCACATCGAACAATTCGTTCAGTTGGTAAAAAAGATGCAGGCAGTCAAGGAAAACAATGGCACTTTACTTGACAACACCGCCTTCATGCTCGGTTCTGGTCTCAGTAGTGGCGAACACCATGTCTGTAACAACCTGCCGACCATCATCGCAGGTCGCTGTGGCGGTGCGATCCAAACAGGCCAGCATGTTCGTTACCGCGAGGGCACGCCAATCGCCAACTTATGGTCTTCTTTGGCGCAGGCCATGGGCGTTAACCTGGATCGCATCGGTGACAGCACTGGGAGCATCAGCGAGATCGGGGTCGGGTGAAACTGGAGTCATTCAGGTATGATCGATGTACCATGGCGTGTTCTCGCTCCTTAGCTCCCACGTAAAGTTGCACTGCCCCCTGCCGATTTCATGGCAGTGCACTGCTGCACCCATCACCGAATCAAAGCCAGGTGAAGTCCATCCTGAACACTGGCGTTTAAGTCTCAATATCCATGAGGCAGGGTTCATGGGTGGTCTGCGGGGGTGGCCAACCCACATCAAAATCTTCAGATACAGCTAAACAACGAAACTCGAAAAAGCAAGAATATTGCACATTAGAACGCAAGTAGCAGATCAGAATGAGGGATAATCCCCGCTTTCGGATCCGACACCCCGCAGGAGTTCCCCGGTCTCTAAAGTTCGTCTCGGATTCCCCCATGCACGTGAGTGCTTGTTAGGCTGTTCTTATAATTCGCGTCGAATACCATACTCTTTCGAATACAACATTTGATTTCGCCACTACCAAACTTGACCAAACGCATGAAAATACTGACCCTTCTTTTCGCGGCCCTGCTATGCCTTTCTCTTTCTGGTTGCGAGGACCAAGGCAACAAGGTGATTGAGCCAGTCACGGATTATGAACTGACCAACAATGAAGAAAATGTCCAGGCAGAGGCAGACGATATGCGAGAGAAGTACGAGGAAGATGGCGATCGTTAAACATCGATAGATTGCTGAATTTTGTTCCCTTTTAATTTATTTTTTTCCCGAACCCACTTATTTTCATACTGCCATGCATATTGCTAGACTTCGAAAACACTCAGGTTTTACTCTTGTCGAATTATTGGTGGTGATTGCAATCATCGGTGTTCTGGTTGGCCTGTTGTTGCCAGCCGTGCAAGCCGCGAGAGAAGCAGCAAGGCGAATGAGTTGCAGCAACAACTTCAAGCAGGTCGGGCTTGGATTGCACAACTATCACTCAGCCTTCAAAGAACTACCAAAGCAGTTGGGAGGCAGCGGAAGCAATCTGCAAGGCGGAGATCGATACTATCGAGCATCGGATCGGACCAATAATCAGTCGATCAGTTTTCTCGTTGGCCTGACGCCATTCATTGAACAACAAGCTGTTTGGGAAAAGATCAGCAACCCCAACAGTCTGGACCTGACTGCACCAACCGCGTTGCGAAATCCACTATGGCCCGCCATGGGGCCAACGGCGACTGATGAAACAAATACATCCCCGAGAACCAACACGCGCAACACGGCCTACAAACCATGGATGACCGAGATCCCAACGCTGCGATGCCCAAGTGACCCCGGGGTTGGTTTACCGGCGATGGGACGCACGAACTATGCGGCCTGTCTCGGTGATGCCAACCGGTACGCCGACTCTGGACCGTTCAACAGTCGTCTGGTTTCAAATAGCTACCGGGCTCAGGAACTCAGGGCATCCGGTCGAGGAGTGTTCGTCGCCAGGACCGTTGCCAAGTTTCGCGACATCCTGGACGGTCTCTCCAACACAATCATGGCGGGCGAGATCATGACTGACCTCGGGAACAGAAGTATTCGCACGTTGGCACGCACCAATTTGAGTCCAACGGTTGTGCAGGACAATCCTCTTGCCTGCGCAGCGGACATCGATCCAGAACGCCCAAGCTTCTGGCTGCCCACCCTGACCAGAGTCGTATCAGCCAATCAGGGACGAGGGTATCGCTGGGCGAACGGCAATGCGATTTTCTCATCCATGAACACCATCTTGCCCCCCAACCGAGAAGTTTGCACCGCATTCGGCGCTACGGGGCTCGGGATGCTACCACCCAGCAGCAATCATCAGGGCGGCTGTCACATTCTGATGTCTGATGGTGCCGTGATCTTCATGACCAATTCGGTGGAATCTGGAGACCTGACAATTGGAACAGTTCGACGCAGTCGAACGGGTCCTCGCGCACCGGGTTCGCCAAGTCCCTATGGACTTTGGGGAGCTCTAGGCACGCGTGCCAGTAAGGAAGTCATCGAAACCGAACTCTAAATCGGTTCAGGCGCATCCGTGGAATTACCGAGTTTTGTTCCCGACCACCGGACAGTTCAGCAGACTGCGAAAAAATCGGACCAAACGTTCTGCAACGATGGCCCGGAACATAATGGGTTCAGCCCCTCTCTCGCACTGCACCTGTGCCGTCTAGGGGGAGCACCTGTGCTGTCTGGGTCGGGGGTAGTTGCGTGATAGGAAACCTGTGCAATGCATTGGATAGCCAAGAACCGACGCAAGGCTTCCGGGCTGGGCGTCAGAGACTGCCTCGCCGCTGGGAAGACCCTCAGGACTCGTTGTTAAGGGGCAGTGAATGCCGGGCAGTGAATGCCGGGCAGTGGGCAGCACACAGACGAGGCTGAATTCAGTATCCTGTTGGCAATGTTATCGTTTCCCTCCACTGTTCTGCGGGTAAATCATGTCCACTGCGAGCACTCAAATTCAATCGCTGACCGCTTCCCAGTTTGACACACCAGATGCGTTCTCGAAGTTTTGCCATAACGACGGCAAACCACATGGAGGCATCATCGATGGCAAATCAGTTCGAGGGTCGATGAATGCAACCTTCGAAACCATCGATCCCGGTTCAATGGAAGTTCTGGCAACGGTCTGCGAAATGGGTCAGGACGAAGTCGACCAGGCTGTTCAGGCGGCCCATCTCGCTTTTCGGGGAAATGGTGTCAGCGGGTGGCGTGACTTTCCGGTCGAGGAACGATGTGAACTGGTGATGAAGTTGGTGGAACTCTGCGAACGGGACCGCAACGTTCTTCTGGCTTGTGAGATCCGGGACGGGGGCAAAGTCTCGGAGTTGGCCGAAGGTGATTTTGCACAGATTCGTGCTACGGCTGAATACTTCTGCGACGTTGCGCAGAGAATTCCCTTGGGTGACGGTTCAAAGCTGCAGGTGGCCGACAATATCGAGGGATATACCTATCGCGAGCCGTGGGGCGTGGTAGCAGGAATCATTCCCTGGAATTACCCAATCGTGCTGACTTCATGGTTCATGTTCCCAGCTTTGTTGTCAGGTAACTGCGTCCTGATCAAACCAGCTGAGGATACACCTCTGTCGGCGTTGTACATTGGCAAACTTGCCGAAGAAGCCGGATTCCCACCCGGTGTCGTCAACGTACTGCCAGGTCGTGGTGAACTGACGGGACAGTTCATGGCCGAGCATTCCGGCATTCGATACATCTCATTCACAGGCTCTCCAGGTGTGGGGCAACATATCCTGCGAACGTGCGACCGACACGGTACCCGCGTGAAGCGAGAGATGGGCGGAAACGGAGCTGCCGTCGTTCTGGACGACGCGGACCCACAGCTCGTCGCTCGGATGATTGGTCGTCATACGAACCAACACTTCGGGCAGACCTGCTGCACCATCCATCGTGTCTTTGTCGACCAAAAAATTGCGGACGACTTCATCGACGCGCAGCGAGAGTTCTTCACCGACTTGAAGATTGGCTACCAGGCCGAGGAAGGAACCCAACTGGGAGCGGTGATCAATGCGACGCAACGTTCACGAATTCTGGCGGCCCAAAAAGAGACAGTAACTCGGGGTGGTCAGGCGATTCTCGATGGCGGCATCGCCGAAGTGGACGGCCGGGATGGCTATTACATCAAACCGGCGATTTATCGGGCATCACCCAATATCAACTGCAATCCCGACGAAGTCTTTCACGCCTTCGCTACGATCTGCCCTGTTTCCAGTCCAGAACAGGCACTGGAATTGGCCAACAGCACCCCCTACGGCTTGGGAGCAAGTGTTTGGACCAAGGACATCTCACGAGGCGTAGCCTTGGCAAAACAGTTTCGCGATGGAACCTGTCAGGTGAACTGCCACAACACAATCGCCTACGGATTGCCTTATGCCGGGCAGGGGATTTCAGGCGGTCCCGGTGCAGGCGTGAATTGTGAAGAAACGTTCACTGATTACACCGAACTCAAAGCGATCTACGTCGCAGACTACCCCAATGAGTAATTGACCGGTCAGGTTACCTCCATTCATCGACCTTGCAGCAGCAAAACCAGCATCCGCAAAGAGTGCTGCTAACGAGGTCGATTGAATTCATCTCAGACCCGATAATTCAATACTGAACGACATTACAAGTTGCCGATTGGCTTGCCGCTGTGCATCAAGCCCATGAAAGACCACCTTGGTTTTTCATCATTTCCGCGAGAACCCGAATTACAGTGGTTCACATTTTCTATACAACCGTTGAAACAGAAGCTTCATGCTTTGGCACTTTGTTCTTCCCTTTAAAGTGACGTTCTGGACGTTGGCAACACTGTTGGGGGCAGCAGTGCTTATCGCACCAGTCCTGAGAGCCAAACGATCGCGAATTTTCCTTTGGGGCTTCCCCATGGTTCTGCTGGCATTCATGCCTTCGTGCAGCATCGTGATGAACATCATGGACCGATCGCGGTTTGGTATCTTCGATTACGACGCATCCCAAAATATCGGGGACGTACGAGTGGAACGCTACCTGCCGCCCGCCGCACGTGAGTTGACCATCGACAAGTACGCACGCGGCTACCGTGCCAGATTCCAGGTTGAGCCCGACTTATTGGAAGACTGGTTCGACGGCGTCTGGGACCGGTACGGGGAGTATTCCGTGGACGCCAAAGTCCCACCGCAGTTTTTGTCTTTGACTCGGGAGGCATTTGATGCTGAATTCGGCGGCCTTGGCTGGCCAAGACCAACCGAGGTCGTGTTCTATCAGGGCCCGGTTGCCGAAAATGGCGCGGGTTTCGCTATTTGGTATGACTCAGACACTGGTCTGGCCTATGAAAAATCGCATCACTGGTGATTCAGCTATCTGTCTCTGATCTAAGGCAATTCCAAACAAGCAGCCTGTTGGGTACTGCGAATGTAAAGGCGACCATCACTGAAAGCGGGCGTTGACCAGCATTTGCCGTCGATTACTTTTGCGCGTCCCAATTCGCGGTACGCGTCTGATCGTGCTTCGACAACAGCAACCTCTCCAGCGTCAGAAAGCACCACCAGCTTATCGCCAACTTTGATGCAATTCCCTGGACCAAACCCGCGCTCAGACCACTTGATTTCGCCCGTCGCCAATTCAACGCATTGCAGAGGAGCCTTGCCATACTTTTTGAATTCAAAGATGCCGTAAAGATGACCGTCATGCACGACCGGTGTACTCCAGTGATTCATCAGCTCATTTGATTTGAACCATACTTCCTCAGCACGCGGTGAACCGTTGATCTGAAACAAACCTGCGCCAACACCATAACCTGCCGAACAGTAAACCTGATTTCCTTCGCTAACCGGTGATGCTGCCGTCGAAACACTGAAGGGAAACTCACCACGCCAAATTTCTTGACCTGTACTTGCATCAACTGACACCAAGCCGGACTGCGTGAAAAAGATGACCTGTTTTTCACCGTCTACTGTCGTAACATGCGGTGTAGCATGCGTGATCATTTCATCACCGCTTTTCCAGATCAGATCGCCCGTCTCGCGATTGAACGCAATGAACGCTTGATTCGGCCCGCCTCCGCCAACATAGACTCTGTCTCCGTCCAGCAAAGGTGACGTCGCATTGAGCCACTTCATGTTTCGGCCTGCAAAATCATTGGGGATGTCGTGCTGCCACTTTACTTGTCCTGTTGTTGCATCAAAGCAGGACAACACCATGTGCGAATCGTAAACGTACACATGATTTTTATCCACTGAAGGTGTTGAGCGTGGGCCATCCCCGCCGCGATTACCCGGCGCGCCGGAGTTACCACCATCATGTCCGTATTCGCTCGCCCCGAGTTTCGCAGTCCACCGTTCACGACCGGTCTCGGCGTCCAACGCGACGAGAGTCTCAATCGAGTCGCGTTTCACAATCGTAAAAGCTCTACCACCAGCAACAGCAAACGAACTGAAGCCTTCTGAAACCGGGACTTTCCAAACTTCGCGTGGCCCACCATCCCGCCAGTTCAAATCACCAATGGATTCACTTGACTTGCCATCACCGGCAGGCCCACGGTACTGAGACCAATCCTCGGCATGGCCGCAATTCAGGATCAACAGAGTAGCAACGAAGCTAAGGAAAGGAATACGCAGGGTATCAATTGGCATGACTCGAACCTGGACCATTAAGGGGGAGGCAGTGATGGGGCGGGCAAACTGAGAACGAAAAAGGCGAGCTGCAAAGTGGAAACAGGGCAGGAACGGCCTTCTGTAGAGCGACATAGTGTTCAACCGCAAATCAACATTACCCATGCCAGACTTTGACCTTCAGCCCAATCCGGCAAGAGACGAGGAATAATGCATCACGGTCGATTTTTTTTCAACTGGCCAAGACAACTCCTAACCACATTTTCCTTCAAGATTGGAAGCGGTTCAGGAATCGGCCTGACAACGATTGGCCAATGTTCCGATTCCTTCAATCTCGACGTGGCAATCATCCCCAGGTTGCAGGAAAACAGGCGGTTTGCGAGCCGCTCCCACACCAGGTGGTGTACCGGTAAAGATCAGATCGCCGGGAAGCAGTGTCACAATTTTGGTCAGATGCTCGATCAACGTCGGAATGTCAAAGATCAGCTGAGCGGTGGTGCTATCCTGAACCACCTCGCCGTTGAGGTGCATCCGTACACGAAGGTCTGACGGGTCAGCCACCTCGCGAGTCGTCACCATGCAAGGTCCAGTGGGGGCAAATGTATCGAACGTTTTCCCAAGCAACCACTGACCGCCAGGCCGACCTTTCTGCCAATCCCGTGCAGAAACATCGTGTCCACACGTGTACCCAAAGACGTAGTCCATGGCATCGGCTGCGGCGACATGCTTAGCCTCTTTTCCGACGATTACCACCAACTCAGCTTCGTAGTCAACTTCACTCGACACCGCTGGCAATCGAATCGAGTCTCCATGCCCGATCAATGTTGAATTGAATTTACTGAAGACAACCGGCTCAGTTGGAATTTCGGATCCCGACTCAATCGCATGATCCCGGTAGTTCAAACCGATACAGATTACCTTGCCAGGTTGACCTACCACTGGAAGCAGTCTCTCTGGCTCAGGTACCCAAAGTGATCCCTCTGGCTGAACAAGGCTGCTTACCCAAGCAGTACCACGGGAAAAAATTTCCCCATCGGCAGGCGGATCATCCATCAGGGATGCAAGTGGACAGATGGCTCCGGGCTTGTACAGAGCATACTGTGCATTGCCTTGATCATCTTGATATCGACAAAGAGGCATAAAAGGTCCTGATCAAACGTGTTGGCTTTCGCTGGTAAGTTGCTGGTCGACTTCGTTACTGACAATCACACCATAATTGATCGCCCCCAACCAGCCGCTCATGATGATACCAACACTGCCAGCGTGATACATGCCACCGACCTGCTGTGGTAGTGATCGGCTTACTGCCAATCCCTCGAACTTGGTACCAAAACTGGCTCCCATCTCGTGCTGGGTGTAGTGATTAAAAGTCCGCGGAGTGGCTGCTTCAGCGCGATCGATTTTATTTCGGATGCCTGGAATGTACTTTTCCAGCGCATCGATCGTCGTTTCGACGAGTTCTGCTTTGCTGGCAGTATAATCTTCTTCATTCAGATCAGACCAGTCAGACCAATTGGCGTTGGTGCTACTGACGATGGCATAGCGTTCTTTTTTCTCTGGGCGTGTTCTTGGATAGTAGAAACTGAACGTTCGACTGGTAATGTCCCGACTCAGCAACAGGTCAGTTCGGAACTCATCAGCAGTGCTGGTAAAAAACAAGTCACCTGAGGATTCATCAATTTCTTCACCCGGCTTCAACGCCATGTAAACCTGCGTGCTGCTGTTATTCAGGCGGACAGCCCGAGCCTGGTCGACGAAATCGCGATCAAGATTCTCGGCCCCGATCATTTTCAGCACGGTTGTCCGCAGATTTGCATTACTGACCACAGCGCGGCATCCGATACGGCGGCCATGCGTTTCAACGGCTGACACTTTGCCATCAGACACATGAATGCGGTCAACGCCGCAATTGATCCGGATATCAACACCGTTTGACTGCAGTTCTTTCTTCATCCGTGCCACCAAATCTTCGGTGCCACCTTCGTAGATAAAAACACCTTTGCTCATGAAGTTGCTGAATACGATCCCATAGGTGATCGCTGGGTCTTCCAGAGTTGATCCATTTGCATAGGTAATCGGTTCCATCAAAAGACGGACCACATCATCGCGACCGGGAAAGAAGCGATCAAACAACTGCCGAGTGGTCGTCGTTTGATCATCGTAGAAATTCATTCCCCGTGCAGTGTCAAAGAACTCACTGACTGTTTCCGGCTTAATGCCGAAATCGGCTGTCAATAACCGTGTAAAATCTTCGCGATTGAAGGTGGTGGTCAACGAGAACTGTGGATTGTCAAAGCGGATATTCTTGAGCTGCACAATCCGATCAGCAATATCACGGCTCCAGTAACGACGACAGGACTTGACCATGCCGTGCGGAAAACCATGCAATGAAATATCAAACACATGCCCGCCGGGTCGCAGGAACCATGTGGCCAGTCCACCCAGTTTGTAATGCTGCTCAAGCAACAGGACACGGTGCCCTGCACGTCCCAGAACATTGGCGGACGTCATCCCCGCCAACCCACTTCCGATCACGACGACATCGTACTGATCAGCTACACCTTTTAAGAAATCACGGGGCATGGGTAATCGGGGGTTTCAACAAAAAAGGATGGCATTCAACATGCGAAACGAAATTCCAAACCGAATCAGAAGTCTAACGCTTTTCACAGCGGCCCCACATCGGGTTGCAGTTCTGCATAAATCCCGATTTGATCATTCTCCGGAGCCCTATCACCGTACAACAGAAGCCCCCCCTCGCCGACCAGCCATCTTTCGTCCAGCAAACGAATTGCCTCTGTCGCGACGGCACTCTGAGTTTCTCGCCCCACACCGGTGCTGAGCACATCGTGGGAACCACGGAAGATTTGCACCTGTTCGGGTGGTAAAACCGTGGACATCCGCTGGTTTCCCTCGACACTGGCGACAAGCGTTGCAATCTTCCAGCGTTGATCACGTGGATCCTCAAGAATTCGAATCGTTACGATCGACTCGCCAATGGGTACTGGAACAGCCCCAAACCACAGCGGAGCGGTCGATTGTCGAGGCCATATCGAACTATAGGCAACCCGAAACCGTGCCGATCCTGTTGGCACGCGCACTCGCACCCGATACGTCAGTGGCTGATCGCTAGGGGCTCTGACTGCGGCGATTTGCCCCGGACCTGTCTCTTGCAAGGATCCCGTTTCCGCACGCAACTTTGTAACTTCTGCCTCGATCCGCCGCAGACGTTGAATCGTGAACACAAGCCCGATCGTCAACATGGCGATGGTGACGAATCCAAGGTATTCGCGGAGACTTAAACTCCAACGCATGCCCACCCTTGCGGTGGATCGAACGTCCGCGTGCTCCACGAGTACTGGTCGCTGGGGACTCACCTGCGACCCACGGGACAATCGCCGGGTATCATCTGTCACAGACAACTCGTGATCTGGCTCAGTAGAGTCGGTGAGAACGGGTGTTGGTTCGGGTTGGCACATGCAAAAATTGTATCGAAACTGACAGTTGCCAGTCTGCCGAAGCTGCTGCCTCAGAAACGGGAAACAAAGTTATCAGCAACACGATTGAAATCCTCTGGGACGGCGAAGTTGCGTTAGTGGTCCACAAACCGGCCGGAATCGCGACCCAGGCGGCCGATGGTATCGACAGCCTTGAAACTAGGCTACGGTATCAATTGGCAGACCGCATTGATTATCTAGCGTTTCCGCATCGACTGGACCGCCCTGTGAGCGGTGTCGTTCTGGTCGCGACCCGAAAGCGGGCTGCCAAGTTGCTCAGCGAACAGTTTGCCAGCCGAAAAGTAGGCAAACTCTACCTCGCCACGGTGACCGGAAAAGTCAGCCCGCAATTGCTGGGAAACTGGGTCGATCACCTCAGAAAAGTGGCTGGGAAGTCTCACGCCGAGATTGTCGCACCAACGGACTCGGGGGCTCGTCTTGCCGAAACCCACGCGCAACTGCGTCGCTACGATTCATCGACTGATCGTAGCTTGCTGGAACTCGCCCCCCTAACCGGTCGAATGCATCAACTACGGGTCCAAACCGCTCATCGGGGCCATCCGATCGTGGGAGACTGGCAATACGGGGGAATTCAGCTTTCGGACGCTGCAATCATTCCACCCGAGCAAGGACTGGAAACCAGTGATCCCGCTCAATCTGGCCACCTGACGAAATCTCCGGTTCCAGAGTCAACAGTTTCAGAGTCAGTAGTTTCCGGCACCCCAGCCCATCGACCGCCTCGTCGCATCCTTTTGCAAGCTCACAAAATCACATTTCACGATCCCCGCAATGGCGTACAACAGACGGTGACCGCTTCCGACGAACCCGATCAGAGTGTGTAATGGTGGGGCAGAGCGAAGGTAGACTGAACGGGTGATTAGCCACAATCTTGGGTGGCTTGCTGTCTTTGCTGGTCTGTGCGTTGTTTTCCCGGCAGATTGTGCGGTTAACTGAACAAACAGCAGATTTACTCCGCCCAACTGAATCGAATATCAAAATGCTTCGCATTGGCGCCGTTTCATATCTCAACACCAAACCGCTGATCCATACGCTCGCAGAGCGGTTGGGGGATCAGGGCAGCTTGACGCTCGACTTGCCCAGTCGGCTCGCTGACGGTTTGCGCACGGGGCAGTTGGACGTCGCTTTAATCCCATCGGTGGAATACTTCAGGGGAGATCGGTACGAGATCATCTCGGATGCCGCCATCGCCTGTCGCGGCCCGGTCTGGAGTGTACGTCTGTTAAGTCGCGTTCCTGTACCTCAGGTGAAACGCCTGGCGTTGGATGAGGGCAGTCGTACCAGTGCGGCCATGGTCCGTGTACTCCTGCACGAAATGTACGGTCTGCGACCCGAGACGGTTGCACTTGGGATCGATGAAAATCCAGAAGAGGTGGATGCCGATGCCATCATGCTAATAGGAGATCGCGCGATGCACCCAGCTCGCGGAACGTACCGTGAGATATGGGATTTGGGAGACCGCTGGTGCCGATGGACCGAACTGCCTTTTGTATTCGCGATGTGGGTTGCCCGCGCGGGGATCTGGGACAACGGAACAGACAAGCAGCTTGATCGCAGCAGTCTGAAAACGATGCTGGAGGCGAGTCGTGACTCTGGTCACGAGTACATGGAAAACATCGCAGCGGAAGAATCTGCCACCCATGGGCTGACCAAAGAGGATCTACACCGTTACTTTGCTGAAAATCTACACTTTCGACTCGGCCCGGGCGAACTCCTCGGGCTCGAAGCCTTTCGATCCCGTGCCGCCGACCTCGGCCTCGTTCCAGACCCCGAATCAGTCAACGCCTAGAAACTTTAAAAACACTTCCATGATTGCACCAGTCGCAGCCAACATTCGCAAAATTCTGGACAAAGCCATCGCTGGTGAGAGGCTTTCACCCGCAGACGGACTCGCATTGCTCGAGAGTCACGATCTTGCAGCCATCGGTTCTGCCGCCGATCAGGTTTCGCGTCGCATGCATCCCGAACCCTATCGAACGTACAACATCGATCGAAACATCAACTACACAAATATCTGCACGGCAGTTTGCAACTTTTGTGCGTTCTACCGCGGCCCCAAGAGCGATGAAGGCTACGTCCTGCCAAGGGAAGAGTTGCTGAAGAAGGTAGAAGAAACCGTAGCACTCGGAGGTAATCAAATCCTGATGCAGGGCGGGCTGCATCCAAAATTCAAACTCGACTGGTATGAAGAACTGCTGCGTGACATCAAAACGGCATTTCCAGAGATCAATGTCCACGGCTTTAGCCCACCAGAGCTTCACCATTTCACAAAAGTCAACAACTTGCCCCTCAAGGAGGTCCTCGAGAGGTTAAAGGCAGCTGGCCTCGGCAGCATTCCAGGTGGTGGCGCAGAAATCCTTGTCGATCGTGTTCGTGCTGAGCTCACGCGGGGCAAAGTGATGACCGATGACTGGTTGGAAGTGATGCGGGTCTGGCATCAGCTAGGCGGCATCAGCACAGCGACAATGATGTTTGGGCATTTAGAAACGCTTGCCGAGCGGATTGAGCACCTCGAGCGTGTGCGAGAAGTGCAGGACGAAACAGGTGGTTTCACTGCGTTCATTTGCTGGACATTTCAACCTGACAATACCGAACTCTCGCACATCCCGCCTACTGGTTCGTTCGAGTATCTGAAGACTCAGGCTGTAGCACGACTGTATCTCGACAATATCCCCAGTATTCAAAGCAGTTGGGTCACGCAAGGACTGAAAATCGGACAACTGGCAATGTTGTTTGGAGCCAACGACATGGGCAGTCTGATGATCGAAGAGAATGTCGTTGCGGAAGCTGGGACAGTACACTTTTTGTCACTCGATCAAATTCGGGAAGCGATCGAGGAACTAGGATTCGAAGCAAGGCAAAGAGACGTCTTTTATGATCTGGTCTCACCAGAGGCTGAGCAAAAAGCAATCGCAGCCAACCGTGGATTAGGTCCTAAAGATTTGGTTCAACTGACCAGCTGAATGTCCAGCGTGTGCAAATTCAATCCGATACACTGATCGGATTAACCGCTATCTCGCTCCCACACTTTGGCAGAGCCACCATGCATCTTCTCAACCGTATCATGTTGGTTGCGTGTCTGCTAATCGCTCAGGGCTGTCTGCCAGAGACGGCGCCCAAGATTATCAAAGGCCCGATCAGTGGCAATGTCGCTGCACAACGCATGTCCAAAGTCCGCTCTGACAACGGTCCGTCCTATCGCATCACACACATTCACAACGGTGATGAATTCGAGGCTGCGTGGGAAATTGGCAATGCCCTGAAACGATCTACTCAGATTCAAATCAAACCACCGATTGACTGGAATCTTGACGACCTGCAGGCAGGAATGCGGATAGCACTGACCGACACGCATACAAACCCACTCTATCCCGCGGCCAATGACACCATCCTCAGTCTTATCAACGAAGCAGCGGAATCGAAAGATGAGCGAGCCGTTGGGGTTGCACCAGAAACAGACTACGAGCTCGCGGTCAAAGTGAAGAAGTACAGCAAGACATGGTTCGTGGAAGTCAAAGCTCAAGCCACCTATGCCGACGGCACGTCGGTTGGCTATTGAGTGATAACGTGAATCACACGAATTACCCGCCCAAACATATCCAACGAAGCAAGGTGCGAACACAAAAGCGAGTCAGTCAATCCATCGTTTGAGCAAGCCTTCGTAGGCATCAATCCGCCGGTCACGCAAAAATGGCCAATGAGTACGGACGAGATCCAGCTCATCAAGGGGACAATCTGCCGTCACGAGACAATCATCACTGTGGTTGCCAGCAGCAATCACCTCGCCCCGGGGTGAGGCAATGAAGGAACTGCCCCAAAATTCGAGACGCCCCTCAACGCCAACGCGATTAGGAGCTCCGAGGAACACCCCATTGGCGATCGCATGTGCTCGCATCGATATCATCCAAGCATCATGTTGGCCCACACCAAACTCTTCTTTTTCATCATCGATCCAACCAATAGCGGTGGGATAAAGAAGAATCTCGGCTCCGGCCAGTGCGAACAAGCGAGCAGCTTCTGGAAACCACTGGTCCCAACAAATCCCGATTCCCAGTTTTGCGTACCTCGTTTCAATGGGTTTGAAGCCGAGGTCGCCGGGGGTGAAGAAAAATTTCTCATAAAACAGCGGATCGTCGGGGATATGCATCTTTCGGTACACACCGACCAGACTTCCATCAGCGTCAATCACTGCTGCGGAATTGTGGTACACGCCGGGCGCCCGCCGTTCAAATAGTGGCGCTACGACTACGACCTCACGTCGGCGTGCCACCTCTGCCAAGGCATCAACCGTGGGTCCGGGGATCGACTCCGCCAGATCGAACATCCGATGATCTTCTGCCTGGCAAGGGTAGGGGCCGGTAAACAATTCCTGCAAACAGACGACATTGGCACCCTCGTCCGCAGCCCGCTCGATCCACCGAACTGCTGCTTCACGACAGGAATTCGTCGAACCGGCATCTCGCATTTGAACGAGCGTTAAGCGTACATTGCGTGTCACAGAATTCTTCTCCACCAAGTAATTAAGAGCCGACCGCCGTGATACATCGTAAGCCCCCGAAGCTGTTCTTTGCAGGGACCGACACCGATGTTGGCAAGACTTACGTGGCTTCCCTCGCAGTACGCCTGCTTCGCAGTACAGGTCGGCGGGTTGGCGTTTACAAACCAGTCGCCAGCGGATGTCGCATGGAACAGAATCGGTTGGTCGCCGACGACGCCGTCGCTCTCTGGACAGCTGCCGGGAAACCACTGACACTGGATGCGGTTTGCCCTCAACGGTTCCTGGCACCACTGGCACCTCCCGCAGCGGCCGCTGCAGAGCAGAAACAGGTGAATGACAGGGAACTGGTCAATGGACTAGAAAAATGGAGTGAAGGCTTCGACCTCGTGATTGTCGAAGGTGCCGGTGGTCTATTCAGTCCGCTCGCCAATGGCACGCTGAATATTGATCTGGTTCAGCGATTCAATGCATCGCTGGTCATCGTGGCAGCCAATCGTGTGGGAGCCATTCATCAGACGCTTTCGACCTGTGAAGCAGCTTCAAAACGAGGGGTCCAACCGCTGGGCATTGTCCTTTGCGACCCTACCGGGGCGGCAGACGGATCGACAAACAGCAACGCCTCACAAATTGAGCAATACTGCTCGGTCCCGATTCTTGGCAGTATTCCCTTTAACGGGACAGAGGATGATGCAGCGTTTCTTAAAGGCCTGTCCGACTGCATCGTATCCGACTGACGGCCAACCAAACCGGAATCGATCAGAAACAGGGTCGCAAACCTGCACTTGTTTGAATCAAGCGACTGATCAAATCAGGCCGTTATCGCGGTCTTTCTCAGGGTTTCGGCTTGCGACGCCGCACCGTCCCGGTCTCACCCTCAGCAACACCACTGGGGCGAACACGCTTCCATTGCATGCGCAGGTTGAGAAACTCAACACCCAGCGAAAACACCATGGCAAAGTAGACGTACCCCTTGCTGATCGGTGTTCCCACCGCATCACTGACCAAAACCAGACCGATCAGCATCAGAAAAGAGAGTGCCAGCATTTTGACAGTAGGATGGGTCTGAACAAAGTCACTGATCTGATTTGCAAAGATGATCATGACCGCCACAGAAATGATCACCGCCAATACCATGATCTGAATGTGCTTTGCCATGCCGACAGCGGTGATAACGGAATCGAGAGAGAAGATGATGTCCATGAACGCAATCCGAAAAAGAATCCCCCCCATACCGATGGAGTGTGCCGCAGACGCACCCGTATTTTCTTTTCCACCAGGAAGATTCCCGAGTTCGGATTCTTCCTCATCACCTTCGATCTTGTGGTGTATTTCGCGGACTGCAGTGTAGAGCAGAAAAAGTCCGCCGATCAATAGAATCAGATCACGCCCCGATACCTCGTTGATTTCGGGTTCTTCGGCGAGATACTCCGCGATCCCCGCCGTCGGAGCATACTCAGACAGTTCGAAAACAGTTGCCTGCAACCCCATCAGCCATCCGATCATCAGCAGCAGCAGGATCCGCATGATCATGGCGAGAAACAGGCCGATGCGTCTCGCGAAAGATCTTTTGGACGCGGGGAGTCGGCCAGTGATGATCGCAATGAAAACGATGTTGTCGATCCCAAGAACGATTTCCATCATGGTCAGCGTAATCAACGCCAGAATCGACTCACTCGACCAAAACGACATGTCAGTCGCCAACTCTAATCCCGATGCAAGTATCACTTTGCTTCCTGTGATTCAGTGTTAAACCCCGTAGGGTGCCCGCATCGCCCGCCGGCACATCCGGTTGGCTTGGTCATCACCAATGAAGCCTTCCTGCGCTGGATCAACCAAGACCTTTCTTCCGAGGATCCACGAGATAGCGGCCATGTGGCAGGCGAGGTGGGAACTGCGCATCACGTTGGCGTTCGCCCGTGTTTGCCCTCGCGTCTTGACACAATCAAAGAAATCTCGCACATGTTTCCAAGGAATCGTTCCGGCATCTGCTGGAGTCGGCAATTCGCCACGCAAGCGGTCATTGGAAACCGCCAGACGCCCTGAGTCTCCCGTCTCGATCCAGCCATCAGTACCCTCAAGGCGAATGGGACACGTTCCCAATCCAAGCCACCCCGATTTTCTCAGCACCACTTTCACCCCATTGCCATAGCGACCGTGGATCACGTTGTCACCAGGTACGTGCTGAGGTTCCCACTCAACCGGCATCGAACCATCCTGACCGCAAGCCCACTGGCAAAGATCCAGCGTATGGGCTCCCCAATCCAGCAACTTGGCACCCGAGTCAAAATCGTGGTACCCGCGCCACCGACCATCAACGTAAGACTGATTAAAAGGACGCCATGGCGCCGGTCCCAGCCAGCGATCCCAATCGATCACTTCGGGCGCAGGTGCAGGTTGAGCAGGCAGCCAATCATGACGATTCGCCAGTTCGTAAATTGACGCGTGTACCGTTTCGATGTTGCCCAACCCACCGCTCTGCGCAAGGCGACAGGCATGAGCAAAATGATTCTGATTTCGACGCTGGGTGCCCGCCTGAAAAACACGCCCATGCCGTTCGACGGTGTCAGCAAGTTTCTGGCACATCTCGATGGTGATGCCACACGGCTTTTCGCAATAGACATCCTTGCCGGCCTGCAAAGCGTGGATCGAGGCAGGCGCATGCCAGCGATCGCCCGTCGCGATGACCACCGCATCAATGTCATCACGATCCAGCATTTCGTGCATATCAATGTAAGTTGCGCACTGGTCGTTACCATTGGCATCGTCAGCCATTTTCTTGACAGCAGCGCGACGGTCAGCACGCACATCACAGATCGCGACGAATTGAACGTCTGGTTGGGCCAGCATTGCCCCGAGTACTTTGCTCCCACGATTCCGAATCCCAATCCCCGCAAGGCGAATGCGTTCGCTCGGCGCGACAGCATCACCTAAACCGAGTGCAGAACCTGGAATGAATGTTGGAATCGACATCCCAGCGGTGGCTTGCGTGAATCTTCGACGATTCAGTTTGTCACTGTTACCAAACACAACCATGACCCTTTGCGATTGAATGTCTCCTGAAACGCCAAGCATGCCCCGACGAAGAGATCGGAACAAATCAATCTCAAAAATCGTGACATCGGCAGTATACCGATTCAATACCCACTGGTCAGCCGATCCTGCGATGACGCGGATCAGTTGCCCGAATTATCTCACTGATTCCCGTCTGGTTGAATCCTTTGTACCCATCATCCCGCTGCAATATTTCCAAGTGTGAGCCAACCGATCCCTGCTCGAGAAAATGGTTGAACTGTTCGGCGCTGATCACACCATCCTGAAGCAGCGTTTCCGCCCGCCCCCGGGTAATGCCCCAGACTTCGCCGACGGTGAACGCCTGCTTGAGATGTTCAAAATTTGTAAAGGGCTTCATCGTTTCGATGCCGAAAGACGCTAACTGCGACCTCGCAGCGTCAAAATCAAACTGGCACTCCAGATGATGCATGCCTGCCTTCATGATCGCTTCACCATGCAATCTACACCACAAACCCACCGTGCCCAGTTCGTCCCTCGCAGACAAGCCATCGTGCGCAAAATCGCCTGTCATTTCACTGGCTGACAGATCAACATCGGCAAAAATCACAATCCCCGCATGTGGTTGCTCCAGAACCTGTGCTCCCCACCCTGCCTCAGCCCCTCCATAAAAACGCTCCCTGCACGCAAACCCCATTTGCTCGAACAGCTCAATCAGTCTGCCAAAATGTTCGCGACTGCTTCGATAGGTATGGTGATCATGATTGGCCCAACCTAGCCCAAGGCTGTCCTGACGTTTTTTCTGCACTGTTGCGGCATGATTTCGGCTCTGCCAGTAGTTGCGTTCCGCTTTAAAAAACAGATCACAAGCGCGGTCTGTCCCCAAATCGTTGGACGCAGTCTTGATCAGTTCCAAGGCATGATCAAACCCAGGATCTTCATCACACCGCGTATCGCCGCCACAAAACTCGCGTTGGCGTTGGCAAAATGCCGCGTCATGATCCAACAACGCCGCGATAAACTCCCCGGACACTTCATCGTCGTCGAACCCGACCGTGCCATGTCGCTCAACGACCTGCATTTGGTTCCTCCCCGATCGTGCAACCGTTGCCGCCCGAAAGGGCGCCATCGGAACGCCACAAATTGCAGTATCTGCTAATGAATGAGCCAGCAAAAAGTCCGGCACACTTTCGACTTTCAGGCAGACATCCGTCGTGGATCCATCGAAAATCCGGATGGTGGGCAACAGAGCACCCGGGTGACGCCAAACGGTTTCCTTTGGCCCTTCAACTACAAGATCATATCCAACACCTGACACCCGTTCGGACAACGGATCGTTCGCGGGAAGACACAGGTGATCCACCCAGTCCATCAACCTTGTCCCGGTTTCGTTGAGCATTCTGTCCCGTAGGTGACTGGCAAAGGGAATATCTGCGACGACAGCCTCCACTCGCTCAGTAACGAGACGCCCAGCGTCAGGACACCGTTGCCAGTCAAAATCCGCATTCAAGATTCGATTCATGATTGCCATCCCAAGTTACAAACCCCAAACCTTCAGGTTGCATTGTATCCGGGCAAGCACGATCTAAGAGATGCGAAATAGCTGCCTGATACCATCCAGATCTGGTTCACCATTGCGTAACGGTTGCACGCAACGTGAAAGACGTGTGTATAGTAATTTGCCTTGACCTCACCTCCCCGTCGGGATTCACCATGAAACGTCGCAACTTTCTCTTGTCCTCTTCTGCACTGATCGCCGCCTCGCTGGACAGAAACACCACCGCTGGCGAAAACGCGGGCAAGATCAAAAAAGCGGTCAAGTATCACATGGTGACGGGAGACCTGACCGTCAAAGAGAAATTTCAACTGGTGAAAGATCTTGGCTTCGATGGTATCGAAACACGCGTCGCTCTGGGAGAAAAGAACAAGGCACTGGTCGAATCCTACCTTGCGGCGAGCCAACAGACAGGCTTGCCCATCCACGGTGTGATTCATTCCAACAACCCAACGCTGAAACAAGCGGTCGACCAAGCCAAGTACTTGGGCGCGAACTCCGTGCTGCACGTGGTGCCTTACAACCAGAAAATCGGCTACCGTGAAAATTATCAACGGACGCAGCAGACAATTCGTGTTGCCACCCCTCACGCCGAAGAAAAGCAGGTGATGATTCTGCTGGAAAACGTCTGGGCCACGTTTCTGATTGATCCTGTTGCCATGGCCAGATATATCGACGAGATCAATAGCCCGATGGTCGGTGCCTACTTTGATGTCGGCAACGTTGTCCGCTGGGGATGGCCACCCCACTGGATCGAAGTTCTGGGACCACGGATCAAGAAGCTCGACATCAAAGAATACGATCTGAAGATTGCAATGAACGAGGGAATGCGCAATGGATTCAGCCAACCCTTGGGATCAGGAAGTATTGACTGGCAACAAGTCCGAAAGGAACTGGCACGCATTGAATACAACGGTTGGGCAACAGCCGAGGTCAAAGGTGGTAACCAGGCAAGGCTGGCGGAAATTGCTTTGC